>JBKPNV010000075.1:0-7260 GCA_046732795.1 Acidobacteriota bacterium
GATCGAGCGGCAGGGCCTGCCTGGCGCTGCTCCGGGGTTGACGTGCAATGACGGCAACCTGCCAGCGGCGCTGAGAAAGGCCATCACGAGCCCGCAACCGTAGGCTGCCAACAGCGCTGTCACAATCGGCGAGATGACGAAGCGGCTCGAGTTGTATGTAAGAAGGTTCCGACGGACGAACGCCTCCGGCGGCGCTCATGACCTGCAGCCGCTCGAGCGATTGTGTGGGAAGTCGACACACGAGAATAACGGCTCTCGAGGAGCGATGGCCGTGGCGTTCGCGAGGTGATTAGGACCGAGCGGGCGTGTCTACGCAACAGACCTCAGGCCGGAACAACTTGCCACGATTAGAACTGCGGTCGAGCGCGATTCCCTGGCCAGTGTTGTCGTACTCGAGGGAGGGCGCGGGATCGACAAAGCGCCCCGATGAGAAGCCGTAGCACGGCAACCGTTCGTTCGCATAGGCCAGGATATGAGCATACGAACAACGCTTGACACGCCCGTTCCAGAACTGCCGGTCATAGACGTCGAGCGCGCGCAGCAACACTATCGTGATGTGCTGGGTTTCGAGGTGAACTGGCTGTTGCCGGACAAGGGGATGGGCGCGGTGACGCGCGGGAATTTCGCAATCTTCTTTCGCAGACGACTCCCGCCGTTCGAGCCGGCTGTGCATTGGATGTTCGCGCCGGATATCGAGGCCACGTTCGACGAGCTGAAATCGTCTGGCGCGAACATCGTCGAACCCCTACAGAAGCAGCCGTGGGGCTTGTGGCAGTTCACGCTGGAAGACCTGGATGGAAACCGCTTCTATATTCATCACGATTGAGCGTTGCATGGGGGCGGCCTATGCGCCGAGACTTCTCTGATTGAACAGTGTCCTGAACATCCGGCCCACTGGCCGCTGCGCCTGACCGCATCGGGGCTCGCTTGCGCGTGGCGCAGGTGAGTGGCAGGACGTTGGGCAGCGCCGAACCTGGATGGGACGATGCTACGCGCGTTCCATGGTCAAAACAGTTGCTGGTGGAAACCTTGCGACTCCCGCCGGCCACAGGTGAGCGGCAACGAGCAGCCCGCCTCGGATCTCGGCGCGCCAGGCGGCCGGGAATACGCCAACGCTGCGCCGTTGGCGGTCCCGCGGCCGCAGCGGCTGACGCTGAGCCCGCAGCCAGCATGACCGACGCGACTTGGCACGCGCCAGAAGTCCAAAGACAGGTTTGTTGTCCGCGTAAACCTGCCAATACGTGGATCACCGATCAGTTGTAGGTATGAGACTTCTGCTTCCGAAGTCTTTATCCTCGTACGATGACTGCGCTTTCTGATCGGACCCGGATTTTTCACCAGCTCCACGAGCACGGCTGCTTCGTCATTCCCAACCCCTGGGATGCCGGAAGCGCGCGGCTCCTTGCCAACCTTGGTTTCCCGGCTCTCGCCACGACCAGTTCGGGAATCGCTTGGTCGATGGGGCGCGCCGACAACCATGTGCCGCTCGACGTCACGCTCGAACGGCTGCAGGTCATCAGCGCCGCCGTTGACCTCCCCGTCAACGCGGATTTCGAGGGAGGATTCGCGACCGATCCGGAAGGCGTTGCGGCCAACGTGACCTGGGCCACGAACACCGGAATCGCGGGGCTGTCGATCGAGGACTCCACCGGCGACTCGTCACAGCCTCTCTTCGACTTCACGCTCGCCGTCGAGCGCATCCGGGCCGCGCGGCAGGCTATCGACGGCAGTGGAACCGGCGTACTGCTCACTGCCCGCTCGGAAGGATTCATCGTGGGACGTCCCGATCTCGACGAGACGATTCGCCGGCTGACGGCCTTTGCGGATGCAGGTGCGGAGTGCCTGTATGCGCCCGGCCTCCGTACCATGTCAGACATCAAAGCAGTGGTCAGCGCCGTCGCGCCTAAACCGGTCAACGTGCTGGTCGGCAGCGACTTCTCTACTGTTGCCGAACTGGCAGCGGCCGGCGTCCGCCGGATCAGCGTCGGCGGCGCGTTGGCGCGCGCCGCGTGGGCGGCGTTCATGATCGCGGCAAAAGAGATCGCCGAACGTGGAACGTTCACGTCGTTCTCGCGCGCTGTACCATTCGCTGAGATCAACGGGTCCTTTGCTCGCGATCGCGAGAGGTCCGCCTGAAGGCCGACACTACTTCCTGCGAGGAACACACGATGGCCGCCAGTGAGGTTGAAGAGCTTTCTCTGACCAGTGCCGTCACACACCTGCTGGAAGAGTGTCGGATGATCCTGCCGGGCCTGCAGGCCTTGCTGGGGTTTCAATTGATCGCCGTTTTCAGCGCGACGTTCGAAGCGCGATTGTCACCGCTCGAGCAGCGCATCCACTTGCTCGCCCTGGCTCTTCTTGCCGTCGCGGGCGCTCTGGTCATGGCGCCGGCTGCGTACCATCGACAAACGCGGCCACGCCAGGTGAGCCAACACTTTCTCATCCTCAGCGGCCGGCTGCTGCTTACTGCGCTGGTGCCGCTCATGCTGGGCATCGCACTCGACTTTTATCTGATTGCACGCATCATTCTGGGGCAGACGACGATCAGTCTCGTCCTGACGAGCGCCCTCGTCGTATTCGTGACGGGGCTATGGTTTGTATTTCCCTGGTGGCATCTGCGCGCAAGTCGGCACTGATCGACTGGGGCGGGACCCTCTACTGTTTCTCCTCGGCGCGAGCGCCACCGAGAATGCCGCGCACGACGTGCAGATTCCCCTCGTGACATGCGAACTCGATCATCCGCTCGTCGGTCGACTTCAGTCGAATGAGCGCCGTCCACGGCTTCGCCCACGTTGTCGGATCGCTGACCGTCAGCTCGTAGTCCATCGTCGTGGCACCAGTACGCGTGAAGCGTTCGATCAGGTGCAGGCCATCGGCCGAACCCATGAAGAAGCTTCTGGGAGAGAAATTGGTCGTGTCCACGACCAGGGTATTGCCCTCCCAATGACCGCGCGAGTCGCCGTTCAACTGGCGCATGCCCTGCGGAAGATGCGGACGTCCATCGAGTGGGATCATCCGGGCTTCGTGGTTCACCTCGCTGAGGAGCACGACGTACCCCGGTCCCTGGACGATCTGCTGATGACTGGTGTAGTTGATGTTGCCAGCGATCTTCGGCACGCCCCAGCTGACGCAGCGCAGTACGTTGCTCAGATCCTCGGGACCGTTGGGAAGACGATGTGGCGCTTGGGACGTCCCGGACGACGACGTCGCGCCAAACTGCCAGGGAGTGGTGAAATTCGACACCAGCCCCTCGCTCTGACGGCGTCGACCTTCTGCCGTCACCGGCGGGAGGCGGCCGTCGGCCGGATCCGTGATCAGGGAGGTCCGGTTGTCGAACTCCCTCGGCACCATGTTGAGCACGCTGCCGGTCGCGTTCGGGTTGTGCACAGTGTCGGCGTCAGCCCACAACGCCAGGAACAGATTGTCGCCGGGAATGAAGTCGCTGTCGCGATTGTTGAAAAGGCGCTCCGCCCGCTCCTTCAGCCGAGCGACTTCCGCATCGGTCAGCGTCTTGCGGTCACCCAGCACGCGCGGTCGTTCGAGCGGAGTGATGCTGGCGTCGGACCAGACACCCTGCAGATCGGGCTGACCATCGGGAGTCAACGAAGGCTTCCATGCCTGCGCGAATGCCGGAGGGACGAGCAGCATCCCGAGCGCGATGATTTCGAGGGCCGATAACGCGAGGCATCGAGCTGTCATCGGCGATAGTCTGCCATTTTCTCGAGAACCGCGCAGACAGCCGCCGTATCTTCCTGGCTTCTCATCTTGACCGCCTCGGCGTATATCGGCTCGGTTGTCGAAAACAGCGGCGTCGAGACGCCCAGCTGCCGCGCGAACGCTGCAATGATTGCCATGTCCTTCTGCCACGTTGCCAGCGTCATCGTTGCCTTGCGATAGTTGCCTTTCACCATCATCGGCCCGCGAAGCTGAAGCACGCGAGAGGTGCCGGCACCTTCAGCGACCAGCTTCAGGACCTTTCCCGCATCGAGCCCCGCCTTCATCGCCAGCACCATCGCCTCAGCCGCAGCGACGTTGTGTATCGCGACGAGCAGGTTGGCCACGAACTTGACCTTCGAGCCATCGCCAAACGGCCCGACGTAGTAGTGCGCGCGCGTGAACGCCTCCAGCACTTTCGAGACGCGGCGATAGGCGGCACGGGTACCGCTGGCGTACACGACGATGTCCTTGTTCCGCGCCTGCGCACCGGTGCCACTGATGGGGCAGTCGAGCAGTTCGACGCCGCCGGTGCGAAGCCGGGTGCGCGCGCGCTGCTTGACATCGATCGGCAACGTGCTCGTCTCGATCACGATCTGGCCAGCATGCGGGCCTCGCGCCAGTCCGTCGACTGTCTGCATGAGCGCTTCGGCTGATGGAAGAGACGTGATGATGATTTGGGATTGCGCCGCGACGTCGCCGGAGTCCTTCGCAACTACTCCCCTCGCTGCTCGGAGGTCACGCAAGCGGGCGGCTTGCACGTCGTAGCCGATGACGCGATGGCCAGCGTGGATCAGCTGTCTGGCAATCGCCGACCCCATGATCCCCAATCCGACGATTCCAATCGGGGACCGGGCCGGCGGAATTTTCGATTTCATGATCGTTGATTAGTGATTCGTTGTTGATTGGTAATTGTTGATTGTTGATTGAGCGGGGCTTGATTCAGCAACCAATCAACAATCGACAATCAAAAACAATTCAAGAATCAACGATCACCAAAATCAAAGACCGATTTATCGAGGCGGCGGAGCCCCGCAGTTCCGCGTGCAAGCGGGCTGGGTGACGAACTTGTCCTTGATCGTCTTTCGATACTCCGGATAGAGCGTTTCGCGGCGTCCGAGCACGACGTCCCGTGGCAGTCCGAACATCTTGGTGAGCTCGTCGACGAATGGATTCTTCTCCGGCACGAAGTGCGGAACGCTCTCTCCGGGCGGACGTCCCTCGAAGGTGGACACGCATGGCGGACCGATCGGCGAAAGCGGAGCCGCCGAAAGCTGGAAGCTCTTCGAGATGATGTGCGGTTCCGCCAGGTAGATCGGATCCTCGACGACGACGAGCACGGTCAGAATGTCTCCGTGCCTGAAGAAGCGCGACGTCATCGTCGCCTGATCGCTGCTCGGCGGTCCGTTCTTCCGCAGAAATCCGGCCTTCATGTGCGTCGTCCGCGCTACGAGCGTGTTGCCTTCCCACTTGCCGATCGTGTAGCCGCCGCGCGTGTGCTCGGCGTACTTCGACGGCTCCGGGCGGCCATCCATCCAGATCGTCATCGGGGCGCGATCCTCCCACGCGCCGATGGTGTACGAGATCGCCTGCCCTTTGATCGGATCGTCCTCGCTCCAGATGCGCAGACCGAACGGACCCTGGACGAAATAGAACGCCGGCCATCCCTCGCACTGCCGTTCGATCATCGCGAGCTGCGATTCGTTGTAGCTCAGCGCCCGAATCCGGCCTTCGTCGTTGAGGGGGAGGCCGACATAATCGACCGGATACGAATCGCGCGAGATGTCTTCGTTGTTGCGCGCCGCCCATGAGCCGACGATCTCGAACTGGGCGAAGGCTCGCGGAGCCAGCACGAGGAGCGCCAGCAGTGCGATGAAACTACGCCGCAACGTCACCATCGGGCCGAGCATGGCGTGGGATCCCATTTGGAACCGTCCGCTTCCTTCTTGAAATGTGAGCTGACGATGAACGGCTGCAGAAGATAGCGTGGATCGTCGACGACTGTCGTCACGACGAATATCTCACCACCGGGCGACGGCGACAGGTCGAAGTACTCGGTAACGGTCGCGTCGGCGCTGTAGGGAACGCCGTTCTTGCGGAGATACCCGGCGCGCATATTCTTCGTCACCACCGTCAGCGATCCGCCGGCCGGAGGACCGCCACGCCCACCCGCGCGCTCCCACTGCGCCGTCGAATCACCCTGCCACGTCGGAGGGCCCGCGGGCGCGGCTGCCGGCGCGAAGCGGAAGAGGCGCGTCTGCGTGCCCGCATCGACGTCGACCTTCAAGGTGTTGTCATCCTGCCAGGTGATATGCAGTCGAGCCGGGAGCCTCATGACCGCGCCCGCACCGTACGACTTGCACTGCTCGCCGGCCTTTTCGTCGGCGGCCGGATCCCAGGCGTTGACGATCTGGAGCGCTTCCTTTGTGATCGGCACACCGCGGTACTCACCCTTCGGTGGCGTGACCATGCGGTAACGCCAGTCCTCGTTCACGACCGCAACCCAATAGCCGGTGAGATCGATCGGTGCTGATGCCCGCGCCGTCGGAGGCGGACCACCCTGTCGACCCTGGGAGTACGCGGGCATCGACACGAGACTCGCGGCAAGGAGCACCACAGCCGAGGCCAGCCGGGCGCTCATGATTTCCCTTTCGGAAGGCTCTTGTAGATCGCCTCGATGAAGTTGTTGGTGCTCGACGGGCCGGAGTCCGACCCGTAGCGCCGAGTGTACCCGCGCGCCGGCGATGCCGCTTTGACCTGTTCGAGAGTCATGCCGGCATCTCTCGCGTCACGGACACGGTCTCGTATGATGCTGACCATGTCGCGGTACTCCACGACGTCGAGCTGATCGCACAGGTGACCATGTCCGGGGATCACGATGGTGCCCGCCTCGCGCGAGACGATGGGCACCGAGGGAATGGCCAGCTCGACGATCCGGTTGAGCGCCGCAATCTCTCCCGCGATCGAACCGCCGTTGGCGACGTCGATCACCGGGAAGCGCGTCATGTCGAGAACGTCGCCCGCGACGACGACGTCGGAGCGGCGGAAGAAGACAACGACATCACCATCGGTATGCGCCGCGGGCTGATGCAGGACTTCAATGCCCTCGCCGTTGAGGAACATGTACTTGCGGGGCTGGTCGAATGTCTCTGTCGGCAACGCTTCAGCCGCGTACGGTGATGCCTGCCCGGTTGGCGCGCTCATGCGCGTCAATACTTTTTCGGCAGAGAGAATCGACGCGACGCCGCCGAGAAAGTTGCCGGGCAGCGAGATCGATCCGGCAGCGGTGAACAGGGTCTGGCCGGCCTTCGAGATCGTCTCGTTGCCGCCGACATGATCCGGATCGGCGCTGGTGTCGATGATGTAGCGAATGGGGCGCGGCGTGAGCTTCTGAATGGCGGCCAGCAGATCTTTCGCCGAGGCCGACGAGCCCGCGTCGACCACGACCACGCCGTCGTCTCCGATCTGCACGCCGACGTTGCTGCCACCGCCGGCGATCATGTAGAAGTTCGGCCGGAGCTGCAGGACCTCGAGCCCACCGCTGGC
>JBKPNV010000076.1:0-4733 GCA_046732795.1 Acidobacteriota bacterium
GTCTACAAAGGCATCGAGCGGCTGCTGGTGTTCCAGCTGCGCGACTCCGTGCACGAGCAGGCCCATCACGCCACTGGCTGGAGACTGCTCGAGACCTCCGACATCGAGGAGTGCCTCGTTCTCGAGAAGAATTTCCCACGCAGTCGCGGGCAGTTGCACCAGAGTCATCTCGTGTGGGACGTCGTCTACGCGCGTGTGAGCTGCTGAACGCGTACACTCGTTCGTCAGACATGGCACCACAGTGCCTGACCGTTCTCGCGCCGATACTGCCCGGGAGAGACACCGATCTACGCACGCGGCTGCGCGCGATCGGCGATGACATCGCCGGCAAGCGCCGGTCGCCGGCTGTCCCACGTCCCGACATCGCGTTCGTCCGCAGTCGCCGCATTCATTTCGCACGATTGGCCATCCTGAACGATCCGGATCGAGGAGTGGGCCGCACGCGCCTCCTGTTTGCGTCGGTCTATGATGGCGCGCTCGACGGACATCTCGACGAGCTCGTCTCCATTACGTCGGACATGGACGCGATCTGGGGGGCATGCGAGGGCTACACCGGCGTTGCCGGCTTCCGATCGTTCATCACGGCGCACGCACACGATGCCGACGCATACTACGTCGCTTTTCGTGACGATACCGTCAGTTCCATTACCAACGCTATCGCGGCGCGACACAATCGGCATCTTCTTCAGGACTCCGCCATACCGGGCGCCGACAACAGCGGCGACCGGCGGGGTGGCGGCGCCGGCATGCGGCTCGATTCGATCCTCACCGCACTGCGGCGGATCGTCCGCGCGGCCCCTGTGGTCACGGACCTTACTCGCGCCATCGCACGGAATGGATTTGGCAACGTCTACCACGGTACGCTGCGCATCACGGCGACCCTCAATCGATACGCCGTGTTTCGCATCGTCAATTGGGTGACCCAAAATCGCGTCCCGCCGCGAAAGTCTCCGTACAGCAGTCTCGTTCTCGATCAGAAGAGCCCGTTCGCTCCTCTCGTGGCGGGCGACGAAATTCCGGCCGAGTGGACCGCCATTGCACCCGCCTTCCGGGAAGACGCGGTCGCCCAGAATCAGCTCACGCTGGTGACGGTGGTCGATGCGGCGGCCGTTGGCCGCGTGCGAGCCGTCCTGGCGGCGATCGATTCCGCGGCGCGACGTCTCTCCCCGCCTGGCTCGTTGATCGGGATCAGCACGATCCACTTTGCACGCTGGATGCTGATCGATCGCGGCCGCCGCCTGCTCTTCATCAGCGACTACGATGGGAGCTGGGAGAGCTACATCGACGAATTCGCCGAGATGATCCTGTCGGGTCTCGACGCGATCTGGGAAACGTCGTTCGGCATGCCCCCTGACGGCGCGAGGGATTTACCCGCGTTCAAGCACTTTTTGCGCAGTCACCAGGTACCGCCTGATATTTTCTTCGCGGCGTACCCGCACGCGACAGTGCTGAACATCACCGCCGATCGCGCGCACTAGCTGAAGGGAGCACATCACACGTTGCGGCTGACGAACGAAGCCCTCGGCGACATACAGGGAGTGATCACCAGCGGCTATCGACATCTGCCGTACGCTGCGTACCTCTTTGTCGCGATGACACGGGATACCGGCGGACGGCGGTGGCTTTCACGCATTTCACCAGCGATCACCTCGTCGAGACGGTGGGCGCAAGACCGACAGGCGGCAGGCGTCAAACCACACTCGGCGGTCAATATCGCCATCACAGCGGATGGTCTGCGCGCGACCGGACTGCCCTCACGCGTGCTGTCCACATTCCCCTCCGAGTTCCAGGATGGCATCGCGTCACCGGAGCGTTCGCGCATCCTGGGCGATACGGGCGACAGTGCGCCGGAGCGTTGGGAATTTGGTGGTCCGGGTACCGAACCCATCCATGCCGTGCTGCTCCTCTTTGCGTCGGACGAAGCACGGCTCGACGCACTGTGCGACTCGCAGCGCGCGATTCTCAAATCATGCGACGGTGTCGCCGAACTCCGCGGCAGCCTGCAGCGCGGTTATCGACCGGACACGGCTACAGAGCCATTCGGCTTCCACGATGGCATCGCGCAACCACAGATCGCCGGGCTGCACGACGCCGGCGTCGCGACGGGCGAGTTCGTCCTCGGGTACGAGAATCATTACGGGCTCATTCCGCCAACGCCGGTCGTGCCTCGCTCGATGGATCGGGATGAAGTCCTGCGCCAGTTCTCGAATCCGTATTACGCGAGCGAACCGCTCGCGGATCTCGGGAGACACGGCTCCTATCTCGTCTATCGCAAGCTTCAGCAGGATGTCGCCGGCTTCTGGCGGTTCATGATCCGTGAAACGATTCGGCGTGGTCACACCGACATGAGCAGCGCAGTCTGGCTTGCATCAAAGTGCGTTGGACGCTGGCCCTCGGGCGCACCGCTCGCGCTGGCACCGGAGACAGATGATTCGCGGCTCGCTGAGATGAACGAGTTCTTTTACTCTGATGATCCCGGCGGCCTGAAATGCCCAGCCGGAGCTCACGTCCGCCGTACCAACCCGCGTGATGCGCTCAAACCGTACCCGTCGCAACAGTCGCTCAACATGACCGATGCGCATCGACTGATCCGGCGGGGACGCGTCTTCGGCCCTCCACTCTTCAATCCAGGCGCGCTGCGTCCCGGGTCGACGGACCTTCAGCAGACGCTGCTCGAGATGCGAGACGATGGCCAGGCGCGAGGTGTGCATTTCTTCTGCGTCAACGCCAGCCTGAAAAGTCAGTTCGAATTCGTGCAGCAGACCTGGTGCAACAACCCGCGCTTCGGCGGACTGAACGACAACATGGATCCGCTTGCGAGCAGTCCGGGCACGGATGACATCCCGAGCCGGATGACGATTCCGCGCCAACACGGCGCACTGCGCACGCAGGTCTTGCCACGTTTCGTCACCGTGAAAGCCGGCGCGTACTTTTTCCTGCCGAGCCTGACAGCGCTCCGCTTCCTGGCAACGGACACTCAGGGCCGCGTTGATCCATCCGCCAGTTCCTGGTGACGTCGTTCAGGCGGTCGTAGCTGAGCGCCGCACCCTTTTCCATTCCTGTGTGTGGAGCAGCCCACGGCACTCCCTTGTCAAGCGCCGGAGTTCAGTTCAGCATGAGTCGGGGTGGAGACATGAGCGTCAAGGGAGCACGCGCCGCGGCCGGATCGTTGCGGGCGATCGGTGTGATCAGGTCAACGCTGACCGAACGGCATGGAGCGCCGAAACAGGGAGCGGAGGGCGCGCCCGACGCCTGGCTCGAAGTCGATCCGTTAGCGGCCGACGGCCTGCTCGGGATTTCGGCCGGCGATGAGCTCATCGTGATCACGTGGCTGCATCAGGGACGTCGCAACGTTCTCCAGGTGCATCCGCGGGGAAATCCTGCGAACCCGCTCACGGGTGTGTTCGCGACGCGATCTCCTGATCGACCCAATCCCCTCGGCCTGCATCCGGTTGTCGTGCGCGAGATCGACGGACACCGCCTGCGCATCGGTCCGATCGAGGCGATCGACGGAACGCCAGTCGTCGATATCAAGCCGGTGCTGTGTTAAGACGATTTCCTGCGTGGGCGCTGCCGGACGGACCTGGCGTTCCTGGCAGTGGATTTCGCCTTCTTTGATGCACGGCCGCTGCTGGCCGCGACTGCGGTTGAAGATGAGAAATCGTAGGCCTCCTGCAGCCAGTCGGTGATGGGAGTCTCAACCTCGTCGCGATGGCGAATCTGGATGATGTGAGCGACTTTCGATTTCGATGTGCGATCGGCACGGCGCACTTGCGGCGCCTTCACCGCACGCCCGAGAAACACGCAGACCTCGAGGAAGCTCTTCTTCGGCCGGACGAAGAAATAACACGACGTCCGGGAGAACATGATCGAGTTGTGCGACGCATAAATCCGCTGTTCGCCGAATTCGGCGGCGGTGTCACGCAGCCGCTCCCATGCGTCGCGCAGGTCTTCCGATAGATCCTGCGTGAGCGCCGCTTCCGTCGTCGTCCAGCAGTCGTGGGCCTCGCCTTCCTCGACCCACTGTTTGCAGTGGTAACACTCTCGACCAGCCATGACTCGATGCGAGGGCTATTATGGTCCTGACAATCGCCTGGATCGGCCCCTTGCGAACCAGCGAAGATGTCATCGCGACGCCCGCCATTCACGATTCACTGCCTGACACCGGACGCCGCCGGGCGCCGACGAGAGAATCTCTGTTTTCGGGTATCGTCTGCCTATGCGACTGAGCAGCGCGATGGTGTACGTGAAGGACCTGCCCCGCATGCGCGCGTTCTATAGCGAGATGCTTGGCGTCAAGCCGCGCAACGATACCTGGACAGATTCGTGGACCGAATTCGATGCCGGCGGCGTGCTGTTCGCCCTGCACGCCATTCCTCCCGAGATTGCCACTCAGATCGAGATCGCCTCGCCCCCGCGCCCGCGTGGACAAAATCCGGTGAAGCTCATTTTCGAAGTCGACGACGTGGATGCCGAACGAGCGCGGCTGGAATCATTGGGCATCACGATGGTGCAACGGCCATGGGACGCGTGGGACGGAGTCGACCCTGAAGGCAACGTGTTCGGCATTCGTTCGCCGCAAAGCTGACGGGACCTGTTCATCGCACCGCTGCTCCCTGTCCCTGGGCGCGCGACGCGGCGGAGTCTGGAAATGGGTTCTGCAGCCAGCGGATTGTGTCCGTCAATGTCTCGCGCAACGGTCGCGTCTTCCATCCGAGCTCGGCCCGCGCCTT
>JBKPNV010000077.1:0-14712 GCA_046732795.1 Acidobacteriota bacterium
TCCAGCTTGCGACTGCCGAGTGCGAGGTGCTCGGCGCGCGAATCACGGGTGGTGGATTCGGCGGCGCGATCGTTGCCCTCTGTCGAAAGCCGCACGCAACGGCTGTTGCCCACCGCGTGATCGAGTCATATCGCGCGCTGACGGGCCGCAACGGCGCGGTGCTTCTGCCGCAGCCTTCATGACTGTTGGCGCTCCGACGAGGTCGAAGCGCGAGCAATCGCAGGGTACGCATTTTGCTCGATGTCACATTCATGAACGACCCCATCTTCAATGTTGCGCCTGCGGTGTCCCGTCATGCGAAACATGGCGACGACCTGTTGTGCTTCTCGCATCTGAGATGGAATTTCGTTTATCAGCGTCCGCAACATCTGATGACGCGCTTCGCACGCGATCGCCGCGTCTTCTTTGTCGAGGAACCCATCGACGACGCGACCGAACCGCGCCTCGATGTCACGACCGACGCCGGCGTTACCGTCGTTGTTCCTCATCTGCCGCCGCAACTTGGTGCCGTACTCAGCACTCGACTGCAGCAAATCCTGCTCGGCAATCTGCTGCGCGATCACCAAATTGTGCATCCCATCCTTTGGTACTACACGCCGATGGCGCTCGAATGGTCGCGCGGCGTGCAGGCAAAAGCGATCGTCTTCGATTGCATGGACGAGCTCTCTGCCTTCGCGCACGCCCCCGCGTCATTGCTCGCGCGCGAACAGGAGCTTCTTCAGCGTGCGGATCTGGTGTTCACGGGCGGCCACAGCCTGTACGAGGCGAAGAAGCACAAACACCCGCGCGTCCACGCGTTTCCGAGCAGTGTTGACGCCGAGCATTTCGGGCGCGCGCGCGCCCCGCAATCCGAACCGTCCGACCAGGCGTCGATTCCACGGCCGCGAGTCGGATTCTTCGGTGTCATCGACGAGCGCATGGATCTGGAACTCGTGGCGGGGCTCGCACGATCGCGTCCCGACTGGCATCAGGTCCTGATCGGTCCGGTCGTCAAGATCGATCCGGCGTCGTTGCCACGCGCACACAACATTCACTACCTCGGAATGAAGGGTTATGGCGACCTGCCGGCGTACCTGGCAGGCTGGGACGTTGCGTATCTGCCGTTCGCGCGCAACGACGCCACCCGCTTCATCAGTCCAACCAAGACGCCGGAATACCTTGCTGCAGGTCGTCCCGTCGTCTCCACCTCGATCGCTGACGTCGTGCGTCCCTACGGAGAGCGCGGCCTCGTTACCATCGCCGACACGCCGGAAGAAATGGCCAGCGCTCTCGATAATGCGCTCGCTGTCTCCGACGAGTCGTGGCTCCGGCGCGTGGACGACCATGTTTCCAATCTGTCCTGGGATCGGACGTATGCCGCGATGAATCGCCTCGTCAACGAGGCGGCCGGAACCACGAGCGAACCTCGGGGCTCTCGAGAGCAGATCATGACGACGCTGCAGCTGGGAGACTCAGATGTTCGACTACTTGATCGTCGGGGCGGGCTTCGCGGGTAGCGTCATGGCGGAGCGCCTTGCCGCCGATGGCGGCAAGAAGGTGCTCATCATCGACAAGCGCCCGCACATCGGCGGCAATGCGTACGATCACTACGACGACAGCGGAATCCTGGTTCATAAATACGGACCGCATATCTTTCACACGAACTCGAAAGACGTGTTCGACTATCTGTCCCGCTTCACCGAGTGGCGTCCCTATCAACATCGCGTGCAGGCGTGGGTAGATGGCCAGCTGCTGCCCATCCCGATCAATCTCGAAACGGTCAACCGCATGTACGGGCTCAAGCTGACCTCGTTCGAGCTGAACACCTTCTTCCAGTCGATCGCAGAGAAGTGTCCCCACGTGCGCACGTCAGAGGACGTGATCGTCAGCAAAGTGGGGCGCGAGCTGTACGAGAAATTCTTCCGCAATTACACACGCAAGCAATGGGGTCTGGACCCATCAGAACTCGACGCCACGGTCACGTCGCGCGTCCCGGTGCGGACCAACATGGACGATCGGTATTTCACTGACACGTATCAGGCGATGCCGAAACACGGCATGACACGGATGTTCGAACGCATGCTGTCGCATCCCAACATCAAGATTCTGCTCAACGCGGACTACCGCGAGGTGCGGCAGACGATTCCGCACGCGGAGGTAATCTACACCGGGCCCGTGGACGAGTACTTCGACTACCGCTACGGCAAATTGCCCTACCGCTCGCTCGAATTCAAGTTCGAAACGTTCAACAACGAGTGGCGGCAACCGGTCGCCGTCATCAACTATCCGAACGAGAACGCGTACACCCGTGTGACCGAGTTCAAGCACCTGACCGGCCAGGAACACCCCAAGACGACGCTGGTCTACGAGTATCCCAAAGCGTCTGGCGACCCCTACTATCCGATTCCCCGTTCAGAAAACTCGGAGCTCTATCGCAAGTATCAGATGCTCGCGGCCGCCACGACCGATGTGCACTTCGTGGGGCGTCTCGCGACCTACAAGTACTACAACATGGATCAGGTCGTCGCGCAGGCACTGACCCTGTACGCGAAGCTGATGGACTGCTCCCGCCGGGAAGCGCTCGCCAATGGCGCCTGAGCGGCGGGTCCCGACACCACCCCACCTGTTTCAGTCGTTCTGGATTGGGGGCTTCGAGGCCGCGTGTCATATCAACGGGGCAGGCTCGCGTCTCGACATGATCGCCGCGACACAGCACGACACGCAGGTCGCCTCCGACTACGCCCTGATGAAGAGCATGGGCATGTCGACCGTGCGCGACGCGGTGCGATGGACGCTCATCGAGTCGAACGGCGAGTTCGATTTTTCCTCGTTCGCCCCGATGCTGGCGGCGGCCGAAGCCCACGGCATGCAGGTGATGTGGACCTTGTGCCACTACGGCTGGCCGCAGGACGTCGACGTACTGGGCCCGGAGTTTCCGACACGCTTCGCGCGTTTCGCCGGCGCCGTCGCGCGATACGTGAAACACCACAGCAGCCGCGTGCCCTTTTACACGCCGATCAATGAAGTGTCGTTTCTCTCCTGGGCGGCTGGCGACGCCGGCTGGTTCTCTCCATTTGCGCGCGGACGCGGGGTGGATCTGAAACGCAATCTGGTGCGCGCGGTCATCGCCGGATGCGATGCCATCTGGGCCGAGGATCGTCGCGCCCGCATCGTCCATGTCGATCCCGTGATTCACGTGATGGCACCGCTGACACGACCCGATCTCACCGCGGCCGCCGAACAACAGCGCGGCAGCCAATTCGAAGCGTGGGACATGATCGCCGGCGTTCGCGATCGCGAACTGGGCGGTCACCCACGCTATCTCGATGTCATGGGCGTGAACTTCTATCACTCCAACCAATGGGAGTTTCCGGATCAGCGCCTCAGATGGGAAGACACACCGCGCGATCCGCGATGGGTGCCTTTTCACCGGCTGCTTGCCGAGGTGTACGACCGCTACCGACGTCCTCTGTTCGTCGCGGAAACGAGCCATTTCGGAGTAGGTCGAGCGGCCTGGATTCGAGAAATCGCGGCGGAATTATGGGACGCGTACGGACAAGGCATTCCGCTCGAAGGACTGTGCCTCTTTCCAATCATCGACCGTCAGGACTGGAATGACCCGGACCACTGGCACAACAGTGGTCTGTGGGACATTGCTCGACGGCCCGACGGGACGCTCCAGCGGATCCTCAATCAGGAGTACGGCGACGAAGTGATTCGCAGCCGGGCGCTTCTGGCGCGGTGCGGATGGGGTTTCGCTGAGCCGTAAACCTGCCGTGCGGTGCTGGATCGCTCACGCGAGAAAGGCCAGCGCTTCGATCAACGCGTGTTCGCTCAGTTTGTAGCGTCTGGCCACACTACCGATGCTCTCACCGCCGCGTATGAGGTTGCTCAGATGGCGGACGCGCAGACCTGTCCCGGCGATCACGGGCTCACCAGCCGCCACATTGATATTCAAGGCGACGTATTTGTTCTGGTTTCGGCGCATCGGGAACAACTGGTACGGATCGTCATTGGTGTCCCTTTCGATGCGGTCGAGATATCGATCGAGATCCGCGGCCAGGCTGCTCAGACGGACACGCCGCCGGTTCACATCTCGAGAATCCCCGATGCCCGAGACGAGGCACTCCACGAACTCGCACTTTCCCCACGTGTTGAACTCTCGCGTCAGCAGTGGATGCGGTGTTCCGTACCCGCGCTGGCGCACCGTCTCGATGGCGGCGCGAACCTCGGAGACGTCGATGTTGTGCTTGCGTGTCGCTTCGAGAATGTGTGCCTCGGCAAGATTGGCAAATGACAAGCGGCCCGAAGAAGGGTCAGTCAAGTGGAGCAGAGGAAGTGCCGATTTCGCACCGTCACTGACCGGGCGCATCCATTCGGCAAGCGCAGCGGGCGACACACCAACAAATCGTGCGGCCTCGGAAAGCTCGTACAGCGGAAGCTCGCGGGGGTCCGGTCGTCCTCCCATACTCCGGTTGTGTGCTGCTTGAAACGGGGCTACTGGCACAGTCACCTGCCTGGGCGTTGCGTTGCGTTGCCGTTGCTTTGCTTTGCATAGGGTGTTCCTGATCGCCGGGCTATCGCGGCAGTAGGAGATGCATGGCTCCAACATGCTCCGTCGGCCGTTTCGGCACCACGCACGAGGGCGCGGTGGTCGAGCGATTCGTTCTCGCGGCCGATGCCGGCGTCTCGATGACGGTGATCACGTACGGTGCGATCATCACGTCGATCCGCACACCCGATCGTCATGGCCGCTCGGGTGACGTAGCGCTCGGCT
Source organism: Acidobacteriota bacterium (assembly GCA_046732795.1). GTDB lineage: Bacteria > Acidobacteriota > Vicinamibacteria > Vicinamibacterales > UBA2999 > Gp6-AA40. Next base: position 4,757 of record JBKPNV010000077.1, read on the forward strand.
ACGACAATCTCGAAGACTACCTGCGCGACCGCAGCTATCTGGGCGCGGTCGTCGGACGCTCGGCCAACCGCATCGCGAAGAGCCGCATCACGCTTGACGGGCGCCAGGTTCAGCTGTCCGCAAACGATGGCCCTCACCACCTGCACGGCGGGCCGGGAGGGTTTCACACTCGCCTGTGGACGCCAGCGGTCAATCGACAATCCGGCGCAATCACGCTGCAGCTCTCCCGTGTCAGCGAAGATGGGGAGGAAGGTTATCCAGGGTGTCTCGCCGTGTCGGTGTCGTACACTCTCGACCGCACGGGCGTGATCACGATCCGGTATGTCGCCACCACTGATGCAACCACCGTCGTGAACCTGACGCAGCACACGTACTTCAACCTCGCCGGTGAAGGCACAATCCTGAACCACGGCTTGCAGCTCGACGCTGATGCCTACACGGCGGTGGACGCCGAGCTGATTCCGACCGGCGCTATCGTCGCCGTCTCCGGGACGGCGTTCGACTTCCGCGACGAGACCCGGATCGGAGCGCGTATCGCTGCCAGCGATCCACAGCTGCGGCTCGCTGGCGGCTACGATCACAACTGGGTATTGCGTCCGCGCGTATCGCTCGCACGCGCTGCTGCCCTCGCCGATTCCACGAGTGGCCGGCGTCTGGAGATCGCAACCACTGAACCGGGTTTGCAGTGCTACTCCGGAAACTTCCTCAACGGGGACACCGCGGGTCGTCGCGGCGAACCGTTGATCAAGCACGCCGGTCTGTGTCTCGAGACGCAGCACTTCCCCGATTCGCCACATCATCCGAATTTTCCGTCGACCGTGCTCCGCCGCCACGAGGTCTACGACTCAACGACGACGTGGAGGTTCAGTACTGAGTGAGCGGGGTCGGAGCACGCCACCTCGCCGCCTTCTGGAGTAGTATTCGCACCACGTCGGAAGCACGGTAGTCGCGCCATTCGGGGGTCCGCCTGTACTGGAGGTTGCTATGGGGAGACTCTTCGGGCCGATGGTAGTTGTCGTGTGTTCTCTTTCGATAGCAGCGAGCGCCTCCGCGCAGGCCTCGCTCGCGGGCACTGTCAGAGACACTTCCGGTGCAGTCTTACCGGGGGTGACCGTTGAAGCCTCCAGCCCCGCATTGATCGAAAAAGTGCGGTCGGTCGTCACCGACAGCACCGGTCAATACCGAGTCGTGGACCTGCGGCCGGGAGTGTATGCCGTCACGTTCATGCTCCCCGGATTCCGAATGGTGAAACGTGAGGGTGTCGAGTTGACCGGATCGGGAACGATCACGGTGAACGCGGATCTGCAAGTCGGCACGCTTGAAGAGACCATTACCGTGACGGGCGAGTCGCCCGTCGTCGACACGCAGTCGTCCACACGGCAGGCGGTGCTGGACGGCGATCTCGTCGCGATAGCTCCGGCAGCGCGGAGCTGGAACGGCATCATGCTGCTGATGCCCGGTGTTACCGGCGACCCGAACACGATGCAGCTGAACCCGTCGATGATTCTGTTCGGCATTCACGGCGGGCCGGCGCAGGAGGGACGGCTGCAGGTCGATGGAATGAACGTCGGCGCCTCACGCGGTGGTGCGGGCGTCTCCGGCTACACCGTCGATACCGGCAACGTCCAGGAGGTCACGTTTGCGACGTCCGGCGGGCTCGGAGAGGCAGAGACCGGCGGCCCCTATATGAACTTCGTCCCCAAGGCCGGTGGAAATACCTTCAGCGGATCGTTTGTGGCGTCGTATTCGAACCAGTCGTTACAGAGCGGCAACTACACGCAGGCACTCAAGGACGCCGGCCTGCGGGTTCCCGGCGAGCTCCTGAAGCTGTGGGACGTCGATGGAGCACTCGGCGGACCGATCAAGCGCGATCAACTCTGGTTCTACTTCATCGCGCGGAACTTCGGGCAGGCACTCTCCGTTCCGGGTATGTACGCCAACGCCAACGCCGGAAACCCGAATGCCTGGACCTATGTTCCCGACTTGTCGCAGCAGGCCAGGAACGACACGTCGCGCCGGACCATCAGTGCGCGGCTGACGTGGCAGATCACGCCGAGGAACAAACTGAATGTGTTCTGGGACGATCAAAGCAGTTGCAACGGGTCGGCTTGGATCGGCACGACCGGCAAGTGCCGCGACAATCCGGACGGATGGATCGAGGGCGGCAGCGGCACGCGCGCTCCGGAGACGGAGATCTTCTCCAACAACCCCAGCCATGTGAACCAGGTCACGTGGAATTCCCCGCTGTCGAATCGAGTGCTGATCGATGTCGGGTGGAGCCGCAACGGCTCGCGATGGGGCGGAACATCCGCACCAGGCAGTCCTACCAAAGGACTCATTCAGGTCATGGAACAGGGAGGCAGCATCCCGGGTCTCTGCTACCGGGCCGGGAGCCCGTTGTGCGGAGGAACGTTTCTCGATTCGACAGGCTGGATCGACGCCAACACGTGGCACGCCACTGCTTCGTACGTGACCGGCTCGCACAACATCAAGGTCGGATACCACGGGCTGTTCCATTACGACAATCAGCAGTCGAACTTCACCATCCCCGAGGCGGTCGTCTATCGTTTCAACAACGGCATTCCGAATCAGGTAACGGAGTTGTCCGGCATGTTCGACAGCCAGTGGCGCACTCGCGGCAACGCCATCTTCGCTCAGGATCAGTGGACGTTGAGTCGGCTGACATTGTCGGGAGCCTTGCGCTACGAGCGGGCCTGGAGCTATTACCCGCCGTCAGGCATCGGCGGAACGCGCTTCTTCCCCGAGCCTACCGTCATTCCACAAGCTGACGGCGTGGACTTCCACGACGTGAGCCCGCGAGTGGGCGCGGCGTACGACCTCTTCGGCAGCGGCAAGACCTCGCTGAAGGCGAACTGGGGACGCTATCTGTATCCGGCACAGAACGGAGGGATCTTCACCGGTGCTGCGCCGACGTCGCAAATCGCGACGCGTGCCGACAGGAGCTGGAGCGATGCGAACCGCAACTACATCCCGGATTGCGACCTGATGAGTCAAGCGGCCAATGGCGAGTGCGGAGCGATTGCGAATCGCAACTTCGGCACGCTCAATGCGGGACTTACGTACAGCGATGAGCTTCTTCACGATGTGCGGCCCTGGGACACCCAGATCGGCGTAGCCATCCAGCAGCAACTGCTGCCGCGCGTCGCGGTGGAGGTGCAGTTCAACAAGCGCTGGTGGTACGGACACTACGTCACGCGCAACCTTGCGGTCCAGGCGTCCGACTTCACGCGCTACTCGATCACGGCACCGTCGGATCCGCGTCTGCCCGGTGGCGGCGGTTACACGATCTCCGGACTCCACGACATCGACCCGAGGTTGTTCGGCGTGGTCGATTACCAGGTGCAGGCTGCAGAGAACTATGGCAACCAGAGCCTGTACTGGGACGGCGTCGACGTCACATTCAGCGTCAGGTCGCTCAAGGGCATGACGTTCCAGGGTGGCACGAGTACCGGCCAGACGGTGTCAGACTTCTGCGAAGTTGCCGAGAGGGTACCAGAGAGCCTGGTCCCGCCTCAGACGGTGGCGATTGGCGTCTCGATCCCGGGACCTACGGGGTTGGGCGTTGCGCAGTCAGGGGCAATGCCGCTGCAGTACTGTCATCTCGCGTCTGGATTCCAGACGCAGTTCAGAGGACTCGGCTCATATCTGATCCCGAAGGTCGACGTGGAGATCAGCGCGGCATTCCAAAGCAAGCCGGGGGCGCAGCTGGCGGCCAACTACAACGTTCCCGCGGCGATCGTCGCACAGTCGCTCGGCCGCCCGCCTGCAGGTGGCGTGGCCAATGTGACCGTGAATCTGATCGAGCCGGGCACCTTGTATGGCGATCGCGTCAACCAGCTGGACCTGAAGATTGCGAAGGTCGTGAGAATCGGGACGACGAGAACGAGGTTTTCGCTCGACCTGTACAACACCCTCAATTCGAGCGCCGTACTGACCTACAACCAGACTTACAGCCCGCTCACGTCGTCGTGGCTGACACCCACTTCCGTGTTGGGAGCGCGCGTCGCCAAAATCGGCGCGACCTTTGACTTCTGATGTACGAGGAGAACGGACCCCACAGCTTCCGAGAGGTCTGTGGGGTTCGAGCGATCTCATCGTGGCGCCACTCTCCGAGTGACTTGTATACTGCGCCGATGGCAAAGGTTACGGCCGCTCTGATCGTTCTGGTGCAGGCGTGGACGGCACAGGCGCAGACAACGAAGCCCGTTCCACGGCCTCTTGCGCAGCAGCCTGGCGCACCGCCGGCAGGTTCGGCGGCGCCGGACGGATACTCACCCATCCCGCAGTGGGCCGGACAGACGAAGGCGCCGCGCGTCCCGGTCAGCGTCCCCTATGACGTCGAGGTCGTCGCCACCGGTATCACCAACGGCTACTCGATCGAGTTCATGCCGGATGGCCGCATGCTGCTCGTCGAGCGACCGGGACGCCTGAAGATCATCGATCGGTCGGGGCAGATTTCGGCTCCCATTGACGGACTGCCGCCGATGTACGCCGGCGGTCCGCAAGGGCTTGTCGGCGCGGTCGCAGATCGAGCCTTTACGGCCAACCGCACCATCTATCTTGCCTACACCGCGCCCGATCCAAAGGCGCCCTCACCGGCTCCGCGATTGGCCGGCGTGCTGACGGTCGCGCGCGCGCGCCTGTCGGCCGACTCCACACGACTCGATGACCTGAAGGTGCTGCTCAATGCTGAAGGCATTGGCGGGCGGATGATCCAGGCGCCAGACGGCACACTACTGATCGCATCGTCTATTCCAGCCGGCGTCGGCATCGACTCTGAGGACTGGCCGCAGCCGCAGCAGCTCGATAGCCTCATGGGCAAGGTCCTGCGCATCAACACTGACGGCACAGTTCCCAAAGACAACCCGTTCGTTGGACGATCAGACGCGCGCGCGGAGATCTTCGCCACGGGTATTCGCGACGATCAGGGTCTCGCATTCCACCCGAAGACGGGGAGATTGTGGGCAAGCGAGCACGGTCCGCGCGGCGGCGACGAGATCAACGTCATTCAGAAGGGAAAGAACTACGGCTTCCCTGTGATCGGTTACGGACACGACTACAACGGCAACGCCATCAACAAGGATCGGACGACGCAGACCGGCATGGAGCAGCCGGTCTACTTCTGGACGCCCGACATCGCGCCCGGCGGTATCAGCTTCTACGACGGCAAGCTGTTCCCGGCGTGGCGCGGCGATCTCTTCGTCGCGGCACTGGCGGGGAAGCATCTCGCGCGTCTCGTGCTGAACGGGGAGCGAGTGATCGGCGAAGAGCGTCTCCTCATGGAGCTCGACACGCGAATCCGTGACGTCAAGGAAGGACCAGACGGAGCGCTCTACGTGATGACCGATCGCGACGGCGGCCGGCTGCTCAGGCTGATACCGAAGCATTGATGATTTCGCGCAACGCACCTCCATTTCGCCACGCGCGCACCGGGCACACCGCGATTTTCCGATGATTGCAGCCGACAGCCGCAGCGCATTTCGCCGTCGAGTCACCTGTGGTATAAGCGCGCTGCCAGGATCGCGCATGTCTGACGCGACCTTCGTTCCTTCGTGCGAGAAGTGCGGGACCGCAGCAGTGCCCTCATACCTGGTGTTGTCTCCCACCCTGCAGTATTGGCGCTGCCCGACTTGCTTCGGCATCTGGACCACTCGCAAGCTGACCGTCACGGAGCACCGCCCGCTCCACCACCCCGGCTTTGAGCGTGCGACTGTTGGTAGCGCTCGAACACACTGCCCGGAATGTGGCGCCGCAGCCGTTGCAGACCTGGGCGATGTCCTCCATTCCGAGAGAGTCGACTACTTCCGGTGTCCAGCGTGCGACTGCTGGTGGATGGTCCCGACCGGCCAGGACGGACCAGCCACGCGAGTCGCTCCAGGTAAATCGGACGGATCCGCCCACTCGAAGAAAGCGGGCTGACTCGAAACGCCCATGCTGCGCACCAGGGTGACGGAATTGATAAAATCCAGCCACTCTTGGAGGTGAGTATGAGAGGCCCGCTCACCCTGGCAATCGTTGCGTTGTGGTCCGCCGTTGCGCTGCCGGCCAATGCCCAATGGCTGGACCATCCGACGCCGAATATCCCGCGCACATCCGACGGCAAACCGAACCTGGCGGCACCGCCCCCGCGCGGCGCGGATGGCCATATCGATCTGTCAGGCCCCTGGACCGGGCGACCGGGAGTCATCGGCGTGCCTGACGAGGCGCTCACGGCAACGTCGAAGGCTCTTGTGCGCGAGCGGGAGGAGAACTATTTCAAGGACCGGCCCGCCTTCAATTGTCAGCCCAGCGGGCCAGAGCCGATGCCCAGCTGGAGGCGCATCATCCAGACGCCTTCGCTCATCGCGATCGCCTACGACAATCTGACGTACCACCTCATTTTCATGGACGGACGGAAGCTCGAACCCAATCCCGAACGCACGTGGATGGGGTACTCCGTCGGACGGTGGGAAGGCGACACGCTGGTCGTCGACAGCTTCGGGTTCAACGATCGCACGTGGTTGGACGGTCGCGGTTTGCCCCACACGGACGCACTCCGGACCACGGAGCGCTACGTGCGGCGCAATGTCGGCCAGTTGCAGATCGAACTCACCGTCACCGATCCCGGCGCGTTCGCGAAGGCCTGGACGACGACCTACACCCTCGAGTTCCAGGCGGACACCGAGATGATCGAAAGCGTCTGCGAGGAACGGAGCCGATGGATCGGCCGCCTATCCGATGTCGAGCAGAGCGCCGTCACGGTTTCTCCCGAAACCTTGGCGAAGTACGTGGGCGTCTATAGCGGACTGTGGGTCACGCGGCCGCGGACCGTTGAGATTCAGCTCGAAGGCGGAACGTTGTACGCCAACGGACTGCTCGGCGAGAAGGTCCGCCTCATTCCTCACTCCGAGACCTCATTCAGCGGGACCGACGGCCTCTCGTTCGACTTCGATCCAGACGGAAATCCGGCCGCGTTCATGGTGGAACGACATGTGTCTGGCGATTGGAAATACAAGCGGCAGCCGCAGAAGTGACGGAGTTTGCCGGACAGCCTTCGCATTGGGATTCGAACCACACGTCGCATCCAATGGAATCTGTAAGTTGCAGATGCACATTGCCGAAGTTCCCCTTAAGTGAATTCGCCACCTGCGATGCCGTGCTGACCGAGACCTGCTTCCATCTGCCGCATCGAAGCCAGCGGCTCCGGCTGCGCGACTTGCTGCACGATCTCGGCATTCAACCTCTGGCCTCCTCCAATGACCGCGATTTCTGGCACGAGGTCTTCGAGTGGCTTGCCAAGTACGCTGAGCACGAGCCGGACTCGGCCGATGCGTGCCTAGCTGTCCTCAGCGGGCGCAACAAGGCATTGAGGGTCTGGACCTACGATCGGGAGTTCCGGACGACATGGCGCCGACCAAACGGGACGGCAATCCCACTGGCCGTGAGGTCGGCGCTCTCGCGCTAAGCGAAGTCACGTAGCGCGATCTCGCCTGACGCTGTCGAAGTACGCTCCAGCCCGCCAGTCTTAGAGTCAAGTCGAGAGGGTGCAACAAGATCCAACACTCGAGGAGAACCGCCATGGAAAGCTCTGATGTGTTCCTGTCGTATTCGCGCGAGGACCAGGAACGGCTACGCGAGATCTTCTCGACACTTCACGAGAACACGTGGTTCACGATCTGGTGGGACAAGAATCTACGGGCAGGTCAGTCGTTTCCGCATGAGATTGACAGCGCTCTTCGTGCGGCGAAGGTTGTCATCGTATTTTGGTCGGAAACTTCTGTGCGCCCGGGATTCGTCATCGAGGAAGCAAACAGTGCAAAGACTATGGGCACGTTGTTGCCAGTCCTGATCGATGACGTCGAGCCGCCTCTTGGATTCAGGACGATCGAGACAATCGATCTCCGCGGACTCCAAGATAACAAGTCCAAAGCTGACCGTCTGATTCAGGAACTCTCACGTCGCTTCGCGGACTTTCCTGGAAAGATTATCGTCAATGAACAGCAGGCCGCGGACCTGAAGATTGCGCAGCAGGTCGCGAGAGGCATTCGTGTGGCGGTTTTCTATGACATCTTCCATGAAGGTCTTACGTTGCACTCCCTCTTGATCAGTCTCAGGGCTTTTGGCTTTACAGTTCGTGATGCGTCGGGTGACGGCGAATTCCATGGAGAATGGGCACGGCAACTGCAAGCGGCGGCCGCCGACGCGGACGTGTTTGTTGTTCCGCTGCTTCCGAGCGCCTTTGGCATCAGGTATTGCGACAGCGCAATGCGCGCAGCCGGAGTTCGGAAGCCATTGGCGGTCGCCTGTATTTCGTCCATGAGCGTAGAACAGGCCCGTAAGCAACTGGCGAATTGTGAATGGGCGACTGATGCTCGTTATGCGCATCTGGACATGCCGGCCCTCAACCTTCACCATACCTTGGTCCCAAAGTCATGGGACTTCGTCCGGCTCTTGATTGCCCTTCGAGACGACTCGCGCGACGGCAGGATCTCCTCTGGCCAAGGAGAGTCCAGCTGAATCGATCACGATAGACGAGCCCCGCTCAAGCACGCACGGGGTTGTTCTTTCCAGGAACACATTGCGGCTCCTCATACCGAGAGTCCCATTTCCGAAAGGCGGCGGGCGCCAGCAGGCGGATGCCACGGAAAGGAATCGAGGATTAGAAGGTTCTGGTCTCGCTGACAATCGCGGTGGTCTCTCCAGCGAGCGGTCGCCAAACGACGTCATCATCAGGATCGCCGCAGGCGCCTTGCACGCAGGGTCGCGTTTGAAAACCAAGCGTCAGCCGCCGCATCGACTTGGTTCTCGACTGGCGACTACGACCTTCGCGACCGACGTGCGGCGCGTGCCGCGATTCTCCGCAAGGTTCGCTGCGTTCGTCGATGATTCTCATCGACACCGCTCCGCTTGTGGCCCTGTGCGACGCGCGCGACTCGAAACACAAAACGGCGGTAAAGCATCTGCAATCGCTGGCGCACGATGAATTCGCCACCTGGGATGCTGTGCTGACCGAGACCTGCTTTCATCTCCCGCATCGAAGTCAGCGGGTCCGGCTGCGTGCCTTGCTGCACGATCTCGACATTCAACCTATTCCCGGTTCCTACGACCGCGATTTCTGGCACGACGTCCTCGGGTGGCTCGCCAAGTCCGCTGAGCACGAGCCGGACTGGGCGGATGCGTGTCTCGTCGTCCTTAGCGGGCGCGACAAGACATTGAAGGTATGGACCTACGATCGGGAGTTCCGGACGACGTGGCGACGGCCAAACGGGACGGCGATCCCGTTGGCGGTGAGGTCAACGCTCTCCCGCTAACGCTGGCGTAGCCATCGAAATCGGCGCACGAATAGCAAGTCTTTCAATGACTGCCGGAGAACATCGCCGCAGGGGACGCCCTGTTTGGCGGTGCTATTGAGCTCGCAGCGGGATCGCCCGAGGCAAGTTGATCTCGCCGAAGATCGACTCGTCGATAGCGAGAGGTGCGGGCCGTTGAGATGAGGGCTCATTTGGAACATGTCAGACCGTATCTCGCGGATGGGAACCGCTTCGAGGGAGACCCGGCTTGCCGATGGTAGAATGCGCCGTTTTTGTGGCGGAACCCACGTACTCCACCTCGTCCGGCGAGGCGTCTCGGCTTCTCCTCGCATGGTGTGCTGGCGACGAGAGCGCTCTCAGCAAGCTGATCCCGCTCGTTTACAAGGAACTGCGCTGGCTGGCGCGTCGCCAGATGCGGGCGGAACGGACGGGGCATTCTCTGCAGACGAGTGATCTCGTAAATGAGGCCTATCTTCGGTTAGTGGATCAGAGGCACGTCCGCTGGGAGCATCGGCCTCAGTTCTTTGCGGTGGCCGCCGGCATGATGCGCCGAATTCTGGTGGATCACGCCCGAAGGCATCGGTACCAGAAGCGTGGTGGGAATGCCACGCGAATCGACATGGACGACGTGGCGCTCATGTCACC
>JBKPNV010000078.1:0-14166 GCA_046732795.1 Acidobacteriota bacterium
TCGAACCACCAGTGCATAGGGTGCGATGGCGGGGTCAGCCAATACGCCAGTTGGCCTGCGCCTACGAACAGGCCGATCACCGAAAACGCTGTGAACAGGTTGTAACCGGCGCTCAGACCGTAAAAGCCGGCGCCCAGACTCCAGGTCGTCAGCAGCGCCGGCCATCCGATATCCCACGCATTCCGATGAACGGCTTGTCGTGTCTTCGCCCGAAGCGCTCGCACGCCGCCCGAAACACTCGTGGCCGTGAGAATCGCGACGAAGAAGAGGAAGGCTCCAGCCTCGCGGCCCGGCTTCGTGGGATCGGCCAGCCATCGTGCGCCGGCCAGAAGAAATGCGGTGAGCGAGACGATGGTCATGCCGGTGACGAAGACCCAGCCGGCGCGCCGGTGCGTCAGCCCTCCTTTCTTCGTGACGAGCGGAACGAGCATGGACAGCAAGGCGGCGGTGCCGCCTGCGATGTGCAGGTAGAGGACTGAAGTCAGCATGCACACATGATGCGGCGGGCCCGCGCGTGATGCATGTGCCGGAGGTCATGAGGCCGACCTGTGACTTCCGGCATGTGTTCGAATGGCGCATGGCCCCTACAATGACGACGTGCGTGGCGGAACGTGGCTGAACGTCGCGGCACTGGCCACCTGGCTGATGTGCGCCGTGCCCCAGATCGTTCTCATTACGCAGGGTCACTTCACAGGCTGGCCCGCGATTATCTGGATAGCGGCCTATGCGCTGTTCGGTGCCGCCCTGACGGCTTTTCTTGGGCTTGGCGGCATCCGCCCTCTGCTCGGGTATTACGCTCCGCTGGCGCTGATTTACGTCCTGATGGTGACGGCCATCGCTGTTGTGATGCTGCCGGTCCTGTCCGGGCACAGCACGAACTCGACCCCTGCCTTGCTGGTCATCATCGCCGCATGCCTTCCGTACTTGACGCCGTCGCAGAGTCCCGGTGCACCTGCGCATCCCCACGCGACGTTGAGGACGCCGTGGATCTGGTCGATTCTGGGAGCACTCATGCTCACGAACATGGCGATCCTCTTCGCCATCGATCGTTCGTGGACCGAGGCGCTCACCTTCGGTCTCACCATGGGCGGATTCATGCTGTTCGCGGCCGCCAGCTCGTTGCTCGTTCGCCGCGAGGCAGCCGCCCGGGCTGAGTTGGCGTGGGCGAACCGCGAGCTGCTCGCCACACGGGCGATGCTGGTCGAGACCAGCCGGGTCGATGAACGGCTGCGCATCTCGCGCGATCTGCACGATACGCTCGGGCATCATCTGACGGCGCTCAGCCTCCAACTCGATGTCGCCGCGCGCCTCTCGGAGGGAAGGCCGTCGGCGCACATTCAACAGGCACACGCGATCACGCGTCTCCTGCTCGGCGACGTGCGAGACGTCGTGAGCCGCCTGCGCGAGACGAGTCAGCTCGACGTGGCACAGGCGATTCGCTCGATCAGGGTCGAGCAGGCAGCCCTGGCCCTGCATCTTGATCTCCCGTCATCTCTGGTCGTCGCAGACGCGTCGCGGGCCGAAACGCTGCTTCGATGTGTGCAGGAGATCGTCACCAACACGACTCGTCATGCGCAGGCGCGGAACCTGTGGATTCGGCTGGAAGCGCGGCCGGATGGGATCGAGCTGCACGCGCGCGACGATGGACAGGGCACTGACGTCGTGTCCTACGGCAATGGCCTGACCGGCATGCGAGAACGGTTCGAACAATACGCCGGGCACGTCGAGTTCCGCGCCGCTCGTGGCTTGGGATTCGAAGTCCGTGGCTTTCTTCCCACGGCTGCAGTCGCATGATTCGCATCGTGCTCGTCGACGATCAGACGCTGGTGCGGCAGGGTATTCGTTCGTTGCTCGAGCTCGTCGCCGACCTGTCGATCGTGGCGGAAGCGTCGGATGGCGACGAGGCCGTGACGGTGATTCAACGCGAGAAGCCGGACGTCGTGCTGCTGGATCTGCGCATGCCCAGAAAAGGCGGCGTCGACGTGTTGCGATCGCTGCACAGCTCGTCGACGTTGCCGCCGACGATCGTGCTCACGACGTTCGACGATGACGAGGCGCTGCTCGACGCGGTGCGGGCTGGCGCGAAGGGATACTTCCTCAAGGACGTGTCGCTCGAACGGCTGACGGACGGCATTCGCGAAGTCGCGCGTGGCGGATCGATCATCCGTCCCGCGATTACGGAGCGCGTCCTCAAAGGCCTCGAGCATGTGCGACGCGACTTCGACGCGCTCAGTCCGCCGGACCCGCTCACGAAGCGTGAGCTGGAGATTCTGCGCCTGATGGCGGGCGGCTACAGCAACCGCGAGATCGCCGAGGCGCTGGGGACCGCTGAAGGCACGGTGAAAAATCACGCGTCGAGCATCTTGTCCAAGCTTGGTGTCCGCGATCGAACGCGTGCCGTCCTGAAAGCACTCGAGCTCGGTTATATCTAGGCTCGCGCTGCGCGCGGCTCACCCGTGGCGGGTGGCAGCTTCTCCGGGTGCCCCTGCTCTCGGCGAGCCTATCGCGACAGATCATCGCGATACGTTTCCTTGAGACCCAGAGTGCAGAGCCACGCGATGAACGCCATTGCAGCGATGTAGACAGTGATGAGAGAAGAGTTCCCGGTTGCGCCGAACAAGGCAGCCGCAATCGCTGGAGAGACTGCGCCGCCGAGGATCGTACCGAGCGTCAGACTGAGCGATGCGCCGCTGTAGCGCGTCGCCGTCGGAAAGAGCTCCGAGAAGACCGCCGGTTGCGGGCCGATGTACGCGCCTTGAATCACGAGGATTCCGCAGAGCGCCAGTCCCGCCAGCAGGACGGATCGGGTATCCGCCAACGGAAAGAACACCAGCGACCACAGCACCAGCGCGCCGTTGCCCCAGCGCATGATGCGGCGTCGTCCAAAGCGATCCGACCAGGTCGCGAACAGAAAGATCGATGCCGCGAACATCACTGCGGCCGTCAGGAGCAGCGCGAGTGTCGTGGTCAGCGGAAATTTGAGCTCGCGCGTCGCGTATGACACGAAGTAGACGATGACGATGTAGCCGAGGGTGCTGATGCCGATGTAGCTGCCCGCGGCGAGGACGACGGCGCGCGCGTCGTGACGCAGGACGTCGACAATTGGCAGGCGGCGCGCACGCTGCGTCTTGACGATCTCCGCGAAAATGGGGCTTTCGGCAAGACCCACCCGCACCCAGAGCCCCACAATCACGAGTGCGGCGCTGGCAATGAACGGAATGCGCCACGCCCACTCCGCGAACGCGGCAGGCGATACCGTGCTCGACGTGACCAGGAAGACGAGGTTCGAGAGAATGATCCCGGCGGGCAGGCCGAGCGCGACGAAGCTGCCGTAGAACCCGCGGCGCCCCTGCGGCGCATGCTCGACCGACATGAGCACGGCACCGCCCCATTCGCCCCCCAGAGCGAACCCCTGGACGAAGCGAAGGGTCACGAGCAGTAGCGGTGCCCATACGCCCAGTTGCGAGTAGTTCGGCAGCACACCGATGCCGAGGGTCGAGAGCCCCATCAGCAGCAGCGACCAGACCAGCATCGACTTGCGACCAAGCCTGTCGCCGTAGTGACCCATCGCGACACCCCCCAGCGGACGCGCGATGAACCCGATCGCGAAGGTGCCAAAGGCGGCAAGCGAGCCGGCGAGGTCCGACACCTGTGGAAAGAACTGCGGCGCGAAGACGACGGCGGCGGCAGTGCCGTAGATGAAGAAGTCGTACCACTCGATGGTAGTGCCGATTCCGCCGGCCAGGGCGACGCGGCGCGCTTCGGCGGCGGTCTGGTCGGAGGGCGGCGAAGTGAGTGAAGACGCCATGCGCTCGGTGTCAGGCAGTGAATCGTGAACGGATATTGTGTCTCGGGATCCGGGATCCGCAACATGCCCTGACCCCGGAATGCCGAGCCCGGAATCCCGAGCCCGGAATCCCGAGCCTCGAATCCCGAGCCCTGAATTCCGAGCCCCGAATCCCGAGCCCTGAGTTCCGAGCCCCGAATCCCGAATCCCGGAGTCCCGAGCCCCGAGCCCCGAGTCCCGGATCCCGAGTCCCGAGTCCCGACTCCCGACTCTCTGAGCCGCGAGTCTCGTTCACGATTCACTGCCTGACACCTGCCCGACCCCGAGCCCCGACCGCTGCCCATACGGCCTATACTGATCCTCCGGCATTGCGAGATGCACAGGGGGCAGAGAGCGCTATGAGAAAGCCACGTTTGCCGCACAAACACGGCCGTTGGGTGGTTCTTGCCGTCGTGGCCGTCGTCGCACTCGCGGTCCATCTGAGAGCGGGTCAGCAGCAGGTGGAATTCAAGGGCGGCATTCCGGTCGCCCCGTCGGGGCTGGCCGGTCACAAGCTGCCGGCCAAGCCGGTCGAGCTCGATACCGGTGAAGGTCAGCGCATACGCGTGTCCGCGGTGACCCGCGCTCTCGAATACCCGTGGGCGCTCGCGTTCCTTCCTGATGGCACGATGTTGGTCACCGAGCGGGCAGGCCGCCTGAGAGTGATTCGACACGACGTGCTCGATCCTCAACCGGTGTCAGGCGCACCGGCATCGTACTGGGCGGGCGAGTCGGGGTTGCCGGGAGCGGTCCACGGCTACATGGACATCGCGCTTCATCCGCAATTTGCGCAGAACCAGCTTGTCTACCTGACCTACACCAAGCCGCTCGACGAGAAGCGCCAGACAGTTGCGATTGCGCGCGGCCGCTTCGATGGCAAGGCGCTGACCGAAGTGAAGGACATCCTCGTGCTCGACCGCGCCGGCACGTCCCGGATCGCGTTCGGTCGCGATGGCATGCTCTACATCACGACAACCGGCACCGATCCAAAGGATCCGAAGGATCCGCAGAACCCGAACACGCAGGGCGGAAAGGTCCTGCGCGTCACGGACGAGGGCGGCATCCCCAAGGACAACCCGTTCGTCGGCAAAGCCAATCATCGTCCTGAGGTGTACACCCTCGGTCATCGCAGCTCCCTTGGTCTCGCCGTCAACCCCAGCACCGGAGAGATGTGGCTCAACGAGAACGGGCCCAACGGCGGCGATGAGATCAACATCCTGAAACCTGGCAGGAACTACGGTTGGCCCGTCGTCAGCTACGGGCGTCAGTACACGGGTCCCTGGCAATCGGAGATTCCCGGACATGCCGGTTTCGAGCCGCCCCTTGTGTTCTGGGTTCCATCGATTGCCGTTTCGGGGATGGCGTTCTACACCGGCGACAAGTTTCCCAAGTGGAAGGGCGACGTCTTCGTCGGGGCACTGCGCACCGGCGAAATTCCCGGCACGGGGCATCTCGAACGTATTCTCTTCAATGAGAAAATGGAAGAGTTGCGCCGCGAATCGCTGCTCGTCGAACTGCGGCAGCGCATTCGCGAGGTCCGTCAGGGTCCCGACGGGCTGCTCTACCTCCTGACCGACGAGAAGGAAGGCGCGGTGCTTCGCATCGAGCCTGTGCAGTAAGCAGTCAGCTGGAATAAGCAGTAAACGTAGTGCGGGTCTCGGTGTGTAGACCGCCGGGGATGCTACACGGCTAAGATCTGATCTCGCAGTCATAATCGCGCTCGGAATCACGCATGGGCTTCATTCGATCCGTTGTCATCGCAGCTGCCGCTGCAGCTGTCACGCTCGCAGCGTTCGGCTGCACCGCCGAAGACCCGGCAGCCGCGCCAGCCGCTGCTGGGCGCGGCCGCGGTGGCGGCGGCGGCACGGTGCCGGTGACGACCGCACCCGTCGTCAACAAACCAATGCCGATCGAGATCAGCGTCATCGGGACGGCCGAGGCCTTTTCCAATGTCGCGATCCGTTCACAGATTACGGGGCAGCTCGAGAAGGTCAACTTCACGGAAGGCGACGAAGTGCAGCAGGGACAAGTGCTGTTCACGCTGGATCGTCGTCCGCTGGAGCTCGCTTTGCGAGAGGCACAAGCCAATCTCGAGCGCGACACGGCAAGAGCCGAGAACGCCGTGCTGATGAACAAGCGCTATGAGGATCTCGCCAAACGCGGCATTGCCACGCGCGAGCAGGTCGACACCTCGCGCGCAGATATGAGCGCGCTGGCAGCGACGGTCAGCGCTGATAAAGCCGCCGTCGAGAACGCCACCGTGCAGCTCGACTACGCAACGATCAAGGCACCCATCTCGGGCCGTACTGGTGCGCTCATGGTGCACGAGGGCAACCTCGTGCGCGCCAACGACCAGACACCGCTGGTGACCATCAACCAGGTCATGCCGATTTCGGTGTCATTCGCGATTCCCGAAGTGCGCCTCTCCGACCTGAAGCGCTACATGGCGGCAGGAGGCCCTTTGCGCGTGACGGCAACGCCGCCCAACGACGAGGGGCCTGGTGCGGTCGGGCGGATTGCGTTCGTCGACAACGCTGTCGACGAGAACACGGGAACCATTCGCATCAAGGGAACGTTCCCCAACACCGATCGGCGCCTCTGGCCCGGTCAGTTCGTCAACGTCGTCGTCACGCTGACAACCGATCCGAAGGCGATCGTCGTTCCATCGGTCGCGGTTCAAACGGGACAGCAGGGCACGTACGTGTTCACCGTGAAGCCTGACCAGACCGTCGAGATGCGGCCCGTCACTGTCGAGCGTGCCACCGGGTCAGAAACAGTGCTTGGCAGCGGCGTCCAACCCGGTGAGACCGTGGTGACCGACGGCCACCTGCGGCTGGTGCCGGGAAGCCGCATCAGCGTCAAAGGCGACAACCAGCAGGCGGAGCAAGCCAAGCCGCAGGACGATGGAAAGGGCGCCCCATGAATCTGTCGGCAATCTTCATCAAACGGCCGGTCACCACGACGCTCCTGATGTTGGGCATCCTGGTGTTCGGCGGCCTCGCCTACCAGGTCCTGCCGGTTGCCGACCTGCCGAGTGTTGACTTCCCGTCAATCCGTGTCAGCGCTGGACTGCCTGGTGCGAGTCCCGAGACGATGGCCGCCTCCGTGGCGCTCCCGCTCGAGAAGCAGTTCACCTCGATCGCCGGCGTCACGAGCATCAATTCCACCAGCACGCAAGGTGGCACGGACATCACCATACAGTTCGACATCAACCGCAACATCGATGCGGCGGCGCAGGACGTCCAGTCGATGATCGGCCGCGCCGCTCGGCAGCTTCCGCCTGAGATGCCGTCGCCACCTTCGTATCAGAAGGTCAACCCGGCGGATCAGTCCATCTTCTTCATCGTCCTGCGGTCCTCGACGCTGTCACTCGCGGTGCTCGACGAGATTGCGCAGTCGCAAGTCGCGCAACGCATCTCGATGGTCAGCGGCGTTGCCCAGGTCAACATTTTCGGCTCGCAGAAGTTTGCCGTCCGCGTCGACGTCGATCCGCGTGAGCTGGCGTCGCGATCGATCGGCATCGACGAGGTGGCGAGTGCGATCAACAGCGCCAACTCCAACCTGCCGACCGGCACCATCTACGGCGAACGGACCTTCGTGGTCCGCTCCAATGGCCAGCTGATGCGGGCCGCGACCTACGGGCCGACGATCATCGCCTATCGCAACGGCATGCCGGTCCGGCTGGACGAAGTGGCGCATGTCTACGACGGCGTCGAAAACGACAAGACGGCAAGCTGGCAGAACGGCGAACGCTGCATCTACCTTCCGGTGCAGAAGCAGCCTGGTGTGAACGTCGTCGAGACCGTGGAACGGATCAAGGCCTTGCTGCCGACCATCCGCGAGCAGCTGCCAGCGTCCGTGACGCTCGACGTCCGCAGCGATCGCGCCATCACCATCCGCGAGTCCGTGCACGACGTGAAGCTCACGATGATGATCACGGTGGCGCTCGTCGTTCTGGTCATCTTCATCTTCCTGCGCAACCTGTCAGCGACGGTCATCCCGAGTCTCGCGCTGCCGTGCTCGCTGGTCGGAACGTTCGCCGTGATGTACCTCCTTGGGTACAGCCTCGACAATCTCTCGCTCATGGCGCTTACGCTCTCGGTCGGCTTCGTCGTCGACGATGCGATCGTCATGCTGGAGAACATCGTCCGGCACATGGAGATGGGGAAGAACCCCATGCAGGCCGCCTACGACGCCTCGAAGGAAGTGGCGTTCACGATTCTGTCGATGACGTTGTCGCTCGTGGCCGTGTTCATTCCCGTGCTCTTCATGGGCGGCATCGTCGGGCGCCTGCTGCACGAGTTCGCGATCACGATTACGGCTGCGATTCTCATTTCGGGTTTCGTCTCGATCAGCTTGACCCCGATGCTGTGCAGCCGGTTTCTGCATCCACCCCGCGACCAGCGCCATGGGCGCCTGTACTGGTTGTTCGAGCGCGTCTTCGATTCGTGGCGCGGGCTCTACAGCCGCACGCTTCGCGTGAGCCTGAGGTACCATTCCATCACGGCTACCATATCGCTGCTTCTGATGGTGGCAACCGTCTACCTGTTCATTCTGGTGCCGAAAGGCTTCCTGCCCAGCGAAGACCAGGGACGATTCAACGTCAACACCGAAGGCGCGCAGGGCATCAGCTTCGATGAGATGGTGCGTCACCAGCTGCAGGTGGCCGACGTGCTGTTGCAGGATCCGAATATCACCAGCGCCGGCGTGAACGTGGGCCAGATGGGGAACAACGCGACCGGCGGCTCGAACCAGGGACGCATGTTCGTCGAGTTGAAGCCCAGGGAACAGCGTCAGGTGAGTGTCGATCAGGTGATTGCCGAATTGCGTCCCAAGCTCGCGGAGATACCAGGCATCAGGACCTTCATGGTCAACCAGCCGCCGATCAATCTCGGCGGCGGCGGTCAGAATCGCGCGCTGTATCAGTTTACGATGCAGGACACGGACACCGCCGAACTGTACAAGTGGGCGCCTGTCTTCGAAGCCAAAATTCGGCAAACGCCGGGGTTCGAGGACGTCAATAGCGACTTGCAATTGAACAACCCGCAGGTGACCGTCGAGATGAATCGCGACAAGCTCTCGACGCTGGGGCTCTCGGCCACACAGGTCGAGAACGCGCTTTACAACGCCTATGGCACCAGGCAGGTCTCACAGATCTACGCGCCGAATAACCAATACCAGGTCATTCTGCGCGTTGCCCCGCAGTTCCAGCGCGATCCCGCGGCGATGTCGCTGTTGCACATCCGCTCGAGCAGCGGCCGCCTGATTCCATTGGAGTCGGTCGCGCGGGTCAAAACGGAAGTCGGCCCGTTCCAGGTGAACCACTTCGGTCAACTGCCGGCGGTCACCATCGCGTTCAATCTCGCTCCCGGGTTCGCGCTCGGCGACGCAGTCAACGAGATTCAATCGATGGCCGCCACGACGCTGCCGGCCACCATCAACCTCGCCTTCCAGGGCACGGCGCAGGCGTTCCAGGATTCGCTGCGCGGACTCGGTCTGGTGCTGGCAATGGCGATCGTCGTCATCTACATCGTGCTCGGCGTGCTGTATGAGAGCTTCACGCACCCGCTGACCATTCTCTCCGGTCTGCCCGCCGCGGGCCTGGGCGCGCTGCTCACGCTGATGCTGTTCAAAACGGAACTCAATCTGTACGCGTTTGTCGGCGTCATCATGCTCGTCGGTCTCGTGAAGAAGAACGGCATCATGATGGTGGACTTCGCCGTTGAATTGCAGCGTCAGGG
This sequence comes from Acidobacteriota bacterium, assembly GCA_046732795.1. GTDB lineage: Bacteria > Acidobacteriota > Vicinamibacteria > Vicinamibacterales > UBA2999 > Gp6-AA40. The sequence goes on from JBKPNV010000078.1 coordinate 9,568, forward strand.
CAAGTCAGCGGCCGAAGCCATTCACGAAGCCTGCCTGGTTCGCTTCCGGCCGATCATGATGACGACGATGGCCGCGCTCGTGGGGACGTTGCCGATTGCGCTTGGCCTGGGTGCCGGCGCCGAATCACGCCGGCCGCTCGGACTGGCGGTCGTTGGTGGGTTGCTTGTATCGCAGCTGCTGACGCTCTACATCACGCCGGTCTACTACGTCTACATCGAAGGCGCCCGTGCGCGCCTGATGCGTCGGCGTCTCGCGCGCGAGCATCACGAGGTTGCGGTCGCGACTCACTGACCACTACGGTGCGACAGTGCGATCGTCTGGGGGTGCGATGGTCCGGCCCGGACAGTGCGAGGCGGCACGACGGTCTAGTCGGACGGTAAGACCTCGCCGTTCGCACTTCTCAACCGGACTCTCGAACCGGGCCGTCGAACCTTCGTACTGCCGGACCCGCCCTTCGCCCCCTCGCACCAGCGAACCGTCGCACCGCACGAATCACTTCACGTACCAGTGTGCTGCGACGCTGAGGCCCATTCCGCCGAGATTCAAGCCAGGGCTCGGCTCGTTGAACCAGCGATAGCTCAACTCGGTGCTGATCGCGACCTGCGGCACGCTGGCGAACGACAGCTCGCCGCCGCCGAAGAGTTGCGATCCGTACCGTGAGTCGGAGGCATCGGTGCCGAACGCCGGGCTGGTGATCGAGGAGCGATAGAAGTTGAGCCCTGCACCGACGTACGGCCGCAGCCAGGTATAGTCGGCCACGCGATCGTTGAAGGCATAGAGCGCGCTCGGGCCGAACTCAGTCGACGTCATCGTTCCAAGATCGATTGGACTCGAGACCTCGTAGTGTGACAGCGCGAACTGGAGGCCGAGCCGGCCGTGTGCCCACGCACGGGCGCTGCCGCCAACGCCGAGCGTGGGGCCGCCGAGGTGCACACCCAGCCCGAACAGGTGGCTCGCTGTGCCGCGCTTTGGTGCCGTCTGCACCGGCAGACGATTTCCAGTCTGGGCCTGTTCTGCGCTTGTCGAGGCCGCGATACGCGCAGTGGCAGGCACGGCGGTTGGAGAGGCTGCTGCCGTGCTCTGAATCGTCGTCTTCGACGTCGTGGCCTGCGCCATCGTTCCCATCGTCGTGCGCACGTACCCGACGCCATCAGCTGCCGCGGGCCACGAGACCTTGACCCAGTCGCCGACGTTGCGGGTGACTTGCAATTTGGCGCCGCGAGAGGCGTGGCCGATCACCGGGCTCGCAGTGGTGGGCGACTTGTGCACGCTCGCCGACGCGACGTTGACCGTCATTTCAGTGCCCTGGGCGGTCACGAATGACGGGCTCAGCAGCAGAACGACGACGACGGCTGCGGCTTGACGAATCATATTGACTCTCCTATACGGGACTCGGGACTCGGGTTCGGTTCCCACCGTTCATAGTTCCGGGTTCAGCAGTAACCGAATGCGTCCGTCCCTGACGGTACCGTGATCGTTCACGCGCATACCTGCACGGAAATGACACGGTCAGGGCTCTGCCTGGTTCGTAAGAGCAAATGACGTGCTTGTCCGGCGTCGAGGCAACGTGCACGCGCGGCGACTGCTAATATCGCGGCGTGATCGAAACGCAGGACCTGACGCGACGCTATGGACAGGTGACGGCCGTCGATCGCCTGTCGCTGAAGATCGCCGAAGGCGAGCTCGTCGTGTTGCTGGGAGGATCCGGTTCAGGCAAGACCACGACCCTCAAGATGGTGAACCGGCTGATCGAGCCGACGTCCGGTCGAGTACTGATCGAGGGGCAGGATGCTGGCGGCATTCAGCCGCACGAGCTGCGCAGGCGCATCGGGTATGTGTTTCAGCGCGTCGGCCTCTTCCCTCATATGAGCGTCGGTGCCAACGTCGGCGTCACGCTGACGCTGCTTGGCTGGGATCGTCATCGCACCGTTGCGCGCGTCGACGAACTGCTCGAGTTAGTGGAGCTCGATCCAGCGCTCGTGCGGGATCGCCATCCCGACGAGCTCTCAGGAGGCGAACAGCAGCGTGTCGGCGTCGCGCGCGCGCTCGCGGCGTCGCCGCGGCTGATGCTTCTCGACGAGCCCTTCGGCGCGCTCGATCCGTTGACGCGCGATCGTTTGCAGCAGTCTTTTCTGCGGATTCGCCAACGTCTGGCTTTGACAGCGATCTTCGTGACGCACGACATGGTGGAGGCGCTCCTGATGGGAGACCGTATAGCCGTCATGCACGGCGGCCGACTCGTGCAGATCGGCACGCCCTCCGAGCTGCTGCAGTCACCGGCCGATGACTACGTCCGCCAGTTGATGAGTACCCCTCGCCGCCAGGCGGAGCTGGTCGAGAGCCTTCTGGCGAACAGACTGCAGTGAGAGAGCAACTCGCCCTGCTCCCGTCGTACCTGACAGCGCACCTGCAGCTCGCACTGTTTGCCTTGCTCGCCGGCACGGCGCTGAGCATCCCTGCCGGGATTGCGATCACACGCAGCCGCCGACTGGAGCGGCCGGTGCTCGCGGTGGCCAGCGTGATTCAGACGGTTCCGAGCCTCGCGCTGCTGGCGGTGATGGTGCCGGCGCTATCCGCGATCGGATTGCGGAGCATCGGTTTTCTTCCTGCATTCATCGGGCTGACGCTGTACAGCGTGCTGCCCGTGCTGCGGAATACCGTCACCGGTCTGGCCGGCCTCGACCCCGCGTTGAAAGAAGCCGCTCGCGGTGTGGGGATGACATCGAGACAGCAGTTGTGGCGCGTCGAGCTGCCGTTGGCGATGCCGGTCATCCTCGCGGGTCTGAGAACATCGACGGTTTGGACCGTTGGCATGGCGACTCTGTCGACGCCAGTGGGGGCGCCGAGCCTCGGCAACTACATTTTCGCCGGGCTGCAGACGCGGAACCTCACAGCCGTCCTGGTCGGCTGTGTCGCCGCGGCCGTGCTCGCGCTCGTGCTCGACGGCCTGGTCCGCGCGCTCGGCGCAGCTGTACTCGCACGCAGAAGGTCCTCGTTGATTGCGGTGACGCTGGTGTTCGGCTTGCTCTACGGCCACGCCTCTCTTGCGTTTGTGACTGCCACTTCCTACCGCGGCGCCAGGCGCATCGTCGTTGGCGCGAAGACGTTTACGGAACAGTACATTCTCGGTCAGATTCTCGCGGGAACGATCGGGAGCGCCACCGGTAGCGCCGTCGATGTCGTGTCGTCGCTCGGATCGACGGTTGCGTTCGACGCGCTGCGTGCCGGCGACATCGACGTCTACGTCGACTACTCGGGAACGATCTGGGCGACGATCATGCATCGTGATGCGGCATCAGTCGATCGCGAGACGGTGCTGGCGGAAGTCGCTCGCTACCTCAAAGCGGAGCACGGGATCGAAATGGTGGGCGCGCTTGGATTCGAGAATGCCTACGCGATCGCCATGCGGCGGAGCCATGCGAGCGATCTGCGAGTTCGCAGTCTCACCGATCTGGTTCCCTATGCACCGCGATTGTCGATTGGTGGCGACTACGAGTTCTTCCAGCGGCCGGAGTGGCGGGCGATTCAGGAGCGGTACGGGCTTCGCTTCCGGGAACAACGCAGCATGGACCCGTCTCTCATGTACGAAGCCGTTGCCAACAGCCAGGTCGATCTCATCAGCGCGTTCTCTACCGACGGCCGCATCACCGCACTCGACCTCGTCCTGCTGGAAGACGAGCGACATGCGATTCCGCCCTACGACGCTGTCATCCTGGCGGGCGCCCGACTGGCCCGCGAGCATGCCGAGGCCATTGCAGCTCTCCGTTCATTGACCGGAGCCATCGACGCCGATCGGATGCGGCGCATGAACCTGGCTGTCGACCAGGACGGTCAATCACCACAGGCTGTTGCTGAAGAGTTTCTTGAAGGTCAAAGGTCAGAGGTCAAGAGTCAAAAGTGAAGTCAAAGGCACCAGATGCTAGATCCGTGACGTGCGGGTCGGCTTTGCCGGTGCATGCCGCGATGGCAGGCGCTGGAATGGGTACGGCTCGCAGCGGCAGCGTAGAGCATGAGCGGAGAGCGATTTCCCGCTGCGTGGAGCGGCCGCCGGAGAGAGGTGACGCCACGAGCATATAAAATGGCAAGTTGATGAAGAGAGAGTCTCCCATTCGGTACGGCTTTCAGTTGGTTTTTGCGGCGGCAACTGTGATCGCGGCCGGCGCCGCTCTGATTGCACAACAGAACCCAGGGCCCGATGCAAACGCGCTCGAGGTCATCGAGATTCGCCCCAACTTCCATGTGATTGCCGGCGATGGCTCCAACATCGCCGTGCAATCGGGGACGGATGGCATCGTGGTCGTCGACACCGGCACCGGCCAGAAGGCCAAGCAGGTCATCGCCGAGATTCGCAAGCTGTCGACTCGACCCATCCGGTACGTCATCAACACAAGCGCCGATCCCGATCACGTCGGTGGAAACGACGAACTGTCCGCTGCCGGCCAGTCGGTGATTCCGACCGGCGGTCTGAACGAGATTGGTGCCGCTGGCGGGCGTGCCCCGATTCTGGCCGAAGAAAACGTTCAATCGAGAATGGCCGCCCCGGAAGGCGAGAAATCCGTGTTTCCAATCGGTGCCTGGCCGACGGTGACCTATTCATC
>JBKPNV010000079.1:0-11869 GCA_046732795.1 Acidobacteriota bacterium
GAACGGAACCTCGGTGAAGCCGCTGATCGGCTGCGGATCCCGATCCCAGAGACCCGACAGCGTGTACGTGAGCGTGCCCTGCCAGTTGTCGCTCATGCGCTTGGTGAAGCTTGTCTGTAATCCGTGGTAGTCCGACTGGCCAGTGTGCGGGATCATCCCGACCACGCCGTAAGTCGGGAACGCCCGGTGCGCCACGTCGGAATACGGCCAGGGAGTTCCCGTTGCCGGATCGAACGTGATGTTGACGTTGTCCTGGATCGACTTCTCGTCGCGGCTCCGGATGTTGACGTAGTTGATGTCCATCGACGCCCGAGTGCCGAATTGATGCTGAATGCCGATCGATGTCTGCCAACTGTGTGTCACGTGGGCGTACTCCGGGATCGGCGCCTGTTCCTGTAGATCGCGCAGCAGGCATCCGGGCCGGTTGTTGACGTTGCAGAATCGCTGCAGAGCCTGCTCGTAGGTGGGCAATGGGCCATTGAATGGGTTGCTGGCAAAGTCAGGACGTCCGTCATTGTTGACACGAATGACGGCAATGGTCAGCGGACTCTGTGGCCACAGCACATTCGTGTTCAGAATGTCGTTGTAGTACATGCCCGACCCGCCTCGAATCACCGTTCGATCGGACAGCTGATACGCGAACCCGAGTCGCGGCTGGATGTTGTTCGCATCCTGCGGCCGGTTGGGCATCTCGAACGGCGGGAAGTCGACATATTGCGCGAACGCGTTCCAGATCAGGTCATAGCGCAATCCGAGGTTGAGCGTGAGTCGCGATCCCATTCTCCAATCGTCCTGGAACCACGCGCCGTACTTCCACATGTACAACGGCGTCAGGAACGTCGATTCGTCCGAGACGCCGACCTGGTAATTGGCCGAGATTCTGGAGAGCTCGTTGAGTGCCCACGTGTCGGCATTGAACGCATCGAGCAGGATCTGCTCGATATTGGCGGGCACCGGACCGGTGTTGGCGGTGAGGACGCCGCCGCACCGGTTGCAGTTGCGCGTGTTGTCGAGCAGGTGCAGGTACTCGCCGCCGGCCTTCACGTCGTGTCGCCCGGCGCGGTCGAAGAACATCGAGAAGTTGTCGCGGAACGTATAGACGTTCTGATTGCGATAGCGCGGAAGGTTGTTGTTGCGTCCGGTCTGAAATCCTCTGAAGGTGATATTGGGGCCATCCGTCGTGATGCCGTTAGGCGACTGCCAATGATTCGACCACGACGTCAGGCTGACCTGGTCGATGCCATAGTGGGCGTAGCCGGCCCGGAACTCATTGAGCGCCCGGTTGCTGAGGACCTGTGTGAACTGGCCAATGACATCCGTCGATTTTTCCTCGTTGCTGTTGGTGCCCGACGGATGGTTGGTGTTTCCGGGTCCGAACGGCTCGGACAGGATCGTGTGGTTGAACTTCCCCATGAGCCGCGTATTGGACGAGAGCTCGTAGTCGCCGCGGATGCCGGCGAGCTTGACGCTGCGCGTCCCGTTCAGTTCGACGTTGAACGCCGGGTACGGCGTCTGCCAGATCGAGGTCAGCGGCTGGTGCTCGTACTCGTAGTTGCCGAAGTAATGCAGCTTGTTGAGTACGATGGGACCACCGACTGTGCCGCTGATCTGCTGGTTCGAGTAGGGCAGCACGCGATGCAGGACCGGATCCTCCGCGTTCCAATCGCTGTTGCGGAAGTTGCCGACCAGCGACCCGGACAGGTTGTTCGTGCCCGACTTGGTGATCGCGTTCACCTGGACGCCGGAGGAACGACCCTGTGTGGCGTCGAACCGGTTCGCGATGAACTCGAACTCGGCGATCGAATCATTGCTGTAGCGTGCCTGGTTGCCGGTGCCGAGGTTCGATGTGACCTGCAAGCCGTCGACGTTGAGCTGGAATTCGCGCACGTCGCCGCGATCCTGCACCGGCGTCGCGCCCTGCGCATTGGTCCGATTCCCTGGAGCCAGCAACGCAAGCGACATCCAGTTGCGTCCCTGCGAAGGAAGCTCGGTGATCTGACGCGGGTCGATGTTGCCGGATATCTTCGACGTCGACGTCTCGACGAGCGGAGACTCTCCGGTCACCGTCACGGTCTCCGCGAGATTCGATGGTGACATCTGCATATTGATCGAGGCTGTCTGTCCGACCAGGACCTCGACACCGCTTTGTGAGACGGTCGTGAATCCGGGCAGTTGCGCCGTGATCTTGTACAACCCGACACGAACGGCGATTTGATACGTGCCGCGCCCGTCGGTGACAGCCATAAACGTGTTTCCAGAAGCTTCGTGCAAGGCTTGAATCGTGACGCCCGGCAGGACGCTGCCTGTCGAGTCGGTTACCGTGCCGTTCAGCGTGGCTTCCTGCGCGTGCGCAGCAGCCGGAAGGAGAGACAACACCAACACGGCAAAACGCAGTCGCTTCATCACATCGACCCCCTGGCTCCAAAGAGAAGGCTGTGATTCCAAGACGGGAAAAAGCGCCGACTTGCTCGAACGAACCGCCTCGCCACGGCTTCGGCGGTCAAGAACCCTCCCTGCGCCGAGACTTTCGGCGGTCAAGAGTGGACGGATTCTAGGAGCGCGATCATTGGCATGTCAATATCGCGACACAGCATTTGCGCGGAAGAGTTCGTTGCTGGCTTCCCTGGACCACCCTGCGCCTCGATAAAAAGTGCGCCGGTGGCCAGTGGATAAGCTCTCGCCGTGGGCGAACCCACGTTTCTTCACGAACGCGCCGGCGACGGTTGAAACCGGCGTGCCGGCCCCGGCGGCGGCGCCGGTCCGCTTCGCGGCGGGCGCGAGTGCCGGTGAAGGTGACGTGCGCGTCACCGACTTCGGCATCGCCACGGCCCGATCCGACAGCGCCGAGTTCGTCGCGACGCCGCAGTACATGGCGCCCGAGCAGTTCTCCGGCAGCGCGGCGTCGCGCCATCGCAAGTCACAACCCGTTACGCCATAAATGGTGGCTTGTGATTGCGCCGGCGCTCTATCCTCCGTGCGACGGTAGGCCCGCCCCACCGGCATTGGCGCGCCCGTTTGATCTCCGTTTCTCCGTTTCCTCCTCGCGAGACCCGCGAACTATGATCGAACGATGGCAGAGTCGTTTGCCGCGCCGCTGGCCGGTCGCGTCGTCCTGGTGACCGGGGCATCGAGCGGCATTGGGCGGGCGATTGCCGTGCGAGCCGCCGAAGCAGGCGCCGATGTCGCTCTGACCTACAAGTCGAATGCGGCCGGAGCGCATGAGACGGAATCACAGATTCGTAGCACGGGACAACGTGCGGCCACGTTTCAGGTTGACATTGCGGACGAACAGGAGCTGAACACGCTCGGCCCTGCTGTGTGTCGGACATTCGGGCGCATCGATGCATGGATCAACAATGCCGGTGCTGACATTCTGACCGGAGCCGGCGCGACGCTCTCCGATCTGCAGAAGATGGACTTGCTGCTCGCCGTTGATCTGCGCGGCACGATGATCGCGTCGTGGCGAGCCGCGGAGATGCTGTCGGCTCAACCAGAGGGCGGCGTGATCATCAATATGAGCTGGGATCACGTGCTGACCGGCATGAAGGGAACCAACCCGCAACTGTTCGCCGCCGTGAAAGGCGGGGTGCTCGCGTTCAGCAAGTCGCTGGCGCGATCGGTCGGGCCGAGTGTCCGTGTCAATGTGCTGGCTCCCGGATGGATAGAAACGTCATTTGCGGTCGATCTGAATTCGTCACGGCGGGCTGAAGTGTCCGATGCGACGCCGCTCGGGCGATGGGGCACCCCCAATGACGTCGCCGGCGCCGCGGTGTTCCTCGCATCGCCGGCGGCGGCGTTCATCACCGGACACACGCTGCTCGTCGGCGGCGGGGTCGTCATGTAACCTGTCAACTCCAACGTATTTGTTGCCGGGAGCCTGTACTCAGCCGCGAAGATCACGAGGTCACGAAGCGGCGAATTGTCACGGAACGGTGGAGGCACTAATCAATCTCGATGTGGCGACCAGAACGCCACGCCGGGGCCGCCCGATCGGGCGGCCCACGGATCGCGCAGCGGCCAGGGGCAAGCCACGACCGTTTCTCAGTGGCTTGTCCCAGGGATGCCGCGCGATCCATCTGAGGCGAAGCCTCGCCGGCGTGGCGCTTCAGCGTCGTTGCACGCCTGCGCTGTTAAGCGATTTCGTGTTCTTCGCGTCCTTCGTGGCTTATTCTTCGTGTGTCCGATCAGGCCGGCTGACCAAACCTCCCACCTCCCCAAACTTCCAACTCCACGTTCAACGTCCGGAGCACTGACATGCCGAGAAAAGAAACAACCTATGACGAAGCGCAGATCGCTGAGCGGCTGCGCGACCTTCCCGGGTGGTACTTGGAAGACGGATGGATTCGTCGCGTCTACAAGACTGATGGATGGCCCACGACGCTGATGCTGGTGAATGCGATCGGCTATCTGTCGGAGGCGGCATATCACCATCCGGACCTGTCGGTGACATGGGGCCGTATTACCGTGAAGCTGTCGACGCATAGCGCGGGCGGCATTACCGACAAGGACTTTGCGCTGGCTCGGCGAATCGAGGACGTCGTGCTGTGGCGACCGGCCGCCGGGGATGCCCTCGAAGGCACGCCGAACAAGTTCGTGCGCAGCGGCGATCCTCGCTGATGGCCGAGGCCTCGGCGCCCAGGCGCGTCCTGTTCGTCACGGGTCTCCTCGCCGAGCCGGCGTTGCGGAACGTCCTCGGCGGCATGGCTGCGCCCTTCGAATGCGAGGTCGCGGCGATGCGGATCACCGTGGCCGCATTGATGACGACGACGTGGATCGCGCGTCATCTGACCGTGAGCGAAGGAACAGACCTCGTGCTGATCCCCGGTCTCTGCGAGGGCGATCCGGCCGTGATCCAGGAGAAACTCGGCGTCCTCGTGGCGAAGGGGCCCACGGATCTGAGAGAGATCCCTCGCTATTTCGGTCGAGCCGCCAGCGTCCAGGAATATGGTGCCTGGGATATCGAGATTCTCGCCGAGATCAACAACGCGCCGCGGCTCACCCGGGACGGCATCAGGCGGGAGGCCGGGCGATTCCGCGCATCCGGCGCCGACGTGATCGACATCGGGTGCACGCCTGGCCTGGCGTTTCCGGAACTCGGCGACGTCGTTCGGGAACTCGTCGACGCCGGGATGCGGGTGAGTATCGACACCTTCGATGTCGATGAGATTCGAACCGCGGTGCGGGCGGGCGCGAGCGTTGTGCTCAGCGTGAATCGATCCAATCTCCACATCGCGAACGAGTTGTCGGGGAGCCAGGTGCGTTGGGTTGCGGTGCCCGATCTGGGCGGCCCGATCGCGACCCTCGAGCCAACAGTGGCCAAGCTCGAGGCCTGGGGTGTCTCGTACCTGATCGATCCGATTCTCGAGCCGATTGGCATGGGCTTCATGTCCTCGCTCGAGCGCTATGCGAACGCCCGCCGTCGCTGGCCGGACGCCGAGATGCTGATGGGCATCGGGAACCTCACAGAATTGACGGCGGCCGATTCCACAGGCGTCAACGCATTGCTCGTGGCGATCTGTCAGGAACTCGGCATACGCGCGGTGCTCACGACCGAAGTGATTCCCTGGGCACGCGGGGCGGTGCGCGAAATCGACGTGGCGCGCCGGCTGATGCATTACGCGATCACCAGGCGGATCGTTCCGAAGGGTGTGGACGATCGGCTGGTCACGGTCAAGGATCCTGAAGTCTTGAGTTACTCGGAAGCGGAACTTCGTGCGCTGCAGGCAGCCATTACTGATCCCAACTACCGCATCTTCGCGGATCGCGAGGCGATCACGGTCTTCAACAGCGAACGCTTCGTCCGCGGAACCGATATCCACGAGATCTTCTCGCAGCTCGGCGTCGACGAGCCGGCTCACGCCTTCTATCTCGGCAAGGAGCTGGCAAAGGCGAGTCTTGCCGTTACGCTGGGCAAAACGTATCGGCAGGAAGGGACGCTCTCGTGGGGCTACCTGACGCCATCTGAGGAGCGTTCGGGTCACGTGCGATTGACGCACGCGGAGCGCAAGCGGGCGGAACACAGCGATCGATGACGCCGCTCGTCGAGGAGATCGTTCCGGCCCCCGATCCTGCCGATTGTTGCGCAGCGCTCGAGGGTCTGCCTTACCGTCTGTTTCTCGATAGCGCCAGCACCGCCAGCCGATTGGGCCGCCATTCCTTCGTCATGGCGGATCCGGTCTCCGTCGTGCGGAGTCGAGGCGTGGACACGGAGTGTTTCGATCGAACGACGGGCACGTCCCGGACCATTCGCGGCGATGGGCTGGTTGCGCTGCGTGAGCTCGTGGCCCCGCACGCAGCCGAGGCCGTGGCGGGATTGCCGCCGTTTCAGGGTGGCGCAGCCGGTTACGTCGCCTACGACTGGGGCCTGACGCTCGAACGTCTTCCGGCGCCGCGATATGACGATCTGGCGTTGCCCGATCTCGTCATCGGCCTCTACGACTGGGTGCTCGCGTGGGACCACGAGTCCTCACGCGCGTGGCTGATTTCGACCGGCATTCCCGAACTGGCGCCCGATGCCCGGCGCGCGCGCGCCGCGTTGCGCGCCGATTCGGTCAGGAGACACATCGGCGCCACGCGACGGTCGGACGCGGGCCCTCGTCCCCTCGTACCCGCACCCTCGTACCCTCGCGCCTACGCACCCTCGCACCTGATTGACCCCGTTTGGTGGCCTCGTTCTCTTCAGTTGCGCTCCTCGTTCGCCAGAACGGAGTATCTTGCGGCGGTCGAGAACGTCCGCGAGTACATCTTCGCAGGGGACATTTTTCAAGCGAACCTGTCACAGCGTTTCGAGGCCGCGACGGACGAATCGGCCTGGTCCTTCTACACGCGTCTTCGCAAACGGAATGCCGCGCCGTTTGCCGCCTTTGTCGACTTTCCCGAGGTCGTCGCGGTGAGCGCCTCTCCCGAACGCTTCCTCCACGTGGATGCACGCGGCCATGTCGAGACGCGCCCGATCAAAGGCACGCGTCCCCGTGGATTCGGGCCCGAGCACGACGCGGCGCTCGGGCAGGCGCTGGCGGAAAGCGCGAAGGACCGCGCCGAGAATCTCATGATCGTCGATTTGATGCGCAACGACTTATCACGGGTCTGCGCGCCTGGCTCGGTTCGTGTATCGGCACTGTTTTCCCTCGAGCACTACGCGACCGTTCATCATCTCGTCTCGACGGTCATTGGTGACCTCAGCTCCGGTACGGATGCGATCGACGCGTTGCGCGCGGCATTCCCGGGCGGATCGATCACGGGGGCGCCGAAACTCCGGGCGATGGAGATCATCGCGGAAGTCGAACCGTCGCGGCGCGGTGTTTACTGCGGCTCGATTGGCTACTGGAGCGTGACGGGTGAGCTCGACACCAATATCGCGATCAGGACAGCGGTGCTTCAGAACGGCCGCGTTTACTTCAGCGCGGGGGGTGGCATCGTCGCCGACTCGAACCCAGAGCACGAATACCTGGAGACGCTCGACAAGGCGCGCGCGATGATCGATGCGCTGGCTGAGCGACATTGATCTTTGATTGTTGAGTCGTTATTGATTGAAGATTGTTGATTGGTGATTGAGGGTCTTGAAGACCAGTCAACGATCAAGCATCTACAATCAACGACGATTCGACGAATCCCGATCAAAGATCAGTAATTGGCCATGATTACCAGCGAAGTCCCTGTCCTGATCGTCGGCGGCGGCGCAGTCGGCTGCGTGCTCTCGATGGAGCTGGCGCGGCGTGGCATCGAGTATCGCTGCATCGATCGCATGGCGGGGCCCGGTCGTGAGTCGCGCGCCATCGCCCTTCACGCGCGCACCATCGAGTTATTGGATCTCGTCGACCCGGCGTTGAGCAGGAGCCTGCTCGACCGCGACTTGTGGTGCCGGGGATACGTGATGCACTTCCTTCGCGACGGCGAACGCACGGAAGTACGCCCGGGGCTCGACTACACGACCGTTGATTCCAGGTACAACTGCATCCTGTCTCACAATCAAAGCGAGACCGAGGGGTTTGTTCGTGACTACACGCAGTCGCGGTTTGGCCACGGCATCGAATACAACACGGTGTTCCGGGATCTGACGCAGGATGCCAGCGGCGTCACCGCGCGCGTCATCCATGCAGATCGCGATGACGGGGAAGAGCTGATTCACTGTCAATATCTGGTTGCGGCGGACGGCATCAACTCGCGCGTTCGTCGCGGGCTCGGACTGTCAGTGAAAGGCAAGGACTACACCGGCAGCTTCTTTCAGAACCTCGACATCCATCTGAACGGTTTTACCGACTGGAGAGATCACTTCCATTACTGCGTCGGCACCGATCACTTCCTGATGGTAGCGCCGCTGCCCGGCGGACATTTCCGGCTGCTCCTGAGCGATCGCGGCGAGGCGGCCGACCCGACGATCACGCCGCAGCAGGCGTTCATGCGTCTGCTCGAAAAGCACTACGACGGCATCACGATGGGCGATGTCGTGTGGCACTCGCGGTGGGAGACATGGGTCCGTCTCGCCGACACGTTCCGCGAAGGCCATGTCTTCCTCGCCGGCGACTCGGCGCACGTGCATTCGACGACCGGCGGCCAGGGGATGAACTGCTGCATGCAGGATGCATTCAACCTCGGGTGGAAGCTCGCGCTCGTGTTGAAAGGGTTCGCGAAGAATGAGTTGCTGGATAGCTATGAAGCGGAGCGGCGCCCGGTCGCCGAGCAGGTCATCTGGGCGGCTTCGTCACTGCACGACATCTTCATGACGCACGGCAAAGACATTGCCCAGCGCAAGCAGACGATGTTCGAGCCCGGTTATACGGAGAAGGTCGTGAACGCATGCTCAGGTGTGGCGTACACGTATCGCGATGTGGCCCCGAAGCCGGCGGCGTTGCGCGAGCTCGACGGGCCGGCGATCGGCGATCGCGCGCCCGACATCGATTTCGAGGACGGCGGCACGCTCTTCGACCGGCTTCGCCACGAGTATTTCACGCTTCTGGCGATGCCCCACGGGGATGACATCAACCCAGCGATCGAGTCGTTGGAAAAGCGTTTTGGCGCGGTGCTCGCGGTGGAAAGCCTCCCGACATCGGCAGCGTTGTCGAGGCGTTACGGGGCAAGCGACGGGCGTCTGTTCCTCGTGCGGCCTGACGGGTACGTCGCCTTCAAGAGCACGGCAGATGAGACGGGGCTGCTCGAGGCGCATCTCGGCACGTTGCTGAGACTTTAGAATGGAACACTCACGGGCCGCCAGTGATCCTGCTCCTCGATAACCGCGATTCGTTCGTCCACAACCTTGCTCGCTACGTCCGCGAGCTTGGTGAGGAAGCGGTCGTACGGCGCAGCGATGAGATAACGGTCGACGAGGTCGGACGGCTCGCCCCGAGCCACGTCATCATTTCGCCGGGACCGTGTACGCCGGCCGAAGCCGGCATCTCCACGGAGGTCGTGCGTCGATTCGGCTCGACCACGCCGATTCTCGGTGTGTGCCTCGGTCATCAGTGCATCGGCGCTGCCTTCGGCGGCGACATCGTCCGGGCCCGCTACCCGATGCATGGCAAGACGTCGCTCGTCACGCACGAAGGATCATCGGTGTTCGCGGGTTTGCCCTCGCCCCTCCGCGTCGCTCGCTATCACTCGCTCATCATCGATCCGGCCACAGTGCCCACGACACTTCGCGTGCTCGCAAGGTCGCTCGACGATGGCGCGATCATGGCGGTCGAGCATCGGACGTTGCCCATTATCGGCGTCCAGTTCCATCCCGAATCAGCCGCCAGTGAATACGGATACGCGATGGTTGACCGGTTTCTCCATGGCAGTCATTCCCGATCCGATTCGTTGCCCTCCCGTGCGGATGGCGCTGAAGGAAAACCCGACCTGTTCCTTCCATGGGCGTCGAATCGCGGCGAATCGGACGAACCGTTTGTCCCTCCACCGGTTCATCTGGTGAGATAGGTCATGCATCCATGGCATGACACCTACGTCGACGATACCCTTGTGGAGAGCGCGTTTCCCGTCATTGTCGAGATCCCGAACGGCAGCAAGAACAAGTACGAGCTGGACAAGGAGACCGGCCTCCTCCGGCTCGATCGCGTGCTCTATAGCGCTGTTCACTACCCGGCAGACTACGGCTTCATCCCGCGGACCTTCTGCGACGATGGTGACCCGCTCGATGCGCTGGTGCTCGGCCAGGAACCGGTCTACCCGCTGACGATCGTCGAGGCGCGCGCCATTGGCGTGATGCGGATGCGCGACGAGAAAGGCATCGACGACAAGATCGTCGCGGTGAGTGTCCACGATCCCGCCTACTCGCACATCACCGACAAGAAGCAGTTGCCGGTTCACGTGCTGCGCGAGCTCCGCCGCTTCTTCGAGGACTACAAGGCGCTCGAACAGAAGCAGGTCGTCGTCGAGGATCTGCTCGGGCCGTCCGAGGCGGTGAACGTCATTCTCGATGCGCTCGACCTCTACCGGCGGATGCGGCGGGGCGAAGTCTTGAAGGCATAGAGCCGGGTCGTAGTGTCCGGCTTCAGCCGGACCGATTGCGATCATGATCATCGAAAGCATCGTCACAACCATCGACGCCGAGGGCCGCGTGAATTGCGCCCCGATGGGCGTCGAATGGGGCGATGACGTTATCGTCCTCAAGCCGTTTCTCGATACGGCGACGTATCGCAACGTCGTCGCGACGACGACAGCGGTCGTCAATCTCATCGACGATGCCCGGGTCTTCGCGCGCGCCGCGATCTCGAATCCGGAGTATCCGACGAAGCCCGCCGCGGCGGTGCGAGGAGTGGTGCTGGCGAACGGCTGCTCCTGGCGGGAGCTGACCGTCCGGTCGATCGACAGCACGCCGCCGCGATCGCGTATCGAGATGACAGTAGTGCATCGCGGCGTCGCGCGCGAATTCATCGGTTTCAACCGCGCGCGGCACGCCGTGCTCGAAGCCGCGATTTACGCGACGCGATTACATCTGCTCTCGCGCGAGTTCATCGAGAGCGAGATGGCGCGGCTCCAGGTGATTGTGGACAAGACGGCCGGTCCCGACGAGCAGGAGGCGATGGCTCTGCTGACCGATTACATTCGTCGCGGCGGCGTGAAATAGTGTGAAGGGGTCTGACCCCTTCACGCTATTTCAATTCCACGCGGCCACGCGGGCTATCGATCGTCGCGATGATCGCAGGCGACGCTCCCTTCTGTACCTTCAGGTCGAGTCCCAGGGCGTCGAGCATGTTTTGCGTGCGCGCGACCTCCGGATGTTCGCCGCGCACCTGCACGAGCGTCGCGCCACGAGCCGCCGTTGCGGACGGATGCGGCGATGTTCCCCAGTCGATGAAGAAGGGCACGAGACCGTCGGCGAGCTCCGTGTTCGGGTCGGTATAGCGCCACGACAGAACCACGCCATCGGGCCTGCGCCTGCTGCCGGGGATCACGGGCCCGAGTATCACGCCATGGCTGGCAGCCGCCGCCGCGAGCCTCTCCAGGTCCGTTCCTTTCACGACCCATCGGGCGATGCGCGGCGCTTTGAGTTCGTCGATGCCGAAACGACGGCGGCCCGCGGGCTTCGGCTGTTCCGGGTCGGGTCCAATGATCTCGAGATAACTCGAGGCCCCCAGCGCGACGAGCGCGTTACGTGTGCCGAGTCCCGGATGTTGACCACCTGGAGTGGCTTTCACGCCGAGGAGTTTCTCGATCGTGTCGATGCCGAGATTCAGATCCGGCGTCGCATACACCAGATGGTCGACGCGCATCAGCAGCGAGGTCGCAGAAGGCTGCTGCGCGTACGCAACGTCGATCGATACGAGAACGAGGATCACGAACGTCGAGAGGCGCAGTGCCGTCATGGCCACGAGTGTACCCTTATAATTCGCGCATGCTGACACGCCGCAGATTCCTGCGCACGACCGTCGCC
>JBKPNV010000080.1:0-31523 GCA_046732795.1 Acidobacteriota bacterium
CAGTCACGAGGATGGTTCTTGCATGAGGGCCGGGCAGGATCATTGCTGGATGAATCGTGCATGCGAGTCCACAGACTCGCCGCTACCATGTTCGAATGGTACACCACGACGTTGATCTGTTCCTGAGGAAGGAAGGAAGGAAGTCACGATGAACCCGTGCCGGCGGAACAGGCGGATCCACTCGCCGTAGGGAAGCTGATACTCGACGCTCTCTCCGTCTTCGATCCGTGCGAGCCCGAAGTAGTCGATCGCAAGTCGCTGCGTGATCATACCCGCCCCTGCATCGAAGCACACATCGCGGATAGGCGTCGACATGCAGAAGGCGAAGAGCCCTGCCGATCTGAGCACCCGCGAGACCTCGGCGACCGTGGCATACGAAGACGCGAACACCGTTGCGCCGTGGTCGCAGAACACGATGTCGAAGACGGCCGCGCGAAATGGCAGGCGTTCGGCATCGCCCTGGACGAGCGGCGTACGCCGAGGCTGCGCCCGCGCGTGCATCAACTGCTGATCGGACAAATCCAGGCCGATCGCGTGTGCCCCGGCCTCGATCAATGCGTTCGTCCATTGGGCGGCTCCGCATCCGAGTTCGAGCACATCGCGGTCGTCAACCTGCTCGAGGGCGCGGACTGCCGATTCCGGGATTCGCCAGACGCCCCAGGCCATCGGCTGGCGCCAGAGGCCAGGGCCGTGCGTGGTCTGATACGTCGAGCTGATCGCATTCCAGAATGCTCGATTCTTCGTGGATGACATGAAGCTAGCGTGCGATGCGGCCAATGTTGTAGACGCCGCCGGCGTACACCGCGTTTGGCTGCGGCCCTGTCATGGGCACGATCACCCCCGCGTCGACGATCAGCCAGCCGCGAACCGTCACGGTGGGACCGAACAGCGTCGCGACGACTGACTCGTCACCGGCCGGTCCGGCCGTGTGGGGAAATCCGTAAAGCTCTGCGGCCCAGCCGACGGGACCTCGCAACGGGCCGCCGAACGAAACCGCCCACATCCTGCTGTCGTGCGGCGCCAGATCCTCGTGCCCGAAGCGATGAACGAGACCCACGTTCACGTCGAGGGACACGCCACCGAACCCACGACTCGAGATCAGAACGATACCGAGATCGGTAGTTCCCGTGCCGGCGCCATCCAACGTCGAGCCCGTTGGAAACTTCATCGTCGGAAACAGCGCGAAGTTCGCTACGACGGGAGCATCATCGAGCGCTCGCCACTTCACGCCGACGAGCAGATCCCCGGCGGCCGCATGGAGACCGGCAGAATGCACGATCGGTGTTTGCACTTCGAGCTGCGTGCGCGAGGTCAGCCCGATCTTGGCGACCAGAGGCGCCGTTTCACCGTGAGCGTGATCGGGATACCGGTCGAACTCCATCCCGGCCTCGATCTCGATCCAGCCTGGCGCGACCGTAAACGCGTGAGTCGCCACTGACGGCCGCTCCGGTTGGGCGTCGTGAGGACCGGCCAGAGCCGTCTGAGCTGCGGCACCAGCTGCCGCGGTCAGAACGATCCACGTGCCGATGACCGACACGAAGAGCTGTCTCGCGTCCACCAAGCGTCAACGCGATCCCGGAACAGCCGGTGGCATGAACGCAGACCCGGAACGATGCAGGTTGTCAGAGTCGGTCATCCGCTCTAGCCCAGCGCGTAGATGACGCCGTCCTGCGAGCTGATGACGATGCGACCGCCGGCGACGGCGGGGGACGTCGTGATCCCGGAGCCGGCGTCGAAATCGGAAAGCTTCTTGCCGGTCTCGAGGTCGAGCACGTACAGCTTGCCGTCGCTCGAACCGATGTAGACGCGGCCGGCGGCGATCACGGGAGAAGAGTCGACGCGCGCGCGCGTCGCGAACGTCCAGATCGCCTTGCCAGAGTTCACGTCGAGCGCGTGCACGAACTTGTCGCGGCCGCCAAGCACGATACGGCCACTACCGATCGCGGCAGAGGAGTAGAAGGGGAATTGGCGATCCTCGGGGGCATACCGCCACAGGCGCCGTTTGCGCTCGAGATCGAAAGCGAGCACTTCGTTGTTGAACGTTCCGAAGTACGCGCGGTTGCCGTCGATCAACGGTGACGCGCCGGTGTAGGCGCCGGCTTCGATCTCGTAGACTTCCTTGCCATCCGCCACTCGTATCGCGCGAAGAATTGAATCGCACCCGGCAATGAATGCGATCCCGTTCTGGACGGCCGGTGTCGCGTGCACCATGCCCTTGGTCTGCACCTTCCACCGCACCTTGCCGGTCTTGGCATCGATGCCATAGAGATTTGAATCGTAGGACCCGGACAGGATCACGTCACCAATGACGACCGGTGACGACTTGATCTCGGATCCCGATTGGAAGGTCCACAGACGGCTGCCGTCCTTGATGTTCACCGCGTGCAGCAGTCCGCCAAGATCGCCGATATATACGGCGCCATCACCCACCGCCGGAGACGACTCGCCAATCAGGTTGCCGGTCGTGTACTTCCACCGCAGCTTCCCTGAGGTCAGATCGATCGCGAGCAGATCGCCGTTGCCGCCGCCCACGTAGACGACGCCATCGACGATCGCCGCAGAGGAGTCGACGACGTCTTTCACGTCGTAGGTCCACAGGACCTTCAGCGTGGCAGGCGGTGCGCTGGCCGAGACGCCAGTCAGGTTGGGTGTGCCGCGGAACTGGCGCCACGCGTCAGCGGCCGCACTGGCGGGTGCGGGCCGCTGGGCGCCGAGGGTTGCCGCCAGCAAAAGCACTGCGCAGCCGAGGAGAAACCAAGTGGCTGCGCGGTGCTCAAAAGCCTGTGTTTCTTGTGACACGCACGCGCTCGCAGGAAAACAAATTTCAGCGCGTCCGTGTCACGACGATCGGTGCTGTCGCTGGGCGCATGCGATCTACTTCGTCGCGGAAATCGCGAACAGCTGACTGCGGTTGTTGAGGAACAGCGTGCCGTTGGCCGGAACGATCGTTCCGTAGACCGCGCTCCCCATATTCATCTCGCCGAGCATCACTTTTTCTTTGCTGTGGGCCATGACGACGACGTCGCCGTCCTCGTCGCCGAGGAACACCTTCCCATCAACGAGAAATGGTGATGCCCACACGGCCGCGAGCATGTCGTGCTGCCAGTACTCCTGGCCGGTATTCGCGTCGAGGCAGTGCAGGTAACCGCTGAAATCGGCCACGTACACGAGGCCGTCGGCAATCGCGGCGGTCGAAATCGTGCGGCGGATCTTGTCGAACTGCCAGACGCGGCCGGTCTGAGTGATGTCGCCGCGCTTGGTGGCATCGATTGCGTAGAAGTGGCCGACACCTTCGCCGTGCTCAGGATCCTGGCCGTTACCGATGTACACGCGGTTCTGATAGATGACCGGCGTGGCAATCAGCTCGTTACGCGTGCGCGGCCACACCGCGTCCTTCGGGTTCGTGTCGAACTCCCACAGCTTCTTCCCGCTCTCAGCCTCATAACCGCGGACCCAGCCATCGCCCTGGGCGGACACCACCTGGAGAACGCCGCCGATCGTCCCGACCGCGGGAGTCGACCACTGACCGTGGAGGATGCGGTCCTCGACCGAGTTGTCTTCCCACACGAGCTTTCCGGTGTTTTTGTTGAGCGCGATGATCGAGGGCGCCTGCGGCGACGGGATGTGCACGTGGCTTTCGTCCTGCCCGTTCGATGTGCTCAGGTAAATCAAGTCGCCGTACACAACCGGCGAGGAATTCGACATGTTGTGCGGGTAGGACCCGACCTCTTCGAGCATGTCGAAGCTCCAGATGATATCGGCGTCGAACTGACCCGTGAGGGTCTCGTCCTTGAAAGGCCCGTCGTTCTCGTTGTCGCGGAAGCCGTTGATGTCGAGGCAGAAGACAACGCCCCGGTTGCTGACATAGTAAAGCCGTTCACCTTCCACGAGCGGCGACGAGGCGACGCCCTGGTACGGCCAGTCATTGGCGCGCCCCGCTTCGAGCTTCGGGTGCGTCTGCTGCCACAGGAATTCACCGTTGGATTCGCGGAACGCCATCAGGACGCCGCGGTCGCCACCCTGTTTCGGATCGCGCAGCAGCTCGTTGTTGGTGCCGACGAAGACCATCCCCTTGGCCACGACCGGATTGCCGTAGCTTTGCGAGCCGAGATCGGCGACCCATTTGATGTTCTTCTTCGTCTTGACGTCCCACTCGGAGGGGACGTTCTTCATGTTCGACACCTGGTTGCGATCGGGTGTGCCTCCCCACATCGGCCAGTCGGAGGTGCCGGGGTCGGACGCCGCGAGTCGGACTGGCGTGTTGACGGCGGCAATCGCCAGCAGCACGAACAGCAGTAGAAACCGCGTCAGGTCCGGCTGCCGCCGCCGCACAAAAAACGCGCGTTGGCGAGCCCCGCCGAAGCCGGCGGAGGCGGGAAGCCGGACACTCAGAAGGCGCGCGAGTCGGCTCGGATGCATATTCATAAGTGTGACACCAAGCTACTGGTTCTTGCTCAGCGAGAAGTTGTCGAGGTACGCGCCGAACGGGGCATTGATGAACAGCCCGGGCGCGCCCTCGCGATTCCCGATCGGATCCGTCTTGTCGATCATCCAATCCGCCGGCTCTGAATCTGTCGCAGCCCACGCCTTGCCGCGCGCACGCACTTGACCATTCGGCAGATTCTCGACGCGGATCTTCAATCGATACCACGTGTCGGGCTTCCACGCGAACGGGACGGTCACCGTTCGCACCGTCTCGGGTTCCCACGGCTCCAGCTTCAGCTGCTGTGCGGTCCCGTAGAGAACGAGTGAGTAGCGCTGCGCCGTAATGCCGACGTCGGCCATCTGGCGTCTGCGCTGTGGCGCTCGCACATCGGCCTCGAACGTGTAATCGGACCAATTCGTGGGGCCGATGAACGTGCGGCCGCGCTGGAAAATCGTGTTGAGCGGTTCCTTCTGCAGCACCTTTTGCCCATCGAGCGTGGCGACGACGAGCCGCCCCGGCACCGTGTTGGCCCAACCGGGAGGAATCGCGCCGTCGGCATAGCTGTCGAAGTTCTCGGTCCACGGCAGCGGATGCGCGACCCGCGCCCGCGCTTCTCCAGTCAGGCTGCCGACCGTCGCTTTGATTAGTCCCGCCTGCTGGATCGGTTTGTTCGCAATCGTCACGGCACCATCGGTCACGGTGCCTTCGAGCCCTTCAAGCGACCACGTGGCCTTCTCTTCTTTCAGGAAGCGTCCTGACGCATCGAACGAGCGCGCGCGCAGCTTGACCGTCTGTCCGGGCTCCAGCTGCAACTCCGTCGGTGATACCTGGAGGTGCGCGGGGGCTCCGCTTCCGGTGACCGTGACGTCCTCGGTGGCAAAGCCGGTGGGCGACGTCGCCTGCTTTGCGCCAATCGCGTAAATCGCATCGCTCGACATGAAGAAGATGCGACCGCGCGAGATCGCCGCGTTGCCGAGCACCTGCTCCGGCGTGCCTTCCGAGCCGCAGCAGCTGTTGGTGCTGTTCGGCAATTCCACGCGGCTGAGGACCTCACCCTTGTCAGCCTGGGGCCTGATGATGAAGAACGTGCCGCCGTCGGTGCCGACGTAAATCTTTCCGTCGGCCAGCACGGGTGACGCCTTCTGCGCTGAACCGAGGGCCATGTCCCACAGCAACTTGCCTGACTGCGTGTCGTACGACTTCAGCGTCGACCCGTTGTCCAGTTGATACAGCCGCTGTCCGTCGACGATAGGTGACGAGTAACTGAACTCAGTGCCCTTGTCCGCCCACTTGACCGCCTTGATGTCACCGGTCTGACTACCGTCGATCGCCGCGAGCAGTCCGAGCTCGACACCTTCGGTATTCTCGTCCCCGTGCGACACAAAGACCGTGCTGCCGCTGACGGCGACGCCCGTATTGATGGCGCGCTTGGTTGCGACATAGCTCCAGACTTTTTCGCCTGTCTGGACTTTGATCGCATGCACGCCGCCGTCACCGAGCGGGGCGATGAGCAGACGCAGGCCGTTGATATTCGCAATGCTAAACGGGGCATACGCCGTGTCGTACGGACGCCCGCCCGGATTCGAGACGTAGATCACGTCGCCGTTGCGCTTGTCGAGGGCGATCAGGCGGTGCCCGCGGGCAGCGGCAGAACCCCAGTTGGACACGGCAGCGCTGACGATCACAAGGTCGCCATCGACGACCGGCGACATCGTACGGCCACCGTGTGTCGTGAACGCGGCGTACTCTTCACCGAACGACCGGCTCCACAGACGCTTGCCGTCCGGGCTGAGCGCAATCGCCTCGGCACCACCGGTCAAGATGTAGATGTTCCCGGTCTCGGGATCGACAGCGGGCGAGGCCCATGCGATCCGGTGCGCAGGGACATCGCTCTGGAAGACATTGACCTTGTACTCCCAGATCACCTTGCCCGTCGACGCGTCGAGCGCCATCACGCGCTCCTGAAGCGAAGCGCCGCGGCCGACAGGATTTTGCACGTACACGCGATCGCCCATGACGACAGGCGTCGAACGCCCGCCGCCAGGGACACGCCACAGGAAGTTCTCCCCGTTCAGTTTCCAGGAACTGATGAGGCCAGTCTCCCGTGAAATGCCGTCACGATTGGGACCACGCAGCTCGGGCCAGTCGCCGACCTTCACTCGGTGGGAGGCTTGTTGGGCCGGGAGCGTCACACTCAAAGCCACCAGGACGGTGGCCGCCAGGTAACACGTCTTCCGCATCAGAGCACCCTCACGAACACATCAGGAAGCCGAGCAGGGTGATTCGAGTCATACGTCGCGCAGTGACATGTCATTTACGACAGAGTCCCGCGACCCCTGCTGTACAACTCGTAATCGTAGCACCGGGGCGCGCATGGACGGCGAACATTCATGCGGTTTTGACGTGCCTCCGCGACCCACGGCTGTGCATAATGACGGGCATGATCCATTCGCGCGTGGTTGTGTTTACGGTGGTGATCGCTTGCGCGTCTTGCTCGATCGTTCGTGCCCAATCGACTAGCCAGCAGGGGAGTCAGCCGGCAGCCTCCTTTCAATTGCCACCAGTCATCGTGACCGCGCAGAAGGAGCCGGCCGATGCCCAGACCGTGCCGATCAGCCTGACGCCAGTGCCAAAGGCCACCCTTCAGAATGCCGGTATCGAGATCGTGAGCGAGGCCGGCCGCAATGCACCGAACGTGTCGTTCACCGAGTTCACGGCGAGGAAGCTGAGTAACGCCCGGTTCAGAGGGATCGGCGCGAGCCCGGCGAACCCCTCGATCACGACGCTCTTCGACGGCGTGCCCCAGCTGAACTCCAATACCGCCAGCATCGACCTCATCGACATCGATCAGATCGAGTTCGTCCGTGGCCCGCAGAGCGCACTGTTCGGGCGAAACACGCTCGGTGGCCTCATCAACGTCACCAGTACGCGACCGTCCCTGAGCGCGTGGTCGGGCAACTTCTCCGTGCCGCTTGGCAATGTCGACGCCAGAGACGTGCGCGGCGGAGTGGCCGGTCCTCTCGTCGCGGACAAGCTGGGACTGGGCGTGTCGCTCCAGTACGGTCGTCGCGATGGATATACCGTGAACGATCTCACCGGCAACGACCTCGATTCGCGGTCGGCCTTCGCGGGGAAGGGTCAGCTGCTGTGGACGCCGATGAGAAGCTGGGAAACGCGCCTCATCATCAACGGGGAACGCGATCGCGACGGCGACTACGCCCTCAGCGACCTCGGTGGTCTTCGTCAGAACCCGTACCACACCGCCCGCGATTTCGAGGGATTCACC
The DNA here is from genome assembly GCA_046732795.1 of Acidobacteriota bacterium. Taxonomy (GTDB): domain Bacteria; phylum Acidobacteriota; class Vicinamibacteria; order Vicinamibacterales; family UBA2999; genus Gp6-AA40. Next base: position 7,713 of record JBKPNV010000080.1, read on the forward strand.
CACCGCGACATCTTCGGCACGACGATTCTCAATCGCTACGACCGTCAGAGCATTGCGCTGTCGGCGACCACCGGTTTCCTGAAATGGAAGACCGTCGATCAGACCGACCTCGACTACACGCCTCTGCCACTGGCGACCCGCGACAACCTCGAAGAGAGCTTTCAATTCACACAGGAAGTCCGCGTCGCCTCGTCAGCCAACGCGCCGCTGCGCCTGTCGGACATGACGACGCTCAAGTGGCAGGGCGGCGTGTTCTTCTTCACGCAGAACTACGATCAGAACGCCACGCGAAACTTCTCGGCGGGGTTCCTCTCGCCCTTCCTTCCATTTGCGATCGTACAGACATCTCCGCTCGCCGAACTCGACGACGTCGGGGTCGGGCTGTTCGGACAAGGGGTCGTGACACTGGCAGAACGGGTGGACCTGACGGCGGGCCTGCGCTTCGATCACGAGCAGAAGGATGCGAACCTCAACGTCTTCTTCACGCCCGCCATCGCATCGCCGCAGCAAACCATTGCCAACGAGGGCTTCTCCAACGTGTCGCCACAGTTCGCCGCCGCATTTCACCTTCAGCCTGGCAAGAGCATCTATGCGTCGGTCGCGAATGGCTATAAGGCAGGCGGGTTCAACCCGGCGTCGCCGCCGGGCACCGAAGTCTACGGCGAAGAACACACATGGAACGTCGAAGGCGGCGTGAAGACGATGTGGGCCAACGGACGGGTGGCGGCGAACGCGGCCGTGTTCCACATTGCCTGGGACGACATGCAGCTCAACCTCCCAAATCTCTTCGTCCCCGGCGAGTTCTACATTGCGAACGTTGGCGGCGCCAGCAGTTCGGGGGTCGAGTTCGAGTTGAACGCACGAGTGCATCCAAATGTGGATGTCTTTGGCGGAATCGGCTACACCAAGGCCACGTTCAAGGACGACAGCATCTCGGGTGGGATCGCGGTCGGCGGGAACACGATCCCGAATACGCCGGACTACACCGCATCCATCGGTATCCAGCTGTCCCGGACGCTGGCTCAGGGAATGTCGCTCTACGGCCGCGCCGAGGCGATGTTTACAGGCGCTTTCCAGTACGACGACCTCAACACTGAGAGTCAGGACGCGTATTCACTGGCGAACTTCAGAGCCGGCGTCCGCGGCCGCTTCGTGTTCGTCGAGGGCTGGATCAGGAACGCCTTCGACACCAAGTACATTCCGGTTGCATTTGCGTACGGTGCCCTGGCCCCGTCCGGGTTCATCGGTGAAATGGGGCGTCCGAGAACCTTCGGCATTTCGGCGGGAGTGGGGTTTTGAACACCGTGAATCCGACACACAGAGGCACCGAGGCATCGAGGTTCAATCTCAAAATGATTCTCGGAGCCTCAGTGACCCGGTGTGTCGTGGTCGCGACGGGTGCGTTTGGACTTGCCGTCGCGTTGAACGCTCAGTCTGCTTCCATCGACTGGCCACAATGGCGCGGCCCCGACCGCAGTGGTATCTCGCGAGAGACGGGCCTTCTGCGCGAGTGGCCGCGCTCGGGTCCGCCGCTCGCATGGTCGGCGTCGCAGCTCGGCGCCGGCTACGGATCGGTGGCAGTCGCCGGTGATCGTGTGTTCGTCCAAGGCATGAAGAATCGCCAGAGCGTGGTCACCAGCCTGGATCGCGCAACCGGAAAGGCCGTATGGTCGGTCGCGCTGGGATCGTCGGGCGAAAACGAGCAAGGTTCAGGACCTCGCGGCACACCGACAGTCGACGGGGATCGCGTCTACGCTCTGTCCGAGAATGGCGACCTCGCCTGTCTGATGGTGGCCGATGGCAAAGTCGTATGGCGCCGCAACATCCTGCGCGAATTCTCCGGGCGTAACATCAACTGGCTGATTAGCGAGTCGCCGCTCATCGACGACAACAGGCTGATCGTCAGCCCGGGCGGCCGGAATGCGGGGATGGCGGCGCTCGACAAAATGACGGGCGCCACCATCTGGGTCAGCAAGGAACTGAGCGACGAGGCCGGGTACGCCTCGCCGGTCGTCGCCGACGTCCAGGGCATTCGGACGATCATGACGCTGACCGGCAATGCCGGCATAGGCGTCCGCGCCACTGACGGGAAGTTAATGTGGCGCTACGGCAAGGTTGCGAACAACACGGCCAATATCACCACGCCGGTGTACTCGAACGGCCGCGTCTTCTTCACGTCGGCCTACGGGACCGGCGGCGCGCTGCTTGGTCTCAAGGCGACTGGTGAGGTTGTCAGCGCCCAGGAGATCTACTTCACCAATAACATGCAGAACCACCACGGCGGCGTGGTCCTCGTCGACGGTTACCTGTACGGATTCAACAACTCGATCCTGACGTGCCTCGAGTTCGAGACGGGAAAGGTCATGTGGCGCGATCGGAGTGTCGGAAAAGGGTCCGTGGCGTACGCCGATGGTCGCCTCTACGTCCTGAGCGAGAACAATGTGGTTGGCCTGGTCGAGGCATCGCCGAAGGGATACCGGGAGACCGGGCGCTTCACGATTGCCGATCAGGGGTGGCCGAGCTGGGCGCATCCGGCGGTAAGCGGCGGGCGGCTCTACCTGCGTAATCAGAACGTGCTCGCAAGCTATGATGTGCGCGCGCGGTAATGGTCCGGCTGAAGCCGGACACTACGTTTAGGAGGTTGATGTGATGGTCCGCGTTGCCCGCGTGTTCGTCGCCCTTATCGTTCCGATCTTGTTCGTGACATCGATCGACGCCCAGAAACCCTCGTCGGACTGGACGCAGTGGCGCGGACCCAATCGGGACGGCGTGGCGCCGGCACCGTCGGACGCGCAAGCCTGGCCCGCAATGCTCACCCAGAAGTGGAAGGTCGAAGTCGGCCTGGGTTACGCCACTCCGCTCATCGTGGGCAACCGCATCTATCAGTTCGCGCGCAAGGGCGATCGCGAAGTGATGATGGGGATCGACGCCGAAAGCGGGAAGGTCTTGTGGGAAACGGGGTACTCCGCGGTGTTCACCCCGATGAGCGCCGCTGCTCCTCATGGTCCCGGACCCAAATCCACTCCGGTGTTCTTCAACGGCCGACTCTACTCGATCGGCATGACGGGTATCGTCACTGCCTACGACGCGGCATCTGGGAAGCAACTCTGGCAGAAACCAGGATCGGCAAGCGTGCCGATGTACACGTCGCACTCCTTTTCGCCCATCGTGAACGGCAACAACGTCATTTTCCACCTCGGCGGCCACGATGAAGGCGCCATCACGGCTCTCGATCTGGATACAGGTGACGTGAGATGGACGTGGCGCGGTGATGGCCCGGGCTACGGGTCACCGGTCCTCGCGGAATTCGGCGGCACGCGACAGATCGTGACGATTACGCAGGGGAAACTCGTCGGCATCGACGTCGGCTCTGGCGCTCTTCTCTGGGAGCGCCCTTTCGTCAGTCCCAACTTCACCAACTCGACAACGCCTATCGTCGCCGGCGATCTCCTGGTGGTCTCGAGCGGCAATGGTCCGCCGACCTCGGCCTATCGCGTGAGCAAGAAGGGAACGCAGTGGCTCGTCGAGACGGCCTGGGAGAATACAGACGTGCCGATGCGCCTCAGTGACGCCGTTCTGGCGGGAGATACGCTGTTCGGGATCTCGACGAAGAACGCAGGGCAATACTTTGCCGTCGACGTGAAAACCGGCAAGACGCTGTGGACGTCCGAAGGGCGCCAGGCGGCGCACGCGGCCATTGCGCGATCTGGCGATCTGCTGTTCAGCATGGAAGAAGATGGTGAGCTGATCGTGGCCCGCAACAGCCGGACCGCGTTCGAGCCACTGCACCGGTACAAGCTCTCGGACGCCGCCACGTGGGCCCAGCCTTCCTATTCAGGAAATCGAGTGTTCGTGAAGGATGTGTCGACGCTGGCGTTGTGGACGCTGAATTAGGCGACTTACGCTGCCGTAGAGCGCCGAGTTCTGCGCGGGCGGTGACGCGGGGGCTGAGGCCCGCGCTCTACAGAAATTTTTATTGCTCGGCTATTGCAGGGCCGGTCTTGAGTGACTGCTGATAGTGGAGCACACCCGCATACAGCGCTTCAGCGATTCGCTGACGATATTTCTCGGTCCTCAGCATCGCCGCGTCCTGCTTGTTGGTGATGAAGGAAATCTCTGCCAGCACGCTGGGCATCGTCGCGCCCAGCAGCACCATGAAGGGTGCCTGCTTGACGCCGAGGTTCCGCACATCGCCATCGGTCTTCTGCAGCTGTGAGTGAAGCGAGCTCTGGATCAGCGCGGCAAAGTCGCGCGACTCGTGAATCTTGTTGTTGAGCGCAATCGCCTTCACGATGTCGGGCAACTGGTTCATGCTTCGAGAGGAAGCGGCGTTCTCACGGGCGGCCACCATCTCGGCGTCCGGGTTCGCCGTCAGATTGAGGAAGTAAGTCTCGATTCCACGGGCTGCGCTATTGGTGCTGGCGTTCGCGTGAATGGAAAGAAACAAGTCGGCTCCTTCACGATTGGCGATCGCCGTTCGCTCCTCGAGCGGCACGAACGTGTCGACACGGCGGGTGAGCACCACCTCGAAACCGTCCTGCTTCGACAACAGTTTCTCGAGTCGAAGGGCCACATCGAGCACGAGCTCGGCCTCGGTCAATCCCTTCGTCTTCGCCCCCGGATCGTGGCCGCCGTGCCCCGGATCGATCACGACTCGCGAGACACGCAGTCCAAGCTGCCGTGACAGAGAGAAGCCGCCGGTTCCATTGCCCGTCGCCGCCGGTGCAGTTGACGCGGCAGCCAATGCCGCTTGCGGTTCAGGGGCGCTGCCGTCCGTCTCCGCCAGAGGCGACGTGGTTGCGGCCTTCGGCGGAACGGCTGCGGCCACGGGTGTCACCGCTGCGGCAACGGGCGTGGCTGCGGCAGCGCCTGGTCTGGCAGCTGCCTGACGGACGTTCGTCGGTGATGATGGCGATGGCGTCGCGGCGGAGGCGAGAACCCCCGGCGGAGGAGCAGGCAGGCGCGTGAAGTCGATGACCACCCTGTAGGGGTTGTACAGCGTGTAGATGCTGTAACGACCCGCGCCGCTGAGATCCATGACAACGCGAGTCCGTGACTCCGTCTGACGACCGATCCTGACTTTCCGCACCACGTCATCCGCGAAGGGAATCGTCGCGTCCTTGATCGCTTCAATCGGACGCGTGTTCTCGAAATCGATGAAGACACGCGGTGGGCTATCGAGACGATCGGAACGGAAGTTGACTTCTTCTCCCATCTCGAGCGTGATGCGCAACGCGTCCGGCAACACTTCCCGCTTGACGGCAGTCAACGCATTCGTTGCACGAGCCGACGTCAGAACTGGGGCAGGCGGCATCGCCGCCGGTTTAACCGGGCGAGGCACGAACCTGGCCTCGCGCAGCCGCTTCACGTGCGAGGGCAAATCCTTCAGCAGCGGGCTTTTCGGAAAGCGGGAGTTCAGCTCAGAGAACAGATCGAGTGCTTCGGCCTTGTCCTCGGGCTCGCCGAAGGTCCAGAACGCATCCGCAGAGAGCAGCGCACCTTGCCAGAGCGCGTTGTCCATATAGGCGCTCGTCGGGAACTGACGAGACATGCGCTCGTATTTCTCGACGAGCGCTCGCATCCGCTCGAGGAGCGCCTGCGGGGGCGTTTCCCCCCGGCTGCTCTCGATCTCGTGCCTCAGCGTGCGCTCTTGCAGCAGCGTGTCGGTGTAGATAGTACGCGGCGCGGGGGTGTCCGCACACACCTGTGGCGGTGAAGACGCGCCGAGCGCGGCGACGACGAGAAGGCTAGCGAAGCTGCGCATCGACTTCCTCGAAGTACCCGCGATCGACGAGCACTTCTCGCGGCTTTCCTCCGGCGCCAGGCGACACCAGACCATCGGCTTCCATCATGTCCACCAGACGCGCGGCACGACTGAACCCGATGCGTAGTTTGCGCTGCAAGTATGATATCGATACCTGACCGCTGGTCACCACGATTCTGGCCGCCTCGTCGTAGAGCTCGTCCTTTTCGAACTCCACACCTCCTGGGCCGGCCTTCTCGTCCTCTGCAGTGATGGTGTCGTCGAACACCGGCTTGCCCTGCTTACGCAGGAAGCTCGCCAGGCGCGCGCTTTCCTGTTCCGAGATGTACGGCCCGTGAAGCCGGATCGCCCGCGATGAAGCGGGCGGCAGAAACAGCATGTCGCCCTTGCCGAGCAATTGTTCGGCGCCGTTGCCGTCGAGAATCGTCCGGGAATCGATCTTCGACGAGACGCGGAACGAAATGCGGGATGGCAGGTTCGCTTTGATCAAGCCGGTGATGACGTCGACCGACGGGCGCTGCGTCGCCAGGATGAGATGAATGCCGACGGCGCGCGCCATCTGCGCGAGGCGCGCGATCGATTCCTCGACCTCGTTGCTCGCCACCATCATCAGGTCGGCCAACTCGTCGATGACGACGACGATGAAGGGAAGGGGCTTGGGCGTCTCTTCGTCCGCAGTCCCCCGCTCGGCGATGACATGGCGCGCGTTCCGGTTGTACTGCTCGATGTTCCGAACGCCTTCTGCCGCCAATGTCTTGTAACGTTCCTCCATCTCCCGAACCGCCCAGCGCAGTGCGTTCGCTGCTTTCTTCGGATCGACGACGACGGGGGAGAGCAGGTGCGGGATCTCCTCGTACATTCCGAGCTCGAGGCGCTTGGGGTCGATCATGATCATCCGCACCTCGTCCGGCGTGGCGCGATAGAGCAGGCTGGTCAGCATCGCGTTGAGGCCCACCGACTTGCCAGTGCCGGTCGATCCCGCGATGAGCAAGTGCGGCATCGTCGCCAGGTCGGTGACGTACGGTTCACCGTGAATCGTCTTGCCGAGCGCCAGCGTGAGCTTCGATTGCGATCGCTGGTACGCATCCGACTCGAGCAGTTCGCGCAGCGAGATCGCCTCCCGGTTCGGGTTCGGAATTTGGATACCGACGGTCGACTTGCCCGGGATGCGATCGATCAGCACAGACTCGGCCTGCATGGCGAGGCACAGGTCGTCGGCGAGGCCGGTGACTTTGCTGTACTTCACTCCCGCTTCCGGCTTGAACTCGAAGGTCGTCACAACCGGTCCGGGATGGATTTGCGCAACCTGCCCCTCGACGGCGAACTCGCGGCACTTCTCCTCGAGCAGGCGAGCTGATTCCATCAGTTCGCGTTCGTCGATCTTGCGCTCGGCTTTTGGCGCATCGAGCAGTGTCATGGGTGGCAGGGTGAATGCGCCGTGGCGACGCTGCGCGGGCGCCTTGAGCTCCGGCTCGGGCAGAGGCAGCGGCGGCGATTCAGGTCGCTTCGAAGAGACGACCGGAGCCTGACGGGGGCCGGCGGGCGCAGACGCAGGCTCGCCTGCTGAAGACCGCGCCGATCGCGCTGGCCGCCCCTCGTCGGCCGCGGCGCCATCGTCTCTGATGGACGCCGCCTTCCGCGTCTGTTTCGTGATGACCTCGCGGCGCGCGCGCTCGCGTTTCCGATCGTCGATCCATCCGCGCAGCCAGCCAACGCCGCGAGTCGAAAGGTCCTTTGAGCTGACCGAGGCGCTCGCGAACATCTTGCCGAATGAGAACTGGGTCGACAGAATGACGGCCAGGATGATGAGCGTCATCAGAACGATGAGCGATCCCGTCCGGTTGAGATACTCCGACAATGCGCTCCCCAGCCACGAGCCGGCCGAGCCGCCAGCGTAGAACGTCTTGCCGGCGACGTCGGCGTCGTCGAAGACCAGACTGAGAAATGCGCTCGAGCCCAGAAAGAGCAGCGCCGCGCCAGTGAGTTTCGTGTATGGCGCATCGGGTTTCTGACACCAGAAGTAATGCCAGGCAGCGACGCCGATGAGGGCGGGAAAAAGAAACGCGGCATAGCCAAACAACTGAAAAGAGAGCTCCGAGAGGAATGCTCCGACCTGACCGACGAAATTAACGGGGGGATGACCGGTGCCAGTGGTGAAAAACCAGACCGGATCCGTGGGGTCGTGGGTCACGAGCGAGATCAACCAGATCAACGCCAGCGCGAAGAGCGCGACACCGAGGAACTCGCTGATCCGCCGCGAAAGCGTAGACTCCTTCGCCATGTCGATATTAGATCTCCATCAGAACAGGGAGGACCAGCGGCCGGCGCCCTGAACGCTTCTTGAAAAAGCGCCGCAGCTCGACGCGCAATTTCTCGGTCATCAATCCCTGATCGGTGCGTTCCTCGACGCCCGCGGTCGCAATGCAGTCGCCGATCACGCGACTGGCATCCGCAAAGAGCGATTTCTCCTCTCCTTCGTCGATGACAAATCCCCTGGCCACCACTTCGGGAACTCCTGCCATGGTCCCCGTGTGTCGGCTGATGGCGACGACGGCGACAACGACGCCATCGCCAGCCAGATGCCGGCGATCGCGGAGCACCTCGTCGCCGACCTCGCCGACGCGCGTCGTGTCGATGAGCACACGCCCGGTGGGCGCCTTGTCTGCAATGCGAGCGCCATGGGCATCGAACTGAATGATGTCGCCATCCTGCGCCAGCAGGACCTGCACCTGCCGGTCGGCTCCACGCATGACTTTGGCCGCTACTCGCGCGTGCTGTGAGAGTTGCCGGTACTCACCATGGATCGGGATGAAGTAGCGGGGACGCACGAGCGAAAGCACGAGCTTCAACTCCTCAGCTGACCCATGACCTGACACGTGGACATGTTTCATATCGGGCGTCACCACGTCAGCACCCCGTCGCGCCACGTGACTCATTGTTCGGGCAATCGCCTTTTCATTCCCGGGGATGGCGCGCGCGGAAAAAACCACGGTGTCATCGGGACCGAGTTTCACGAAGCGATGGTCGTCGATGGCGATACGGGGCAGGGCGGCCTGCGGTTCGCCCTGCGAACCGGTGGTGATGCACAACACATCCTGGGAGGCGTAGTTCTGAACGTCGGAGTCGCGGATTTGCATCCCGGCGGGAATACGAAGATAGCCAAGTCGCTGGGCGATCTCGACGTTCTGCACGGCGCTGCGTCCGACGAAGGCGACTTTGCGATCGAATTGAGCCGCGAGATCGACGAGCACCTGCATGCGATAGATGCTCGACGAGAACGCCGCGACAACGAGCTTCCCCGTGGTGGCAGTGAACAGCTCCTCGAACGCGTCGATGACTTCGATCTCCGGGCCGGTGAAGCCGCGTCGATCGATGTTCGTGCTGTCGGCAAAGAGCGCCAGGACTCCCTGCGTTCCGAGCTCCGCGAACCGGTGAAGGTCGAAGTGCTGCCCGTCGATCGGAGTCTGATCGATCTTGAAATCGCCGGTGTGGACGATGATTCCGACCGGCGTCGTAATCGCCAGCGCCACGCAATCGGGCATGCTATGCGTGACGCGAATGAACTCAATCGAAAATGGCCCGACTGTCACGTGTTGCCGCGGCTTCACCGTCCGCAGCCGGTCGCCGGGATCGATGCCACGTTCCTCGAGCTTCGGCTCGACGAATGCGAGCGTCATGGCGGTGCCATAGACGGGCCCGTCGAACATCCCGATCACGTGCGGAACGGCACCGATATGATCCTCGTGGCCGTGCGTCAGCACCAACGCCTTCACCTTGCCGCGGCGCGATTCGACAAACGTCATGTCCGGGACGATCAGATCCACGCCGAGCTGATCGGGTTCGGGGAACATGACGCCGGCGTCAATGAGGATGGTGCTTTCCTCCCATGACAACGCCATCATGTTCATGCCGAACTCCCCGAGACCGCCCAATGCGACAATCTCGAGTGTCGACGGCGACACGTCTCCAGTGATGGACTGATTCATTCAGAGCCCAGCATCCCGAACCTGGTTGTACCGGCAACGGCCGACCCTGGCGGGGCGGTGACGCCGGGCTCAACGCGCTGCTTCGCAACGCATCGAGACATCAGGCCGCTGGGAGCGCCTGATCCCTTCACGCGGTCGGGAGGATCCGATCGCGTCGAAGAGGCAAAAAGCTGGCGGGTACAACGACTTCCGGGGAAAAACTATAGCACAGCCTGCGACAGCCTCGCGACGTCCGCGAGCGAGAGCGTTTCGGGCCGCCGGCCTCCATCGAGTTGCGCCTTTTGCAGGATCTCTGAAGCGGATTGCCCGAAGGACGCCGCGACCGGTTTGAGCGCGTTCGCGAGGGTCTTCCGGCGTTGCATGAATACACCGCGGACCACTCGTTCGAACACCGTCTGGCTCCCGACATCGACCTGCGGACGCCGGAAGCTGAGGCGGACGACGGTGGAGTGCACCTTGGGGGGTGGTCGAAACGCCCCCGGCGGAAGGTTCAGGATCCGTTCGACGTCGGCCATCAATTGCACCTGAATAGACATCGCGCCGTAGTCCGCATCACCCGGTCCCGCCAGCAGTCTGTCCGCAACCTCCCGCTGCAGCATCAAGGTGGCGTCGCAGAGCACGGCTCCCTCTCTGGCCTCTTCGAGCAATCGAAAGAGAATCGGCGACGCGACGTTGTATGGAAGATTGCCGACGACCCGGATCGGCGGTCGCTCTGCTTCGATCAGCTCCTGCACATCGACGTCCAGGAAATCGCCTTCGACAAGGCGCACATTTGGTGGAAGCCGGCCGCCGAGTGTCGCGAAGAGGTCACGATCGAGTTCGACCGCGATGATTCGGCCTGCCCGTTCGGCAAGAGGCCGGGTCAAGGCACCTCGGCCCGGCCCGATCTCGAGAAAGGTCTCTTCAGAAGTCGGAGCGACCGCAGCAATCAGTCGCGCAACCCACGCGGGCTCGAGGAAATGCTGGCCGAATCGTTTTCGTGCGCGGGGGAACTTTCGAGTCCCGGATCTCGAGTCCCGAGCCCCGGATCTCGAGTCCCGAGTCATCAGTCTTCGTCCTCAGCGAGCGTCTCACCCCGCCAGTAGCGCTCTTCGATCTCTTCGATCTGCTCCTCGCTCATCCCGAAGTAGTGGCCAACCTCGTGAATGAGCGTCTCCCCGATGACAGCACGGACTTCGTCTTCGTCGTCGCAGTCCTCTTCAATGGGCTGCTGGAAGAGTGTGATGCGATCTGGTAGTTGATTGCCGTACTGCCACGTTCGTTCGGTGAGCGGCGTACCCTGGTACAGGCCATACAGCGTGTCGGGCGGCTCGATCTCCATCTCGTCGAGCAACTCGGCGCTCGGCGCGTCTTCGACGACGAGCGCGAGGTTTTTGATCTCGCGGCGGAAACGCTTGGGGATGAGGGCGACGGCCTCAATGAGCAGACGTTCGAACTCGGCGCGAGTCACGGCTCTTCGCTTCGGCTTTCTTCGGCGTTTGCGTGCGTTCTCGTTGTTTGGCGATGACGTGCTGGTAAAAGTCGCAGTCGTCGCGCACCGAGCAATCCTGGCACAACGGCTTCGGACGGCACACGCGTCGGCCATGGAGAATCTGCACGTCTGACGCGAGGGTCCACATTTCTCTGGGCAGCGCACCGCAAAGCTGGGCCTCAACCTGGACGGGGTCGTCGCCTTCAGCGATGCCGATTCGATTCGAGACGCGAAGCACGTGCCGATCCACCGGAAGCCCCGGCACTCCCAGCGCGTGACCCAGAACGACGTTCGCTGTCTTGCGTCCTACGCCGGGCAGCTTCGTGAGCGCATCCATGTCGGCGGGGACCTGACCGCCGTGCTCCGCAACCAGGGCGCGCGCCATACCGAGCAAGGCCTTCGATTTCTGGCGGAAGAACCCCGTCGACACAATTTGCTTCTCGAGCGTCGTCTGCCTGGCGCGGGCGAGCGCCGGCGCGTCGGGGTACTTCGCAAACAGCTTCGGCGTGACGATGTTCACGCGCGCATCTGTCGATTGCGCGGACAGGATCGTCGCGACCAGCAACTCGAACGGGTTGCGATAGTGGAGCTCTGTATCGGCGTTCGGGTGCTGTCCGGCCAGTGTTTCGATGATGCGACGAGTCGACGCGGGCGATTTCAATGAATCGGTCCACCCTTCGACCAGCCGACGTTCGAGTAGGTCTCTGAGAAGACGCGCATGTGGTCCTGGAGCGCGGCGATAAGATTGGGCACGAACTGGACGGGAACAACCACGCGCGCCCGCACCGGCGCCTTGACGACCTGATTCTGCTCGGCTTCGCGAACCGCCTTCTCGGACAGCGGCATGACTTCGCAGAACGTCAACGTAAAGTCGAAGGGTGTGTGGGCGATCGAGCAGAAGTTCGCATAGGTTCGCGGTTCACCAGGTTCTTCGTCCGGCACGATGGTGAAATTGATTTGCTTGCGCTCGGGCTGATCAGACATGGGACTAGAGTAGTTCAGTACTTCCTCATAACCCCCACGACGACTCCCTGAACCTGCACTTGATCGGCTTCGACCATGATCGGCTGCATGGCAGGGTTCGCCGGTTGAAGGCGGACCCGCCCGTTTTCGCGATAGAACTTCTTGAGCGTGACATCGAGGCCGCCTACGAGCGCAATGACCATCTCGCCGTTGTCCGCCGACTTGCGATCCTCGACGATGACGAAATCGCCGTCGCGGATCTGTTCGTCGATCATCGAGTCGCCCTTCACGCGCAGCACGTAGCTATCGCGTTTGCCCGCGAGCGTCTCGGGAACGGCGATCGTCTCGGTGCCGGGCACAGCCTCTATCGGGGCGCCCGCAGCCACGTAACCGAGGAGCGGGAGCTCGATCGCCCGTCCTGTCCCTCGCGTCGGTACCAGTTCAACCGAGCGGCTGCGGTTCCAGGCGCGGCGAATGAACCCCTTTTCCTGCAGGTTGCTCAGGTGCTTGTGCACCGTTGCCAGCGAGGACAGGTTGAACCTGCGACCGATCTCTTCGAGACTGGGAGCATAGCCGTGCTGCTGAATGAAGTCGTTGAGGTAGTCCAGAATCTCGCGCTGGCGCTTCGTGAGAGGTAGCACAGGCATCCTCCAGTGTTTTCTGGGCTGGAAACTGGATGCACTATATGCGAACATAAAGCGAAGATCAACGGCTGGTGTACACTTCATTCAGCCAGCCGCCGGAGGTCGTTCCATGCCCTCTCGTCTCACCCTCGGAGTCTTTTTCCTGATGTGCGGTGTCGGTCTGGCCGCGCCCCAGGCCACCGCCGTTACCGAGCAGCAGGCCGACACGTTCACGAAGAAATTGGCGACGGTGACGTTGCGAGGCGTGAGCGGCGCACGGGCGCAGGAGCGCGGACCTCAGCGGACCCCATTCACAGAAGCCGAGCTCAACTCGTGGTTTGCCTATCGCAGCCAGGAATTGCTGCCGACGGGCGTGACCGACCCGCGCGTGACCATCCTTGGCAATGGCAAGTTGAAGGGCGCTGCGACGGTCGATCTCGAGGCGGTCGCGAAACGGAAGACGACGGGAGGAGTTCTCGATCCCTGGAATTACCTCGGTGGACGTTTGCCGGTGACGGTCACCGGCGTGCTGCATACACAGAATGGCGTCGGACAATTCGATCTGGAAGACGCGGCGGTGTCCGGCATTCCCGTGCCCACGTCGGTCCTGCAGGACATCGTCGCCTACTATTCGAAAACTGCCAACGATCCGGACGGTGTTCGTCTGAACGAATCGTTCAAGCTGCCAGCGCAGATCAAACAGATCGAAGTCGGCCAAGGTCAGGCTGTCATCGTTCAATAGCCACGGGGCTCAATAGCCAACAAGGCTCAACGGATACGCTAGACACTCCTCTCCAATTCCTGAAGGGCGTCGGGCCGCGCAAGGCGGCCGACCTCAAACGCGCAGGTCTGGTCACCGTCGAGGATCTGCTGTACCGCCTTCCGTTTCGCTACGAAGATCGAAGCCGGATGCAGCCGATCGCCTCGCTTCGCCCCGGGAGCAAAGCCGCCGTGCTGGGCGAGATCAAGACGGCCAACCTGGCGATCACCCGGCGACGCGGGTTTCGAATCTTTCACGCGATCATTGCCGACGCGAGTGGATCCATCCGGTGCACCTGGATGAATCAGGCGTTCCTCTCCGACATCCTGAAACCGCACCTGCAGGTCGTCGTGTTCGGCGACGTCAAACTCGATTCAACCGGGCTGCATTTCATGAACCCGGAGTACGAGCTGGTGTCGGAGGATCTGTCGAGCATCAAGACCGCCCGCATCGTCCCGTTCTACGAGAAGACCGGGACGGTGACACCCAACATGCAGAGGCGCATCGTGCGCCAGGCGCTCGACCAGCTCCCCGCCGACATCGTCGAGCCGCTGCCCGCGGAATTGCTCGACCGGCTCGATCTCGTCCCGCGCCGCCTCGCGCTCGAAGAGTCCCACTTCCCGCCGAACGAAGCCTCGGTCGATGAGTTGAACGCGTTCCGCACTCGTGCGCAGCGGCGGCTGATCTTTGAAGAGTTCTTCCTCTTCCAACTGGGGCACGCATGGCGGCGGCATGAGAGCAGCGTGGAGTCGAAGCCGTGGGTGCCGTTGGTCGATGATCGGATTCGCCAGTCGGCCGCCAGCGTGCTGCCGTTCAAGCTCACTCCCGGACAACGGCAGGCGGTCAAGGAGATCGTCGACGACATGCGGCTGCCCGCGCCGATGCACCGATTGCTCCAGGGGGATGTCGGAGCAGGGAAGACCATCGTCGCGCTGCTCGCGGCAATCGTCGCCCTGGAAAACGGGCTGCAGGTCGCATTCATGGCGCCGACAGAGATCCTGGCCAATCAACACTACTCGAACATCGCACGGTTGTTGGCGTCGTCGCGATTCCGTGTGGATCTGTTGACGGGGAGCACACCCGGTCTGCAGAAGCACACGATCACCTCGCACATCGAGCGGGGCACGACTCATCTCGTTGTTGGAACGCACGCCCTCGTGCAAGAGGCCCTGACGTTCCACAAGCTGGGGTTCGTCGTCATCGACGAGCAGCATCGCTTCGGCGTCGAACAGCGAGCCAGACTGCGGGATAAGGGGCTGCGGCCCGATGTTCTGCTCATGACGGCGACGCCAATCCCGCGCACGCTCGCGCTCACCGACTACAGCGAGCTCGAGGTCTCGAAGATTCCGGACCTTCCGCCTGGCCGCAAGCCCGTGCGGACGCTGGTGAAGCCCGAGTCGAGGCGCGATGAAGTGTTCGATTTGATCCGTCGAGAACTGGACCAGGGTCGCCAGGCCTATGTCATCTACCCGCTGGTCGAGGAATCCGAAAAAGTCGATCTGCGGTCAGCCACCGAGATGGCGGACCATCTCCAGGCGGAGGTGTTCCCTGCGCATCGCGTCGCCCTCCTGCATGGGCGTATGAAACAGGATGCCAAGGATCACGTCATGCACGCTTTCGTCGCGGGACAGATAGACGTGCTCGTGTCGACGACGGTCGTCGAGGTTGGTGTCGACGTGGCGAATGCATCGGTCATCGTCGTCGAGCACGCGGAGCGTTTCGGCTTGTCACAGCTTCACCAATTGCGTGGTCGCGTCGGGCGCGGTCCGCACGAGTCGTATTGTGTGCTGTTGTATCAGGCGCCATGGAGCGACGACGCTCGCGAGCGGCTGAAGACGATGGCCGCGACGAACGACGGATTCCTCATCGCCGAGCGTGACCTCGAATTACGCGGGCCGGGCGATGTGTTCGGCACGCGTCAGTCAGGGCTTCCCAAACTGAGAACCGGCGACCTCGTGCGCGATCGCGACATCATGGAGTCGGCGCATAGCGAAGCCAGACGCCTGGTCGACGAAGGCGGCCTGACGGCGGAACTGAAGTCATTCGTCCAACGCCAGTGGCAGGATCAATTCGGATTGATCGAGGTGGGGTAGGGTGCGTGTGATCGCGGGTGAATTCAAAGGCCGTCGACTGAAGACACCCAGCTGGGAAGGCGTGAGGCCGACCTCAGACAAGCTGCGCGAGACGTTATTCAACATCCTCGCGCCGCGGATTGCGGGAGCGCATGTCCTTGACGGATACGCGGGCACCGGCGCACTCGGGCTCGAAGCAATCAGTCGCGGTGCGGCGCATGTCACCTTCGTCGAACAGGACCGCCGCGCAACGGCGCTGATCGAGGAGAACGCGCACGTGTGCGGCCTGAAGGGCGGCTATACTGTGGCGTGCAGCGACTTCCTGGCGTGGCGCGGTGGTGTTGCGGGCAGTTTCGATCTGATTCTGCTGGACCCCCCGTACGACATTCAAAACGTCCTCGAGGTGCTCGATAAAGCAGGCGGCCTGTTGTCGTCGAGTGGCTTGCTGGTGCTCGAGCGCGCCACCCGTCAGGACCCGGACGTGCCACCCTCGCTCGAGCGCGTGCGTGACGTCAGATCCGGCGACAGCACGTTGACGATGTTGACCAGGGCGGGAATCGATCGTTGATTAACGATCTGTGATTCGTGATTCGTTTTTGACTGCTGATTGCTGATTCTTGATTCAATTCCCACGGTAGCGCCTGGACCCCAATCACTAATCAACAATCGTCAATCAACAACGAATCAGCAATCAGAGATCAATAATCATTAATCGTATGAGCGCCCCCGATCCCCCAAACGGCCGCCTGGCAATCTTTCCCGGTTCATTCGACCCGATTACGAACGGGCACGTCGATATCATTCTGCGAAGCGCACACCTGTTCGAGCGCATTCTCGTGGCCGTGCTGGTCAACCAGGAGAAGAAACCGCTCTTCACGCCCGATGAGCGCATCCAGATCATTCGCGACGTGTTCTCCGAGTATCCGAATGTCGAAGTGGACACGTTCGATGGCTTGCTCGTCGATTACGCGCGCCGCCGGCGCGCGAGCGCCATCATCCGGGGTATTCGAGCGGTCTCGGACTACGAGTACGAGTTCCAGATGGCCTTGATGAATCGTCACCTCGAACCATCGCTCGAGACCGTTTTCATGATGCCGGCCGAGCAGTACACGTATCTCAGCTCGCGCCTGATCAAAGAAGTCTTCAGCCTGGGCGGAGAGGTGACCGGCCTGGTGCCAGCGGCCGTCGAGACGTGGATGAGGCGCAAGCACGAAAGGCGGTCCTGACGATGCTGGCCAAACGGCTCGCTCAGGTGTCGGCATCGCCGACTCTCCAGGTCGCCGCTGAGGCCGAGCGGCTGCGCCGCGCGGGATTCGATGTCGTCGACTTCAGCGCGGGAGAGCCTGATTTTCCGACTCCGCCTCACGTCAAGAGCGCCGGCAAAGCGGCAATCGATGCGAACTTCACGAGGTACACAGTCGCCGCCGGTATCCCGGAGCTGCGTGAAGCGATTTGCGCCCGTTACCGGCAGGACTACGGAATCACCATTGCACCAACCGAAGTACTGATTACAGCCGGTGGCAAGCAGGCGCTCTTCAACACCGCCTTAGCTCTATTCGACCCTGGTGATGAGGTGATCACCCACGCTCCGTACTGGCCGACGATTCCCGAGCAGGTGAAGCTGATGGGTGCGATGCCCGTCATTGTCACCACCAAATCCGACGACGGCTTCATCGTGCGTGCGGACGCGGTGATCGCGGCGATGACGACGAGGACGAAAGCCATCATCCTGAATTCGCCGAGCAACCCGACCGGCGCACTCATCGACGAAGAGACTGTGGCGCAGATTGCCGATGCAGCCGCCGCTCGTGGCATCTGGATCATCGTCGACCTGTGTTACGAACACCTCGTGTACGATCCTGCCGCGCACAACCTCCCCAGGGTGCTGTTCGAGCGTCATCGCGAGCGCACCGTGCTCGCAGGCTCGGCTTCGAAGGCATATGCGATGACAGGATGGCGTTGCGGCTGGAGCATTGCACCGAAAGAACTGACTGCCGCGCTCAACG
This sequence comes from Acidobacteriota bacterium, assembly GCA_046732795.1. Lineage (GTDB taxonomy): Bacteria > Acidobacteriota > Vicinamibacteria > Vicinamibacterales > UBA2999 > Gp6-AA40. The sequence goes on from JBKPNV010000080.1 coordinate 25,358, forward strand.
TCATCCAGGGCCAATCGACGTCGAACATCACCTCGATCACGCAGAAGGCGGCACTCGCTGCGGTCAAGGGGCCGCAGGACGCCGTCTTCGAGATGCTGGACGAGTATCGACGGCGGCGAGACAACATTCACGCCTGGCTGACGGCGCATCCGGGAATTCGCTGCGCGAAGCCGCGCGGCGCGTTCTATCTGCTGCCCGACGTCTCTGGTCTGTTGTCGCCGGAGGGCATCCGCACCTCGGCCGAGTTCGCCCGGGCGCTCGTCGAGCGCGAGCACGTCGTCGTCGTGCCGGGAGAGGCATTCGAGGCACCTGGGTACATCCGCATCTCTTACGCGACCTCGATGGATCGTCTCCGCGAAGGAGCGACGCGCATGCTCCGCTTCGCCGAGTCACTACAGCCGTCCGATACGCACGCGTGACACTGATTGTGCACAGCAGCTTTCGTGAATCGATTACCGAAGCGGTTGGACCCGAGAACGTTCGCGATGATGAACAGTCGCGGTCGGCGTATGCCGCTGACGCCTTAGGGCAGGGTCATCCTCCCGATCTTGTCGTCCTTCCGCGAACCACCACCGAGATCTCACAAGTGGCTCGCCTGTGCACGCAGTATCGGATCCCACTGGTCGTCCGCGGAGCCGGCACCGGCTACACAGGCGGCGCGGTACCCACGCGCGGAGGCGTCGTGCTGTCTCTCGAGCGGATGAACCGCATTCTCGAGATCGACGAGGTGAACCTGCTCGCCGTTGTCGAGCCCAATGTGATCAACGGGAACCTGCAACGTGCCGTCGAACGTGTTGGACTGTTCTATCCTCCCGACCCGGCCAGTCTGGACACGTCATCGATTGGCGGAAACGTCGCTGAATGTGCTGGCGGCCCACGCGCATTCAAGTACGGCACCACGAAACGCTATGTGCTTGCGCTGGAAGCCGTGCTTCCGACAGGCGAGATCGTGCGAACCGGATCGAAGGCGGTCAAGAATGTCGTCGGATACGACCTCACGCAGCTGCTCGTCGGATCCGAAGGGACGCTCGCGATCATCACGGAAGTGACCGTGCGGTTGATCCCGAAGCCGCCTGTCCGAATCACACTCTCCGCCGCGTTTCGCGACGCGCGGCATGCCGTCGACGCTGTCTCCGAGTTGATCAAGCGGCGCGTGGTTCCGGCGGCCATTGAACTCGTCGATGGCGAGTCGCTGCGCGCGGTCGAGGCGCACCTTGGTCGCGCTGTGGCGCCGGCCGGTGCCGGTGCCGTGGTGATCGTCGAATGCGATGGCGTGCAAGCCGCAGCGAACGAGGAGAGCCGTCTGGCCGAGGCCGCATGTCGCGACGCGCGCGCTCTGGAAATCCGCCGGGCTGAAACCGCAGCCGAGCGTGAGGACGTGTGGAGCGTGAGACGGCAACTCTCGCTCGCCCTGCGCGCGACGGGACTGCTGAAGATCAATCACGATGTCGTGGTGCCGCGTGGGCGCGTTCCCGAGTTGCTGGACACTGTTGCTGACCTGGCGCGTCAGTATCAACTGCGCGTCGCGTCGTTCGGACATGCCGGTGACGGCAACATCCATGTCAATCTCATGGTCGACAGAAGCAACGCTGATGAGTTGAGGCGAGCGCGACAGGCGGAGCGACAACTCTTCGAGCGCGTCGTTGCGCTCGAAGGATCGATCAGTGGCGAACACGGTATCGGTTTCGCAAAGGCCCCGTATCTGTCGGTCGAGCTCTCCGGTGATGTGATCGCGCTCATGAAACGAGTCAAGGCAGCGTTCGATCCAGCCGGGATCCTGAACCCTGGAAAAATTTTTCCTCCATCCTGAGATAATTCCTGATGGCGAAAACGGTGGCTGTTGTCGGGGCGTCGAGCGATCGCAGGAAGTTCGGAAACAAGGCGCTCCGGGCGTTCGTGGCTGAGGGCTACACAGTCTTCGCCATTAATCCGAACGAAGAAGCCGTCGAAGGACTCCAGACATACGCGTCCGTGCTGGACGTGCCGGGGCCAATCGACATGGCTACCGTGTATGTGCAGCCCGATGTTGCCGAACGCTTGCTGCCGGAGTTCGAGCAGAAGCAGATTCCCGAGATCTGGATCAACCCCGGCGCTGAGAGCGATGGTCTCATAGAGAAAGCCGCACGACGAAAGCTCAACCTGATCTACGCGTGCAGCATCGTGGGAATCGGTCGCAACCCGAGTCAGTTTTGAAGGTCCGGCTGAAGCCGGACACGACGTGAAGGTGGTCCGACGTGGTCACGATCAGATTGCGGCGTAACGGTCCGTACGTCATCGAGAGCGATGAGGTCACCGTCATCGACTGGGAGGGCGCGCAGTACCCGATCGATCGCCGTCCTATCGCGCTTTGCCGATGCGGGGCGTCGTCGAAGAAGCCGTTCTGCGATGGAACTCACGGCAAGATCGGATTCGACGGAGGGCGCGAGGCCAAGACACCGGGTGTCATTTCGTAGACGCGCTGGCGAAATGACACCCGGTGTCCTTTACTGAAGTTCTACGCGAAGCTCGAACGGTGAAGACAGCGCCGCCGAGATTTCGTGGCCGGCGGGAAGCACGACGTCGCGCCCACGCGTCGCCAGAACCGTGCCGGCGCCCGCGGCTCCGCCGATCGCCGCACCTTTCACCGCTCCACTTCCGCCGCCAACGATTCCCCCGATCACCGCGCCGATACCTGCACCAGCGCCAACCTTGGTTGCGTCTTCGCTCTTCGTTGCCTCACCTTCGAAGCTGACGACGCCCGTGCGGGCCTGATCGCGCTGACCATTCATCTCAACCTCGGTGAATCGAAACGCGAGATGTGAGCGTCCTTTCACGCGCCCGGCACGTTCGACTTCCGTAACGTTCCCATGGAACACCGCGCCGGCGGGGAAGACGGTCAGACCATCCACGACGACAGGCTGGCGCAGTCGCGCAGAGACGGGTGTTTCAATCTGCGCCGTCTCGGTCGACAGCGCCGTCGTCAACTCGAGCGGCAGTTGTGTACCTGTCGGAACCGAGACCTCGCGGAAGCGCGGCTTCGGAGGCGCTGCAGGACGCGGAGCCGCTTCCGAGCGAACACTCGCCGATGGCGCTGGGGCCGGTCTGGGTCGAGGCGCCGGAGTCGCGGGACCCCCCTGCGCTCTCGCCGCCGCCGTCATCGAGGACGGTGCCGGAGGAGCAGGTGCCTGCTCCGCGGGGGCCGCTTCAGGTGTCAAATTGGCCGTGTTTGCACCAACTCCTTCGCACGCGATCGCCAGAGTCGAGCTGAGAAACGCGGCCGCAATCCAGTGGGTTTTCATGATTTTGCCATCCCTCTCAGGCCGTACCGTTCAAGGATCGGGCCGACTGGGCTGGCGTGCGAGGATGCGCACTTTCGGGAGTTCAGAACGGGCATCCAGATACAAAATTGAGAGATCAGCGACGCTTTGCGCCAGCCCGCGCACGGCCCGGCTTATTACACGATCTTATTTTGTCGGAACGACTATCAATTTGACTGATGTACGCCGGCAGTGCACACTGGGGTTCATGGCCACGCAGCGAACGGGTGCGCAGATCATCTGGGAATGCCTCGTCAACGAGGGTGTCACCACGGTCTTCGGATATCCGGGTGGAGCAATCCTTCCCGCCTACGACGCGATGCTCGACTACCCGGTCAAGCACGTCCTGGTTCGACACGAACAGGGTGCTTCTCATATGGCGGACGGTTACGCCCGCGCCGGCGGCGGAGTAGGCGTGGCGATGGCGACCTCCGGTCCGGGAGCGACCAATCTCGTCACCGGCATCGCCACGGCGATGATGGACTCGGTCCCGATGGTGTGCATCACGGGACAGGTGCCGAGCAAGTTGATCGGCTACGACGCGTTTCAGGAGACCGACATCACTGGCATCACCCTGCCGATCACAAAACATAGTTATCTCGTGACGCGGGTCGAAGACATCATGCCCGCGATGAAAGAGGCGTTCGTCCTTGCGAAGTCCGGCCGTCCTGGTCCTGTGCTCGTCGACATCACCAAGGACGCACAGCAAGCGAAGATCGATTGGGCATGGGATCCCTCGCCGGTGAAACTTCGAGGCTATCGCCCCAAGCTGACGGTTCCGCAATCAGAGATCCTGTCGGCCGCCGAGCTGCTCGCCAAGTCGAAGCGTCCGGTGATCCTCGCCGGTCAGGGCATCCTGCAGAGCGGTGCGATGAATGAAGTGCGTCAGTTCGCCGAGCGCATCAACGCCCCGGTTGCGATGACGCTGCTCGGGCTCGGTGGGTTCCCGGCGAGTCATCCGCTCCACATCGGCATGATGGGCATGCATGGCGAGTCGTGGGTCAACCACGCGATCCAGGAAGCGGATCTCCTCATTGCGCTCGGCATGCGGTTCGACGATCGCGTGACGGGCAACATCAAGACCTACGCCGTCAATGCGAAGAAGATTCACATCGACATCGATCCATCAGAGATCAACAAGAACGTCCCGGCCGATGCGGCGATCGTCGCCGACCTGCGCGAGGCGCTGAAGGATCTGCTCGACGTCGTACAACCAGCCGATCACGATCCGTGGCTCAAATACATCGGTTCGATGAAGGGCACGTCGGCGGTTCACGACATCCAGTCACTGCCCGACAACGGCCATCTGTATGCTCCGCACGTGATCAACGACATCTGGCGGATCACTGAGGGTAAGGCCATCGTTGTCACCGACGTCGGTCAGCACCAGATGTGGGAAGCGCAGTATTACCATCACGAATCGCCGCGGACGCTGATCACCTCGGGTGGGCTGGGGACCATGGGCTTCGGGCTGCCGGCGGCGATCGGGGCCAAGATGGCTCGCCCCGATGCCGAGGTCTGGGCTATCGTCGGTGACGGCGGCTTTCAGATGACCCAGGCCGAGCTCTCGACCGCGGCGCAGGAAGCGGTCAAGGTCAACGTGGCGGTGATCAACAACGGCTATCTCGGAATGGTCCGCCAGTGGCAGGAGTTCTTCTACGACCGCCGCTACGCCGCGACGCCGCTGCGCAGCCCTGATTTCGTGAAGATCGCCGAAGCGCATGGGCTGCTCGGCCTGCGCGTCGAGAAACGCCCGGATGTCCACGACGTCGTCCAGCGGGCGCGGGAGGCGGAAGGCACCGTGCTCATCGACTTCCGCGTCGAGCAGGAAGACAGCGTCTACCCGATGGTGCCGGCGGGCGCCGATCTCGACGCGATGATTCGCCGGCCGCAGCAGACGTCGGTGCTGGTGGAAACCGGGGCCGACCCACTCTAGAAGGCCGGGGACCGAACTCCCAGGAACCCGACTCCCAACTCCCAAGGGGTTCGAGGTTCGCCGTTGGGGGACTTGGACGTTGGGAGTTGGGAATTGAGATGCATCACACACTCGTAGCGCTCGTCGAAGACAAGCCCGGCGTGCTCAACCGCGTGGCGTCGTTGTTCAGACGCCGTGCCTTCAACATCGAGTCGCTGACCGTCGGCCGCACCGATGTGCCAGGTATCTCGCGCATGACGCTCGTCATCGACAGCGACCAGGTCAGCGCCGAGCGCGTCACCGCATATCTCTACAAGCTCGTCAACGTGCTGCAGGTCGAGGACCTCGAAGAGGTGCCCGCCGTTGCGCGCGACCTCGCGCTCGTCAAAGTCGCCGTCGCCGGACACGATCGCGCCCACCTGCTGCGCGTGGTCGACGAAACGCGCGCGCACATCGTCGATTCCGGCGAACAGACGATGACGCTGGAAATCACGGGCGAACCGCCGCACGTCGATGCCGTCATTTCACGCCTCGAGCCACTGGGAATCATCGAGATGGTTCGAACCGGGCGAGTCGCGATGCGGCGCGGCGATATCACATTGTCCGCGTCGCAATATTCGTAATCTCGTCATCTTTGATTTGCCGATCTTTGATTATCGATCCCTTGGCGATTCCTGATGTTTGATTGGTGGTGTGGGGTCATCACTCATCAACAATCATCGATCTCAGATTCGACAACGATCGACAATCCACGATCAACGATCAAAGATTCAGCCAGTCACGCACTGAGGAGCAATCATGGCCACGATGTTCTATGACAAGGATACGGATATCGACCTCATTCGCCAGAAGAAGGTCGCCGTCATCGGATATGGATCGCAGGGGCACGCGCACGCGCTGAATCTCCAGGACAGCGGTGTGGAGGTCGTCGTCGGGCTGCAGGCCGGCAGCAAGT
>JBKPNV010000081.1:0-3587 GCA_046732795.1 Acidobacteriota bacterium
TGCCGGGCTCTGGTGAGCTCGACGCGTTAGCCGCCCGACTTGGTCGTCTTGACGCTCGCGCGAGCGGCAAGCCGTGGACGGTGAAGGTGCTTGAAACGATCGATGCTCACCCGGCTGTGCGGGCCGGAGATTTGTGCGTCATGGTCGGACAGGAGAAGATGGCGTTCAAAGTGAACGTGCGAAAGCTCAAAGCGCTCGGTCTGACCGAGAGCCTGGAAATCGGCTATCGCCTCTCACCGCGAGGCCAGAACTTGTTGCGTCGTCTCAGGGGCCGCCAGTGAAACGCCCAACGCGGCGCGAGTTCATCCACGCGTCCGGTGCCACGCTGGTCGCCTTCGGCACAAGTGGCGCTCGGGTGACGGCACAGGGCGTCGAACCGTTCGACGTCAGCGAGAAAAGCATTCGCGAGCTGCAGGCGGCCATGACGGCCGGACGAGTGACCTCCGAACAGCTCGTCGAGCAGTATCTGGCCCGCATCGCCGCCTACGATCAGGCGGGGCCGCGTCTCAATGCCGTCGTCTCCCTTCATCCCAACGCGGCTGCAGCGGCACGGGCCCTGGACGAAGAACGCAAATCGCGAGGCCCGCGCAGTCCGCTGCATGGCATTCCAGTCCTGCTCAAGGACAACTTCGAAACCAGGGACATGCCGACGACCGGCGGATCGCTGGCGCTGAGTGGAATCGTGCCGCCGCAGGACGCCTTCCAGGTGGCGCAGCTCCGCCGTGCGGGCGCCGTTCTACTCGGCAAGGTGAACTTGCACGAACTGGCGCTCGGTCTCACGAGCATCAGCTCGTTAGGGGGACAGACGCGAAACCCCTACGACGTCACTCGTACACCGGGTGGGTCGAGCGGTGGCTCCGGCGCGGCCGGCGCAGCATGTTTCGCTGCCTTCACAATGGGCACCGACACGAGCGGATCGATCCGGATTCCGAGCTCACACAACTCGCTCGTGGGCCTTCGTCCATCCGCGGGGTTGTCGAGCCGCGCAGGGATTATCCCGTTCGGCCACACGCAGGACACCGGGGGGCCGATGGCGCGCACGGTCGACGACATTGCATTGATCCTTGACGAGACTGTCGGCTACGACCCGGCCGATCCGACAACCGAGGCGAGCGGTGGCAAGATCCCCAGGAGTTACACGATGTCACTGAAGGAGGGCTCGCTGAAGAACGCCAGGATCGGTGTCCTGATCGAATTTTTCGGATCCGCTCCTGAAGACGACGAAGTTGCCGCGGTCGTGCGCCGTGCGATCGAAGAGTTCAAGTCACGCGGTGCCACCGTCGTCGACGTCGTCATTCCGGATCTGGCGAAGCTGATCGCAGCATCGAATCTGCTGACCCAGGAACTCAAGGCCTACCTGGGTGGCTATCTCACGAGCGCGGGCGCCCACGCTCGGTCGATCGAGGAGATGCTGGACACCGGGCTGCACAGCGCGGGGATTCAGGGCATTCTCGACGTGGCGAACGCGAGCGCTGCGGACTATCTCTCGAGTGATGACTACAAAGCCCGCCTCGTCGCTCGCGAGACGCTGGCGAAAGCCGTCGTCGACGTGATGGACGCCAATCGTCTCGATGCCATCGCATATCCGACGATCCGGCGAATCGCTCCGGTCATCGGAGGAGCGCAGGCAGGCAGCAACGCCGCGCTGTCCGCCAACAGCGGCTTGCCTGCGATTACGGTTCCGGCCGGTTTTACAGCGGGTGGTTTCCCCGTTGGTATCGAGCTCATCGGCCGGCGATTCGCAGAAGCCACGCTGCTCGCGCTCGCCTTCGACTTCGAGCAATCGACGCATCATCGCCGGCCGCCGCTGTTGGCGACTACCACTGTCGAAACACCGCGCGTCTCTGACGGCATCCGTCTTCTGGTGAAAGCGACAGGTGCGCATTCAGTACCGGTGTCGAACGTCGCATTCGAAGCGGCTGGCGGCTTCATCTTCGACGAGCCGAGCCGTCGTCTCGGCTACGACATTCGCGTGAGCGGCATCCGCGATGACGCAGGAGGCGTCTACCTGCACCGGCGCACCAGTCGTCGGAACGGAGGCGTGGCCTACGTCCTCGCCAGGTCAGCAACGCCGCAGATTGCCGGAACAGTCACGCTGACCGAAACCGAGGCCGCCGACCTCAAAGCAGGGAAGTTCTATCTGGCTGTTCTCAGTCGAAAGAGTCCTCGACTCAGTGCGCGCGCCGATCTGATCGTGTAAGTGTTCTTCGTGTCCTTCGTGGCTTCCGTGTTCTTCGTGGCTACGGTTTGGCCGGACCGTCCGCTCCAACCAGATGATGGATCGACTGGTTGTTCTCCAGGCAGATCATCTCCATGATTTCGGTGTCCGGCATCAGTTGCCATATCACGCGCGTCGTAAACGGCCGCGTGTAGGCTTTCGGATCGTCGACCGTCTGCTCGATCTCGATTGTCCCGAAGTTCGGACGCGTGAAACGCTCGACCGTGCGACCTTGTTCGGTCAGCGGGCTGCCATTGATGTCCAGCCACCCGCCGTCTCGGAACCCTTTCGTCTCGACGACGAGCGTATCGCCTTCCCAGTGGCCAACGGAGTAGCCGTAGAACCACGGCTGTGGATCGTCTGTGGGTATGGATCGTCCGTCAGTGAAGATCTGACGGATGCCCTGATGGGTTTCGTAGAGCAGCAGCACGACGCCTGGACTCTGAATGACCTTGCGCGGGAAGGTGTGCACGTTGAACTGCTGATTGCCCAGCGGCAAGCACCAGACGTCAGGGTTGTCCTTGCTGTTGTTGGCCATACGCTTTTGCAGCAGCTCTTTCGCCCATGGCCGCAATGGCAGGCCGTCCTTGAACCCCGCGCCGATGTCGCGGAACGTGGCAAGCGGTTTCTCGTCCAGGCTGAGCGCTTCGCGCGGCTCGGTATTGCCGCGGGTGACATTTCGATAGACCCCGGACAGGTCCGGTTTCCCATCAGACGTGCGTGGCGTCGGGCCGCTCAGATCGACCTTCCCGTCCGCCGTCCGCGGCGCACGCGGATCTTTGTGATCGGGCCACTGTGCCGATGATGGAGCGGAGATGATGACGAGCAATGCGATGACGACGAAGAAGCGCGTGAACATCTTTGCACCTGCCCGGTGAGTGTATCCGACGGCGCGAAACGACGTCACCGACAGTCTGTTGAAGCGCGTCCGGGCAGTCGGCTAAGCTCGCTGATGATGAAGACGTTGAGGCTGCTGAGCGCAGCAGTCTATGCCTCGCCGCGGCGACGGTCAGGGCGCAGGAGCCGGCCTGGAACGCATCCGCAGTCAAGGAGTGCGACCGTGCGTGCCTCGTCGGTGTGCTCGACGGCTACATGAACGCCATGTTCAAGAAGGATCCGAAGGCAGTGCCGCCGCTCGTCGCGGCGTGCCGCCTGATGCGCCGCCGAGCATGCTGCAGAATCTGGTGACGCTGGAGACATTTTCGGTGCGGGGCGGCTTGAACCATCATCTGGAAGCGGCGCCGTTCGTGACGCTTCCATACGGGCTGGGCAATGGCTGGACGGTCGGATCGGGACGCTAAAACGGTTTCCATTGTCGCGCTGCTGGTCGCAGTGCTGGCCTCCGGCGCGGTGCTGGCGGAACCTGAAG
>JBKPNV010000082.1:0-11963 GCA_046732795.1 Acidobacteriota bacterium
CCGCAGAGTTGGCGACGATGTAACGGACGTCGCGTTGCGGGTGATGGCTGGCGCGACACCGCTGACTCCAGATTTCAACACAGGCATCAACGCGCAGCTCACCGACGGCGTGTCGGGCAACGACGTGCCCTATCTGCCCACATTCCCGTATCTCGCGTCGCCGCAGTCCGGGAATCGATAGACACGAAGACTGCGGAGGGTTAGCCACGAACGACAGGAGTCTCGGCGCCTCCGCGGTTTGCCGTTTCCTCCCACCGCCTCCGTTACCGCTAACCAATTACCTTGGGATTTGGGAGTTGGTCGTCGGGAGTTCGAAATTGGCAGCTGGGAATTGCAGTGGCAGGAGGAGATATGCGTACGACTCTCATTCTGGCGGGCGGTCTCATCGCAGTCGCGACGGGTTGGATGCTGCTACATAGGGACAGCATCCGCAAGGAGCCCACAACGAAGACGGCAACGATCGGGCGATCCACGTCACGGGCCGAGCTGGATGCGACCATCGCGTCGCATCGTCAGCAAGTGGCGTCCCATCCGGGCGACGGTGCAGCGGCGGTGCAGCTCGCCGATGCGCTCATGCGGGCCGCGCGCGTGAAAGGAGACGCCTCGCTCGCGACCGAGGCTGAGCACGTCTTGCGCGCGACGCTGAACCATTCATCGTCTGATTACCTCGCGCGTCGCATGCTCAGCGTCGTCTATTTGTCGCAGCATCGATTTGCGGAGGCACTGACCGAGGCGAAAGCCGCGCAGAAGCTTCGGCCGAAGGATGCCTGGAACTACGCGATCGCAGGTGATGCGCTGCTGGAGCTGGGACGGTACGAGGAGGCGTTCGATTCATTCGACCAGGTCATGGAGCATCGTCCGGACGCTGGAGCGTACGCACGGGTCGCGTATGCGCGCGAGTTGCAAGGCGATCTCGAGGGAGCGCTGCAGCTGATGCGGATGTCGGCAGAAGCGACGAGCCGCCAGGACGTCGAAGGACTGGCCTGGACGTTCGCGCAGATCGGCAATCTCTATCTGCAGCAGGGTCGGCTGGACGAGGCCGAGCGTGAGTTCAATCACGCGGAATTCATCTTCCCGTCACATCCGTACGCGATGAATGGACGCGTTCGACTGCTCATCGCCAGGCATCGGTATGCTGATGCGCTCGACCTCTCTCGCCGTGTGCCGACGACGCCGGAGTCGCTGGCGACCCAAGGCGATCTGCTCGCGCGCCTGGGGCATCTCGACGAGGCCGAAACGATCTATCGAGAAGTCGAGCGTGTGGAGCGAGAGGGATGGAAGCAGGAGCAGCCGCAGCCGGGCGCGCTCGCCCGATTCCTCGCCGAACGAGGGCGGGACATCCCGGAGGCCATTGCGCTGGCCGAGCGCGCGGCTCACGAACGCCAGGACGTCGTGACCATGGACGCGTTAGCGTGGTCGTATTTCCGCGCCGGCCGTGTGGCCGATGCGGCATCGGCGATGCAGCGCGCGACACGACTGGGCAGCGTCGATCCGCGCATTCGCTGTCACGCGTCGGCGATCGCGCTGTCGCAGCGAGAGGCAGCGGGGCGTGCGAATGTCACGTGCGATCTGCTGAATCCGCGCGGCTGATTCGGTGTCAGGCAGTGAATCGTGAACGAGACTCGAAGCTCGGGTCTCGGGGCTCGGGAGTCGGAGCTCGGGACTCGAGACTCGGAACTCGGGACTCGGGACTCGGGACTCGGGACTCGGGACTCGGGACTCGGGACTCGGGACTCGGGATCCCGACTCGGTGCTCGGCGTACGGGCCGCTTCACTTGCAGTAATCTGGTGATACCACCGTGAAGATCTAACCCCTCCATTTGTTGCTCGCCACCACGGTGAGTCGCCTGTGGTGGCGTGTGTCTCGATCAACCCAGTTCAGATTCGACCGCGACCATATTCGGGATGGGCGTTGCCCGCCTTCGCTTGTCCATGCTGCGCGAGCGACAAGCTTGGCCAGATCCCGCCGAAGCGCGCCTGAAGTCTCCGCCGCGCGAAGGCGGCGGATGTGATGCAGGAGGGGACCGTGATCAATCCAGGTTTACGTGGACGTGCCGTGCTCGTCACGGGCGCCAACAACCGTCTCGGCATCGGCGCCGCGATCGCGCGCCGATTCACGATGCTCGGCGCAACCGTGTTTCTTCACTACCATCGAGCGTGGCTCGAACAAGGTATTCAGGCGGACGCCTACTGCGCCGAACAGGCAAAGTCGGCCGACGAGATCGTGAAAGACCTCCGCGACCTCGGGGGAAGGGCCGCAGCGTACGAGGCCGACTTCAACGACCTCTCGACGGTTTCGCGACTGTTCGATGCCGCGGACGATTTCTGTGGCGCTGTCGATGTGCTGATCAACAACGCAGCGACGTGGAGCGCGGATACATTTCTACCCTCCCGCGATTCCCGCCGGAATCCCTTCATCGAGTTGTGGACTGATTCAGGTCCGGCTCTTTCGGCCGCGTCGGCAACGCGACAACTCGTCGTCAACGCAGCGGCACCCGCACTCCTCACGGCCGAGTTCGCGCGACGACACGTGGCACGTGCCGCGACGTGGGGCCGCGTCGTCAATATCAGCACTGCGGGATCGGAGTGCTTTCCATCCGAGGCGAGCTACGGCGCCAGCAAGTACGCGCTGGAAAGCTACACGCGCACCGCGGCGCAGGAGCTCGGGCAGTACGGAATCACAGTCAACGCGCTGGCGCTCGGACCCGTGCAAACGGGTTGGATCACCCCAGCGCTCGAGCGGGCGCTGCTGCCCGCTCTCGCCCTCAACCGCATTGGAACGCCCGATGATGTGGCTGATGTTGTAGTCTTCCTGGCATCAGAACAGGCAGGTTGGGTGACCGGGCAGAAGATCTTTGTTGACGGAGGGCACCATTCTTAGCCACCTCCCAACTTCCAACTCCCTACGTCTCTTTTGTGTCCGCGCACGCTGAAGGCCGTGCGCTCCTGCGGCCACGGCGACGTCGCGCCGACGCACGTCCCGTTGGCAAGCTGGGGAAGGGTACGACGAGACGCTCGTCGAGCCCGAGCATCAGGATCAACGGACTCGGTGCTGACATATCACGTCGCACCGGGGCGGCTCAATTGTACGGGGCTCACTGAGTGATCTCGCACAGTGGCAACGGCATGACTGAGCTGAAAACAGTCAGCGGCGAGACGTTGTGGGTCGTGGGAAGAGCACCAGCTCTTGCTGCGATCAGCACGTGACCGAGAGCGTGGTGATGTCCCAATGGCCCGCCATTTCCGGCCGCGAAATGACCTGAAACGCGGGACCCGATCCCAGCGTATGAGTCGTCGATGCCAGTGCTGTTGACGAGCCGCGACGCTTGACTTGGGCCCCATGCGATAGCGAGAATCGCGCTCTCATCCTCTTGAGAACTGCGAACTAATGACGAGAGCACGATCGACTGGTCCGGCGGAAGCCGGACGCCACGTCTTCAAAGCCGCCATCTTCTGTTCGGCGATCCTGATCTTCCTGTTGAGCGGATGGGAACGCCCCGCGAGCGCCCGTCAGCAGGCGGGCGGGGAGCTCGACGTCGTCCAGATTCGCCCGAACTTCTATGTTATCGCCGGCGCTGGCGGCAACATCGTCGTGCAGACGGGGCCCGAGGGCATCATCCTCGTCGACTCGGGGACTACCGAAGCGGCCGACACAGTCCTGGCGACGATCAAACGGATCACGACACTCCCGATCCGCTACATCATCAACACGAGCATGAACCCGGATCATGTCGGCGGGAACGACAAGCTCGCCAGGGCCGGACTCAGTATCCTGCCGGGCGCCGTTGCGGCTGGCGCGGGGTTGGACGACGACCTGGTCTCGAACTCGGGCAGAGCCAGCGTACTGGCGCACGAAAATGTGCTGACCAGAATGACGGCCGCAACGGGGTCGGAAGCGGTCCCGTTCGCGCTGTTTCCGACGAAGACATTCGCCTACAGGCTGTATTCGATGTACCTGAACGGCGAAGGCATCCAGGCCCTTCACATGCCTGAGGCGACCACCGATGGCGATCTGGTCGTGTTCTTCCGCCGCGGCGACGTGATTGCGACCGGCGACATCATCGACACGACGCGTTGGCCGTTCATCGACACAAAACGCGGCGGCAGCGTTCAAGGCGAGCTCGATGCATTGAACCGCCTGATGGATCTCGCCATCCTCAACGTTCCGATTCAGTGGAACCCGGATCGCACGCTCTTGGTGCCTGGGCACGGGTTCGTGTACGACAAGCTGGATCTGCTCGAGTACCGCGACGCCGTAACGATCGTTCGCGACAGAGTTCAGGACTTGATCAAGCAAGGCAAGACGCTCGCGCAGGTCAAGGCAGCCGATCCAACGCTTGGATATAGAAGTCAGTACGGGACCGATAAGGGTGAATGGACTACTGACATGTTTGTGGAAGTCATCTACAACGAGCTCGCGGCGAAAAAGGGGACCTCGAAATGAGCCGCGCGCTGATTGTGGTCGCTTCGGTGTGCCTCGCGTTTGGACTCGTGCGCCTCGATGCGCAGCGCGGAAATCCACAGCCGCCGCGCGCACCGAAGGCAGCCGCGCCGTTCGATTTGACCGGGTACTGGGTCTCGATCGTGACTCAGGACTGGCGCTGGCGAATGGTAACGCCCAGGAAAGGCGACTACCAGGGCGTTCCTCTGACACTCGAGGCCGCAAAAGTTGCGGATACCTGGGATCCGGCCAAAGACGAAGCCGCCGGGCTGCAGTGCAAGTCCTACGGAGCGCCCGCGCTGATGAGTGTGCCAGGACGTATTCACATCACCTGGCAGGACGACAACACGATCAAGGTGGATACCGACGCCGGCATGCAGACTCGAGTCTTGCGATTTGGTGCCGCACAAAAGGAGGCCAACACGTCGCGGACGTGGCAGGGCACCTCGCAAGCGGAGTGGCTGTTGCCGCGCCCGAACGTGCCGCTGCAGTTGAGACCCACAGAGCGCAGCGCAGACACGCCGCCGATTCGCCCGAGCGGCGGAACGCTGCAAGTCCTGACCAAGAATCTTCGCGCCGGATACCTGCGCAAGAACGGCGTCCCCTACAGTGAGAACGCGGTCATGACCGAGTACTGGGATGTCTACAAGCGGCCGAATGGCGAGCAGTGGCTCACGATCACGACGCAGGTCGAAGACCCTCAATATCTGCGCACGGCGAGGCTGGTGGCGCCAGTCTTCAAGAAGGAACCCGACGGCAGCAAGTGGGATCCTACGCCGTGCTCTTCCACATGGTGAGCCCAGCAAGGTCAAAAGGCGAAGGTCAAAGGTTGGCAATGGGTTTCAAAACAAGTTCGCTACCAATATTCGCGGTCATGGCGTTGTCGGCGGCACCGGCCTACGCCCAGATCGATCTCACCGGCACCTGGCAGCGTGTCGGACAGAACGACAACGGTGCTTCACGCGAACCGGTCGATCTTCTCGGCATGCCGTTCAGCGCTGATGGCCGTGCGAAGGCGCTGAGCTACGACATCGCGTCGCTCTCGGCGACCGAGCGCCAGTGCCAGATGTACCCGCCGATCTACGCCATCGTCGGCCCGTTCCCGCTGCAGTTCACCATGGTGCCGGATCCGATTACCCAGAAGCTGCTCGCGTGGAAGATTGCGGGGTGGGGTGATCGCGACGAGACCGTGATCTGGATGGACGGGAGGCCGCATCCGTCGAAGAACGCGCCGCATACACACGGCGGCTTTACTACCGGCGAATGGGAGGGCGACACACTGACCGCGGTCACCACGCACTTCAAGCTCGGCGACATCAAGCGCCACCGTGGTTTCAATAGCGACCGGGCGACGATGACTTATCGCTTCAACCGGCACGGCGACGTGCTGACCGTCACCGGCATCCTCGAGGACCCCGTATATCTGGCGGAGCCGTACGCGTTGACCGAAATCTACCGCCTCACGACCAATCCGAACAACTTCCCGTTGACCGCGTGCGAGCCGATCGAGGAGCTACCAATGCTTCACGAGAATCCCGCGCTGGTTCCGCACTACCTGCCGGGCAAACATCCCGCGATGAACGAAATGACGGAGCACTACAACATCCCGCTCGAGGCGGTGCTCGGCGGACCGGAGACGATGTACCCGGAGTATCGGAAGAAACTCAAAGACAAGTACGTGATGCCTCCGCCGTGCAAGGATGGTTGCGGTCGTCCGCCTGTCCCGGGGCAAGGTCGGGGACAGGGTCAGGGCCAGGGTCTGGATCAGCAAGGCGCACCACCGGCCGGTGGCAGAGGCGCTGCACCTCCGGCTGGCCGAGGCGGCGGCCGCGGTGCGGCACCGCCGCAATAAATAGTGCAGCGCCCGTGCGAGGGTCCGGTGCGGCCTAGTAGAAACCGATCCCGCGGCCCATGATGCCGACGCCCGACCAGAGCAACACCGATACGACAGCCACAGCTTTTGCCCATCGCGAGTTCGCGCGCACGTCGTCGCCCATCGCGATGCGTTGACGAACGAGGAATGTGAAGAGCAGCGCGGCAGCCAGGAAGTACATCTTCAGACGGAACGCCTCGTTGAAGTAGTACTTCGATAACGCGAGCGACGCCATGAGCGGAACACCCGTCAGGAACATGGCGACGATGCTGCCGATCAACCACGGTTTTGCTTCGCCGGCCACTTCGGCCACTCGCTGACGGGGAAACACCCAGCCCAGCGTCCGCAAATCAACGACGAGCACTGCGCCGCCGATTACGGCAAGTGCCAGCAGATGCATCGCCTCGAATGCGGCAAAGGCCCAGAAAGAATTGTTCACCGACGTACCGAGCCACGAGTGTTCGATCCACTGAAAGAACGCGGACATGACGACTCCTAGACGAGCGGGGGAAACCAGTTGTACGCGACGAAGCGTCCGGTTACGACGATGGCCGCCCAGAGCGCGATGGACACACCACCGGCAAGCTTGGCGGCATGGGGCGTCATCGCTGACGTATCCCACTCGACGATCCGCCGTTCGATGCCGAAGTGAAAGGCCAGCGCGTTGAGCAGCGCCAGCACGAGACCGACCGCTTTGATTCGGAAGAAGACGTTTCCGTAGAAACGGACGGGATCAGAGGCGAAGAGCAGCAGACCGCTGATCACCATGAGGACAGCACCCAACGTGATCCAGGGGATGAGCCGCGCCCAGACTTCCGATACCGCGATGCGAGGAAGCGTGATGCCGAGGAGTCGCAGATCCCACAGGAGCAGCAGACCTACGAACAGGCACAGACTGAGCACATGGACCGATTCAACGACGGGATATATGTAGGTCGACTCGCGAATGCCGGTGCTGAACGGCGTGTCCGCGAGCCACTGACAGAACGAGAGCATCGTCGACATATATGTCGAGCGTAGGGCGACCACGGCGCGATGTACCTGAAGTCTTCTTAAATTCTTCGTCAGAGGGAGTGAGCGCGCAGCCTAAGGCCGCGCTGTGCGGAGCCGGAGAGACGCGCGATGATCGCTGTCTGACGAGAAGCTGAAAAGCGCGTCAGGAAAGCAGCAGCCGCTGATCGAAAACCGGGCGCTTGCTGCCGATGAGGACGTCCCACCATTCGAAGTGCATCGCCATCAAGTGATCGAGTTCGCGCGTCTCAGCAGTGGGCTCGCACTGGTCGAGAGCCGGCATGCAGTACGCCGCGTGCGGTGATGCCTCGAGCATGTGCAGCACACCGTCCGAGAAGCCGCCGCCGGCGTAGGCGATGCACCCAGCCATCGGAAATGCCTTGAGATCGTCGAGGGCGTACGGGATCTTCTCGTCGACGGTGCCGATGCTCTCCTGGAACTTGCATTCGATGGCGAACGCACGATTGCTGCGTTCGCAGACGCAGAAGATGTCTACGTGCCGGTTCTTGCCGATGATCGTCTTGCCGATCTGAATCTCGCGGTATACCTTCAATCCGCGATCGTCGAATCGCCGGGATACATAGAAGGCGACGAGATCGGCGTAGGCCGCGCCGGTCATCGCCTGGCGCCCATGAGAGCGAACAAGTCGTTGTCGCCGGTTGGGGCGACATCGTCGGGTTGATTGCCGTTGCCGAACTTGCGAAGCCGTTCGGCGGACCAGCGGACCGCCTCGGGATTGAGGTCAGTGCCGATGAATCTGCGACCGAGCTTCAGGGCCGCGACGCCGACGCTGCCCGATCCGATGAATGGATCGGCCACGACGTCACCCGGTTGCGAGCTCTGTGCAATGACGACTTCCGAAACCTTCACCGGCTTTTCGGCCGGGTAGCCGCGATGGATCCGAGGGACCGTGATGATGTCGGCGATGCCGAGGTCGTTCAGACGGCGCTTTCCCTTTTCGAAGAACAAAATGAACTCGTAGCGCGCCCGGTAGTGATACCCCATCCCGATGGTGCGCTTGTCCCAGACGAGCGGCTTCCAGAACTTGAAGCCCGCCCGCTCTGCCTCCGGCTTCGCGATGAACATCGTCTCGGAATCGCAGAACAGATAGAAATGCGTATCGGGCTTGAGCACTCGAAAGACTTCGGTGAACAGCTCACCAAACCGTGAGTTGGGGAACACGCGGAACCAGTCGTTGCTCGACGACTTGCTGTGCTTCAGCCTCGTCGTCGTACCGACGGCGCGATGCTTTTCGAGCGATTCGTACGCCGGGTCGGTGACCAACAGGTCGACGGACTCGGTTGCCTGTTCACGCAACCAGTTGACGGCATCGAGCGCGGCGAGCTCGAAGAGTGGTTTCACGACGGGCATTATACGGCTCTCTCAGTCGGGACTCGGGATCCGGGACTCGGGACTCGGGGCTCGGGATCCGGGGCTCGGGATCCGGATCGACACTCTTTCCTCTCTGTTCAAGTGAGTATCACCTTCTCGAGTGACAGAGCAGGTCACAGGAAGCGAGGCTCCCCTTGCTTGCTGTGACGGCATCTTCTAACCGCCCTGCGGGCGGGCGGGACTCTTGAAGGCCGCTTCAGCGCTTGGCCTCAAGTGTACGGAGTCGGGGCCTTCAAGAGTCTGGAGCCGGCTTCGTCGTCCAGCAATACCAACGAGCGTGCGGCGCGTTGGAGCACGAGCGACACCGGCAATCGGGAATGATCCTGCGTCAGCGCTTCATGCATGACGGCCGATTTGGAGTTGCCGAGCGCCATGACGATCACGCGTTCGGCGCTTGTGAGGAGGGGCAGCGTCAGCGTCATTCGCTTCGGCGGCGCTTTGGGCGCGTCGACGATCGGGAGCACCAGCCTGCGGTCCTCGGAGAGCGCCGCATGACCCGGAAACAGTGATGCCACGTGACCATCGGGGCCAACGCCCAGCAGCACCAGATTGAAGCGTGGCTGATCACCCAACACGCGCGTGATTTCGTTGCTGTATGCGTCGGCGGCGGCGTCCAGGTCCGGATCGTTGGCAGGCATGCGATGGATATTCGACGGAGGTGCGCCTGAGGAAGCGAGCCACAGGGATTCGGCGAGGCCGAAGTTGGAGTCCGGAGAAGAAGGCTCGACAGCTCGTTCGTCGACCCAGAAGACGTGCGTCGCGCTCCAATCGACGGGCACGGTGGCCAGGGCCGGGAACCCGCGAACGCCCACCGAGCCGCCCGGCAGCGCCATCGCGAACAGCGCGCCTCGAGCCGTGGCGCGTGCCGCCTCGTCACGCGCATCTGAGATCAGCCGGTCCACCAGTGATGGCAGCGGGCCGACCAGGGTCTCCGGGCGCATTATCTTGGCGTCGGTGTGGCCGTTCATTGTCGTCGGTGCGATTGCCGATTCTTCTCGATGCGTTCCGAACCTCGTCGGTGCGATGACCATCCAGCAGTAGAGATCCTATACTTGCATTCTCTGAAAGGCATCGTGATGCGTGAACCGTCTGACGCCCTCGTGATCTTCGGCATTACCGGAGATCTTGCCTACAAGAAAATCTTTCCCGCGCTGCAGGCCCTCGTCAGGCGCGGGCGACTGACGGTGCCCATCATCGGCGTGGCGCGCGCGGGAACACTGGAGGCGCTGATCGAACGCGCCCGCAACAGCCTGAAAGAGGACGGCAGCTTCGATGCGACCGCTTTCGCTAAGTTCATCGCACTGCTTCGGTTCGTCTCGGGCGACTACAACGATGGCAGCATTTTCGTCAAGCTTCGTGAGGCACTCGGAGACGCGCACCGGCCGCTGCACTACCTTGCCATCCCACCCTCGGCCTTTCCCGTTGTCCTCAAGCACCTGGCGACATTCCACTGCTGCCCGGCAGGCGCGCGCGTGATCGTCGAGAAACCGTTCGGTCGTGACCTGCGATCGGCACGTGAGCTCAACGCCACGCTGCGAGCCGCCTTTGCCGAGGAGTCGATCTTCCGCATCGATCACTACCTTGGAAAAGAGCCGGTGCAGAACATGCTGTACTTCAGGTTTGCCAACGCATTCCTCGAACCGATCTGGAACCGCTATCACGTTGACCACGTGCAGATCACGATGGCCGAGCACATCGGAGTCGCCGGAAGAGGCGCCTTTTACGAAGAGACGGGCGTCATTCGGGACGTGATCCAGAATCACCTGCTGCAGATGGCGAGCTACCTCGCCATGGAAGCGCCATCGTCGACGTATCCCGAAGCCGTGCGCGACGAACAAGCAAAGGTGCTGCGAACGGTAAGGCCATTGGCGGCGGACGATCTCGTCCTCGGTCAATTTCGCGGCTATCGCAATGAACCTCAGGTTGCATCTGATTCCAAGGTTCCCACCTTCGCGGCGATGCGACTCTTCATCGATTCATGGCGATGGGAAGGCGTGCCTTTTTACGTGCGCGCGGGGAAGTGCCTGCAGGCGACCTCGACGGAGATCGTCGTCAATCTCAAAGAGGCACCGCCGGTTGTCTTCAACGAGACATCGCATGGTGACAACTACGTCAGGTTCACATTGGCGCCAAACGTGGCCATCGATATCGGCGCGTCAGCCAAGCGTCCTGGCGAAGGCATGAACGGCGAGGCGGTGACGCTTTCGGTGGTGGCGACGGACATGCAGGGGCAGGGGACGCGCCTCGGACCGTACGAGCGCTTACTGGGTGACGCCATGATCGGCGATGCGACGCTGTTCGCGCGTCAGGACGTCGTCGAAGCGGCGTGGGCCATCGTCGATCCGATTTTGAACGTACCAGTCACGCCGACGCCGTACGAGTGCGGCAGTTGGGGTCCGCCCGAGGCTGATCGGCTTGTCGCACACCTCGGCGGCTGGATGAGGACCGCCGCAATGGCACCGCAAGCCGTCGCGGACTAGTGCACCTTTCAAGTCGATGTAGCGCGGTTCGGTGGTCCTTGGCTCTTTGTGCTTGGCCCCTGGTCCGTGTGGGCGGCCGCGCCAAAGCGTGCGCTCAGTTCCGGAGAAGGTGCGCGTCGGCGTAACCGGGAAGCTCCTGGATGCGGACGAGATCGCGTTCGGCGTCCTGCTCGGTCGCATAACCGTCAACGCGAATCTGGAGAACGATTCCGCGCAGCGGGCCGAGGTTGAATTCCACGCTGCGGGCGCGAAATCCGGCACGGGCGAGCTCGGTGACGAGGCGGTCGGCGCGTTCCCGGCTCTCGAACGTTGCGACTTGAATGGCATAGCTGCCATCGTTGGCTTGCCGCACCGAGGTGGGCGATGAGGTGGGCGATGCGCTGGCGTGTCCGGGGCGCACGAGCCAGGGAGATGCGGGCGGTGCACTGGTCGTCCACTGCGGGCGCGCTGGCAGCGGCAGGGCGTCCACGTCGACGGCTTGGGTCGCGAAGACCACGAGATACGCCGCAACCGAGGCTCCGCCAAGCAGACCGACGATCGCAAGCGTAATCGCCATCCGTCGAGAGCCACCGTCACGCATCGGCTGGACGACGTCCGCTTCGGCCGCAAACTCCGACAGGATCGGCGGTGGCACCGGATGCAATGCGACAGGAACGGCGGCCTTGTTGACTGTTGCGACTGGCGCGCCGGTCGGCTTCGTGTCGGCCGGCGTCTCCACGCGCGCGACAGGCGTCGTCGCCGCGGGCATCTCAATCCCGAGCAGGGC
>JBKPNV010000083.1:0-8413 GCA_046732795.1 Acidobacteriota bacterium
TGTCGCAGCGATGGCACGGCTGGCGAGCGGCACTCCATGTCGTGTGCGGCCAGCGACGGTGCTCGTCTGGCATCGGGCGCGGCTTTCGCCTCTTCTGGACGTGGAAGAGCCGACACCGTACCGGCAGTCCGGGGATGGCACCCGACGTCCGCTCACGACACGGCGCTCGTCGTGACGAAACGCCTACGTAGAGCGCGTCATTGGCACGACGCGACGCGAATGGCGCCATCATGTCACCGTGGTGAACGCCGCCGGCTGCATCGAGTACTCACCGCGTACGTCACCTACTACATGCAATCACGAACGCACCTGGCGCTCGAGAAGAACGCCCTGATCTCGCGCCGGTCACCCGGCGTCGGTCGGGAGGATCGCCGTGATGCCGCAGGTCGGCGGGCTCCCCCATCGCTCGATCGCGCAGTGGCGTAGCTGTCGCTCGACGTCCAGCCGCGACGTCCAAGCCCGCACTGACCTGTACGTCGAAACTGGCGATCGTTCATATAGCAGGTTGCCCAGAACGCCCACTCCCGTGGGGCATCACGCGCGCCGGACACTGAACGCACCTTGGCTCACGCCCAGATCGACTTCGCGATAGCCCTGAAAGGAAGTGCGGCGATTCACTCGATGCTTGTTGTCTTCGCCGGATTGAGTTTTTGGTAGCCACACCCGTACGTCACCGCCGAAATCCACTCTCTCATAGCTTCTTGCCGCAAACGTCCACACTCTTCGCGGGTGATTTAGGCGGGCAGCACGGGACCGACGAGTTCACTCAACACGCCCGCAGAATCTGGCGCGGATCGACTTTTCGATAGCAGCGACATCACACCAAAGAACGTAGCGGCTAGACAGACGACGACCGACGGGCCACGACTCCGCCGATTCTGCCGCTCGGTGCTACGCACCAGCTAGCAAACACGTATTGTCGTATTCCGACAGACGCGCACGCTACGTTTGCGGTAAGTTCAGCGCCCCAGTCCTGCACATGGCCCGTCGCCCGAGTCCACGTCACTCTGTCACCAGTCCAACGTCACCCATTAGATGACGAACGTCCAGCGGTCGGAGCAGGTGGAGGTCTGTTGGCGCGTCATCGAAGGTTCAAGCACTCGCATCTTGACGTGTGCGATTTTCATCAGTTCCGATGATGGCTAGAGCTCCGAGTCGGTTACTTCGGCGGTGCGATCGTAGTGCCCCAGGTCTGCGCCAAATCTGCAGGAAGTGATTTGCTAACACGCGCTGCACGACAGGGGCAGCTCATAACAAGGCCGGGCAGAAGAGAGAGGGGGCAGACATGACACGGAAATGGTCTATTCGGCTCGCTGCGGCGCTCGTTGCAGTTCTGGCAGGACTCGGCGTCATCGGGGCGTCGGCCGCACCACCCGCAACCGCTGACGCCACCGCAGTGACGCAGTGGAACATCATTGCGATCAGTACGATCACCGGGATTCCAGGACCCGGGCTTCCGGGGCCTGCTGGCGGGGCACCGCCGGCATCTCAAATCAACATGGGAATGGTCCAGGGGGCCGTTTACGACGCGGTCAACGCGATCACGCCGAAGCACTTTCGGCCGTACCTCCTGAAGAGGCGGTTCGGAAATACAGCGTCCGATGAAGCGGCCGTCGCAACGGCCGCTTACCTGGTTCTGAAGAACATCGTGGAAACAGTGCCCCAGAGCATCACGTTCCCCAACAGGGCGACCCTGCTCGCGTCGCTCGCGTCGCAGTACCAAACGGCGACGAACGCGATACCCGACTCGCCGTTCAAGAACATGGGAGTCGCTGCCGGGACCGCGGCGGCGGAAGCCATGATCGACGCGAGACAGGGCGATGGACGGTTCGGGCCGTCTCAGTTCGTCCCGAACGCGAGCCCTGGGTTCTTCGATCCGGTGGCGCCCAACGGCACGACGGCGCTCGACCCCACGCCGTGGGTGGGCGGCGTCGAGCCGTTCCTGATGCAGAGCTCGTCGCAATTCCGTTCCGCCAGCCCACTTGCACTCACCAGCGCCGCCTACGCGGCGGAGCTCAACGAGGTCAAGGCGCTCGGCGGCGACGGCGTGGTGACGCCCTCGGCCCGCACCGCAACCCAGACGTACATCGCCAAGTGGTGGCAGAGCAACCCCGTCGCGAGCTGGAACGACGTCGCCCGGCAGCTCATCGCACGGAACGACCTCGACGCGATGGAGAGCGCACGTCTCCTCGCGATGCAGAACCTCGCGGCGGCGGACGCGGCGATCAGCGGCTGGAACGACAAGTACCACTTCAGCTTCTGGCGGCCGTTTCAGGCGATCCGCAGGGCGGCGGAGGACGGCAACCCCGCGACGTCGCCTGACCCGCCGGGGACGCCGCCGTGGACGCCGCTGATCTCAGCGCCCTATCCCGACCATGTGTCGGGACATCTCGGCCTCGACGGCTCGCACATCGGCGTGCTGCGGATGTTCTTCGGCGATGCCCCCGCGGGCGGCTATCAGATCACAAGCGTTTTCGTGAATCCAGGCGGGGATGCGACGCGCACGTTCACGAGCTTCTCGCAGGCGCTCGACGAACTCATCCTGGCGCGTATCTGGGCGGGCCTCCACTTCCGCAACGCGGACGTGCAGGGCCGGCAGCTCGGAACAGACGTCGCGAACTTCGCAGCCGCGAACTACTTCCAACCCGTGGGCAACCACTGACCTGCAAGCAATGCCGCACAGGCGGCTAGACGAGAAGGCCCGCTCGGGTGGGCCTTCTCTATGTCTCGGCCGGCGCGGGCCGCGCTCGAGAGGTGCTGTGCCTACCTGAGATCGCGTCTACATATTGGCGCTGATCTGTACCGGGAATCCGTCCGGATCGACTACATGGAAACCGAAGCCGCCTCCTTGTTGGTCAATCGGAGTGACCCCCCTCGCTTTGAGATCGGCTGTCACGGATTCCTGCTTGAAGTTGTCTACTCCGATCGCGAAATGATCCACTTTGGCGGCCGGTTTACCTTCGCGCAAGACCAAAAAGTTCTTGCCGAACACGAGCTGGTTGTTACCTTCCCGCTTGTTTACCTTGCAATCGAACACGCGTTGGTAGAAATCGGTCGATCGTTGCAGGTTGCTGACTTGCAATGACATGTGATTGATGCTGTTGCCTTGAAATCCCACTGCCTCGGCCGGACTGGAACCGGCCGCTAACAAGGCCAGTCCTTGTATCAGCGTTCGCCGGGACATTTTGCCCTTCTCATAAGCGTCCAACAGTTTCGAAATCGTACCTTGCATCGAATCCTCCTTTGAACGCCTGACAGTCTCGCCCCAAGAGAGAGGTGGAACTGCGAATCATTGTCTCGCCGATTGTGAATTTCCTGAACGAAAACTTAAACACGATCCTGCGAAAAAAGATCACGCCCGTCGGAGGCACCAGTTGTCTTGTTACCCCGATCCCGCCGTCCGTCCCATTGCAAGTACTTGGGATTCCGAATCTTCGCCCACGATGTATATGCGCGGCTCGGATACGTTCCATTCCACCACTTCGCGACTATGGCTATGCCCTCGAGGTCGAGCCTGCAAGCCGCAGCGAAGAAATCGACGCCCACGTGTCACGACGTGGTCAACGTACCGCACGCGTGTATCCCTCTGGGGCAGGGTGCGCAAGAGCACGCTTTGCGTTTCGACAATGGAAGGTTGCGCACATCACGCCCGTTCAAACACACGACATCGAATGCCATCAAGTACGGCCGACCCCTTCGGACCATCAGGTCGTAGAAGTGACTGCTCCCGTCCGACCCAAGGCACGCCAATTCCGGTCGATCACCGCGGTGCGGCAGCGTACCGCCCGCGCGATTTCCCGTGCGAGATCAGGCCAGAACTACAAATGCAAGGACAATCTGACCTAGGCGCATTTTTGGTATGTGGGATTAGATTCCTGCGTACTACATCGGCACTCTTGCAGGGCTGCTTTAACCGAAGGAATTGGTTGAACCAAGCCGTGCCATACTCCGCGCGAGGAGCGCGAGAATGGCAGAAGAAGTAAGCAGCTCGGCGAGGATCACGAGGTGTGGCTCAAGTGTTTCGTCGCCACGCTGCCCGGGGCAACAACGGCACTCGGCGCAGAGAATACCGTCAGGCCGGAACACATCGCGTCGATCTGCGCCGCGATAGCTGATGCGTCGCTTGCGGAAGAACGCAAGCGACGACCTGAAGTGAAATGGCCACGGTAACCGTGGACGCGTTCCACAGCCAATCTGACAGCCTGACCGATGGAAGCGGGGCGCAGCCGAGCCCATCGAATGCTCGCGCGGGTTGCGAAAGACCACAAGCCAAAGGCGTTGGCAAAGCCGTCTCATGGACGTGTCTCGCGTATCCGGGCTCTAACGTGGCTAGTTCTATGTACCAGTCGTGGCGCGTGGGCGAAGCTCGCGCCGGCGTGGGACTGTGTTGCTTGACATGCTATAACCCGCAAGCGTGCGATTTCACGTCATCGGATCGCTCATCGCGATTGTGCTGCTGATTGTCGCGGTGGCGCTGCCGTCGAAGCGCGACACCAGCGTGGCGGCTTGGTGGTCGCGTGTCCGTTACCAGCTCGCTTTCTTAGTACGCGTCGCACTGGCGCTGGCACTGGTGGGTGCAGTCACGTGGTTTCTGCTGGTGCCGATGCTCCGCTGGATGCGCTAAGGGAAATCCAAATCTGTCGCTGCCTGAAACGCGGTACGTTGTGACGATTGAGGTCGCAAGCCGTTCCGATTAGGCTGGAGACATCGTGTCCGTCGTCGTTTCCCTGCTTCACTCCCTGCGCTCTCTCGTTCGCTTCGGCGCATCGCTGCCCTGCAGATCGTCGCCCTCCGACAAGGAGGACTGAGGATCCTATGTTGGCGTCATAACACTGCAACTGCGACCAGAGTTTTGTCTGCGAAGCCCGTCCCGACAAGCCGTCCGGCATGACGGCTGCAACGAACCTGGTCATCAATGCCCAAACCCGGACTGCCCCTGGTGGCGATGGCCGTCACCTGCCGCACGCCGGCTTGATCGTACGTTCGTCAGACCAGACGACGGACCGCATTGATGACCGACGAGCCTCTTCCTCCGGCGAACATCATCGAAAAGGTATCGACGGCGGCTGGCCGAGGGCTTCGTGACCCGCGCCCATGTCGATGCCCTGGAGGCACGGGCACTTCGATTGGATCGATCGTTCGTCCGCTGGAGGCGCGACAATGACTCTTGACCGGCTGCTCGATCCGGAACTGAGCGCACTGGTCGCACGCGTTGAAGACGCCCATGGCGCCGACGCGGCGAGCCGCGCCTTGGAACGTGCGTATGGCAGTGTCGTCAGAGATGTGCGCACGAAGTTGACGGCGAAGTGCCCGACACAGACGGCCTGCCCGCGGCATTCCGACGAGAACTCGAAGGGTTTCTGCGGGGACGCTCTAGGCCCCAGTGAGTGACGAGCCATCGCATTCGCCGGTCTCATCCGCGACACATCATCCGGAGATGAATGAACTCGATCGCTTAAGGTTCCCGCATCAATCGAGGTGGCACTAGTAACAGATCCCGAGTCGTCAGCCGAACGATGCCGCCGACTACATGCAGTCGTCGGCAGGATCCCACCTCCGGCCGCTGGTCCCTACGCGCACCGATAACCGGTCCATCCCGTGGCGCACCAGGATGCGATGGAGGATGTGTTGTGCCGACCGAGAACTTCGTACGTATTGCGTCGATTGAGGTTGCAGGCATTCTCCGACAGCCTGCAGGCGTGCCGTCCGTGGTCGTTTCGCTGCTCCACTCGCTGCGATTTGTCGTCCAGTCGCGCGCCTCGCTGCATCTGGAAATCATCGCGCTCCGCCACCAATTGGCCGTCGTCCATCGATCACGTCGCCCGCGTCTTCGCTTCACGTCGGCCGATCGAATCCTTTGGGCGTGGCTCTCGCACACTTGGCCCGGCTGGCACTCGGCTGTCCACGTCATCAAGCCAGAGACAGTCATCGCGTGGCATCGCCGCGGGTTTCGCTTGTTCTGGACCTGGAAGAGCCGACATCGCATCGGACGTCCGGCTGTGCCACACGACGTGCGCGCCCTGATTCGCGAGATGTCCACCGCGAATCGCTTGTGGGGCGCCCCTCGGATTCACGGCGAGCTCCTGAAGTTGGGGATCGCGGTGAGTCAATCGACCGTGGCCAAGTACATGCGACGGCAACCGCGTCCACCATCACAAACCTGGCGTACGTTTCTGACGAACCACGCGAGCCAGATCATGGCCGCCGACTTCTTCGTCGTGCCATCGGTCACCTTCCGGCTACTCTTCGTACTCATCATCCTCGCGCACGACCGCCGACGTATCGTTCATGTGGCAGTCACCGAGCACCCGACGGCGGCCTGGACCGCGCAGCAGCTGCGCAATGCCTTTTCGGAGCATGACGCACCGCAATATCTCCTCCACGATCGCGACTCGGTCTTTGCAGACGTGGCAACCACCATCGCTGGGATGAACATGCAGAGAGTGCGAACCGCGCCGCGATCGCCCTGGCAGAACGCCTACGCGGAACGCGTCATCGGCTCGATCCGACGCGAGTGCCTCGATCACGTCGTCGTGGCCAACGCCGCGGGGCTGCATCGAGTACTGACCGCGTATGTCACCTACTACATGCACTCCCGAACGCACCTGACACTGGAGAAGGACGCACCGATCTCGCGCCCCGTCACGCCGGCGTCGGGCGGGCGGATCGTCGTGACGTCGCATGTTGGCGGGCTCAACCACCGCTACGACCGCAAGGCGGCCTAGCCGTCGGTCGACCTCCAGTCACGACATCACTGGCAGTCTCGCCTTGTACATCGACGCCCAAGTGCTTGCTCTTGGCTTCTTGCCGTGAACGTCCACGCTCTCTTCGTCAGTGATTTAAGCGAGTCTGGGCGACGACACTGGACCAAAGCAATTCACCTCAACACGCGCAAAATTTGGCGCCGATCGACTTTTCGAAAGCCACAACAACTCAACAGTCCGAAGTTGGAACCCGCCGTGCTGATTGCCCGCGTGACTCACGTCGTTGAATTGTGCACGTCGCCGCTCGATCTCGCTCTGCACGGAGACCACCTCGAAGGAGAGTTGATCCCAAGGCTTTTCAAGAGCGTCGTCCTGTCAAAGGGAGGACTGGCGGGATATGTGTTGCACGCACCGTTCGACGCATTCTTGTCAGCCGGCTCGGCGGGACACGATGCAGCATTCTCGCCCACATCTCGGCCTCGCCGAGCTCGCGTTGCAGCTTGAACGCGCTCAGCCTACGTGGGACCGACCCGCGGCCGCGAAGACATCCGGGTCTACACCAACGACAAGGAACGGATGGTGCGCGATCTCAGTCGGGAGGTGTCGCACACCTCCGCGATCGACCCGCCCACGTCGAACAGTCCACGCCGAAGCCGCACCACGCGCTGGTGATGGCGCGCATGAAGGCGCCTCGAGAGAGGTTACAGGTCGAACGGGCGCAGCCAGTGCTGGGAGAAGTGGTGCCGAACTCCTCGACTCGGCACCTCTTCTCCGGCCTGGCTGTGGCTCTTGTCAGCGAGCTCCGCCAGGGTAAGTAATGCTGCCGTGGAATGAGCCGGAGATGTGGTGCGCTTCGATGCCGTCGACGACAGCACTGGGTTGCAGCTTGTGAAAGAACTGCACGGTAAAGCTGCCCTGGGCTCCCGTGAATCGACCCGTCCCACCAGTGATGATGTGGATTTCGGTGACTTTCAGCGACCCGCCATTTCTATCCGACAGTTCCGCCTGACCGAACACTGTCGTATAAATGATGTCTTCTCCATTGGCCGCGGTCCACTGAGCCGCCCCATGGGCAGTAAAGTTCGTGAGATCGCCAATCACGTCCCGGGTCAATGAGAATCGATCGAGATGCGTTCCAGTTCCCTCGGCGGTTGTGTGGAGCACGACCGTAGTGGGAACGACCGGCACGACTGGATGGGAGTCCTCGCCTCGGAAGCTACCCGTGAAGCATCCAGGCGCGATGCCTGGGCAGGAACTCTGTGCCGCCGCCGGCACGGCAAGTCCCCATGTCAGCATCATCGCCGCCGCTGACAGGTAGAGATACGAGGTCGTTCTCGTGTTCATCATCGCTTCGTCCCTTTCACAGTCGTTTACGCAGTGCCATGAGTACAGCCTCAGGAGGAACCGCCGTGTGATCAACGATATCGACTTCACAAATGCGCATGAGCCCGGCATTTCCATTTTGGAATCCCACCGACTGCAAACGCCGAGTGGCCAATCGCGCGGCACAGTAGCAGATCCGCTCTTCAGAGGGCTGTTCAAGTTTGCACGCCTCACAATCGTGGCTCGGTAGCACTTCTCGCTCGTCAACGCGTCCGGTAATCGTCCCCGCCGCTACTGGAAGACGGACCACTGCGCTCGCAGCGGTTGCTCGAACACGATCCCGCTCGCTCTGATGTGGTGGGCCACCTTTTGGCTGGCCTGCCGGC
>JBKPNV010000084.1:0-16267 GCA_046732795.1 Acidobacteriota bacterium
GCCGAACGAGAATCAATTGGTCGTGTCGCTCCTGTTCCTCGGCTTCGGTCTCGGTCAACTGTTCTACGGTCCGCTGTCGGACGCGACCGGCCGCAAGCCTGCTGCATATGTCGGGCTCGCCCTCTTTTCGGTCGGATGCCTCCTGGCGCTGCTGTCGAAGACGTTTCCCCTGCTGCTCCTGGGACGGTTTCTTCAGGGTGTCGGCGTCGCGGGACCACGCACGATCACGCTTGCGCTGGTGAGAGACAGGTTCGAAGGGCGTGAGATGGCGCGGGTCATGTCGCTGATCATGGCCGTGTTCATCCTGGTGCCCGTGGTGGCGCCGGCCCTCGGCCAGGCGGTGCTCGCCGTCGCCGGATGGCGAACCATCTTCGGCATCTACCTGGGCATGGGCCTCGTCGCGTTGGTCTGGTTCGCGATCCGACAGGAGGAAACGCTCCCTGGCAATCGCCGCATTCCGTTCTCCCTCGGAAGGATGGCGGCGTCGGTGCGTGATGTCGTGACGACGCGACGGTCCATTGGCTACACGCTCGCTGCGGGATACGTGTTCGGAGCCTTTCTTGGATATCTGATCTCTGCGCAGCAGATCCTGCAGCAGCAGTACGCGCTCGGGATACGGTTCCCGTTGTACTTCGCCCTGCTCGCGATCGCCATCGGCGGCGCGTCGCTCGTCAACGCCAGTCTCGTCATTCGCTACGGCATGGGCGCGCTCACGCGCTGGGCTCTCCGAGGCATCAGCGTCGTGTCGGTGGTGTTCACGGCCTTCGCGGGGGCTGTCGCAGGCCATCCACCTTTGTGGACGTTGATGACCTATCTGATGGTGTCGTTCTTCGGCATCGGCCTGCTTTTCGGAAATCTCAACGCGCTCGCGATGCAGCCCCTCGGGCACGTTGCCGGCACCGGCGCCGCCATCGTCGGTGCCACGTCCATGCTCATCTCACTGGTGCTGGGAACGTTGATCGGTCAAAGCTACAACGGCACGGTGTTGCCGCTGGTGGCGGGGTTCGCCGTCCTGAGCACCTGTTCGATCATCGCCGCCTGGTGGGCGGAGAGCGGAGAGCCAGGACACCAGATCGTCTCGGAGAGTGCATAAATCGCCGCACCCGCCCCGCCTGATTCTGCCCACGCGTGTCAACCATCCGATCACGTGTTTCCTTGGGCGGACGGCGTGAACGATCGTGGAATCGGCGCTGCCTCGGTGTGTCGTGGGATACCCGCGAATCGACGATTTCAGTGCTGACCCACTACCGGATGCGCTTGAGGTTGGTCGTTGGGAGTTGGAAGTTAAGAGATTGAAATTGGCTAGAATCTGCCAGGATCTTTCAGCGGATCGCATGTCAGCTCACCGGCGTCGGGGATCTCGCGTCATCGAAATCATTGCGGCGTGTCTGCTCGTCGCGCCGATATCCTCGTTGCGCGCCGAGGATTGGCCGCAGTGGCGCGGCAACGGCCGGCTTGGCGTCTGGAACGAAACCGGACTCGTCGACCGCTTCCCCGAAACAGGCCTGAAGGTCACATGGCGCGTGCCGGTCAACGCCGGTTACAGCGGACCTGCGGTTGCCGGTGGTCGCGTCTTCGTCACCGATGCGCGCCGGACGTCGGGAAGCCGCGTCGTCGAGCGGGTGCTTGCCCTCGACGAGCGCACGGGAAAAATGCTCTGGTCCAAGGAATGGGACGCCAACTACTCGGGTCTCGAGATGACGTTCGCCCTCGGACCGCGCGCCACGCCCACTGTGGACGACGACCTGGTCTACGTGCTGGGCGCGATGGGCCACCTGTTCGCCTTCAATGTGAAAGATGGGAGCGTCGTGTGGCAGAAGAACTTCGTCGATGATTTCGACGCCACGATCCCGTCGTGGGGCGCCACTGCGGCGCCGCTCGTCGACGGCGATCGGCTCATCGCGATCGCCGGCGGTGAGCCCGATGCAAAGGTGATCGCATTCAACAAGCGCACGGGCGCGGAGCTGTGGCGTGCGTTATCGTCGGACTGGGAGCCAGGCTACGCGCAGCCGATCATCATCGAGGCAGGCGGCACCAGGCAGTTGATGATCTGGCATCCGACCGCCATCAGCTCTCTCGATCCATCGACCGGGCGCGTGTTCTGGGAAATCCCATTTCAAGTCGACCTCGGGATCACGGTTCCGACGCTCGTGCAGAGCGGGCCACATCTGCTGGCGACGACGTTCTACAACGGCGCCCGGATGTTGAAACTCGACGAGCAGAAGCCGGCCGCGACCGTGCTTTGGCGGGGCGACAGCTTTTCGCCGCATTCGATCATCAGCACCCCGATTGTCCAGGGCGACTACATCTACGGCATGAGTCAGGGGCAGCTGCAATGCTGGGAAGTGGCCACCGGCAAGCAGGTGTGGCGGACGCGAGATCTGATTCCGGGCCGCACGACACCGTTTGCGACAGCGTTCTTTGTGCGAAACGGCGATCGCTACTTCATCAACACCGAGCGAGGAGATCTGGTGATCGCCCGTCTTAGCCCAGAGGGCTACAAGGAGATCAGTCGGACGCATCTCATCGAGCCGACACATCCCTACGCGCGCGAACCACAGGGTACGGTCCATTGGTCGCATCCGGCATATGCCAACAAGCACGTGATCGTTCGCAACGACAAAGAGATCCTGCGAGCATCGCTCGCACAGGACTGACGTGATGGCGACCGCCCGCGCGCGTCTGCCCGTGTTCCTCGTCATGGCGATTGCGGCGACGATCGCCGTTCTCGATTCGCAGACATCCACGTCGAGGTTCGTCGTCATCACGAGCGACCTGCACCTCGGTGGAGGTAAGAGCGCGAACGGTGAGTGGCTGCCGACGGAAGATTTTCGCTGGCAGGAGGATTTCGCTTCGTTCCTCCGCGCGATTGACGAAGCCGGCAAAGGCGCGACCGACCTTGTGCTCAACGGCGATACGTTCGAGCTGTTGCAGTCGACCATCGCTGATTGCAGGGCGCCCGACGCGCGGCTCGGTTGTACTGGGCAGGAGGCGGGTGCCCGGCTCGAGCGTGTGGCCGCGGCACACTCGCCAGAGCTCGCGGCGCTCGGGACATTCGCGCGCAATGGCCAGAACCGGGTCATTCTCGTCCCTGGCGATCACGACGCCGCGCTGCTGCTGCCTGCGGTGGGCGCGATGGCGATCGCGTCGTTCAACGCGCCGGGACGAGTCGAAATCGCCACGCGTGGCTACTGGCTCTCCGCCGATGGCGCGGTCTACGCCGAACACGGCCATCAGATGCCGGGCGATCCGTACGCGTTCAACGCGTGGCCGCAACCGTTCGTTCGCGCTGAGGATGGCATGCGCATGGAACGGTCGATAGGCGAGCGTCTAGCGCAGAAGCTTTACAACGACCTGGAACCGCGGTTTCCGATTCTCGACAACGTGGCGCAGGAAGGAGCCGGATTGAAATACGCGGCCGCCGCCGATCCGATGTCTTTGCCCGCTGATGCCGTTCAGCCGCTGCTGATGTTCTTTCTCGCGCGTCCAACGTGGCAGCAGTTCCGGCTCGAGCTGGATGGCGGAGACGTCCAGTCGCCGGAGTGGGATCTGGAGGCGCTCAGGGGCGGCGGCGCAGCGGTGCTGGCGGAATCACTCCTGCCCGACGATCGGTTTCGTCCCATCGTCGACGCCGCGCTGCGCGAGGGACGACTGTCGATCGATTTAGCGACGCTCACAGACAAGCAACTCATCGCCATGTGCGACTATCGCGCGGCTCTCCGCCGTTCACGTCGTCGACTCGAACGCTCGATGACACAGGCGCCGACCACGGGCCGCGCGCCATCCGAGTGTCCCCGTACCATGGCGACACGAGGATCGGCATTCGATTACTTCTGGCGTTCGCGCGACGACCTCGTTGCGAGCCGTTTCGAGCAGGTGCGCGCGACGCTGGCGGCTGATTCACGCGCGTCCCAGTCGATCAAGGTCCTCGCGTTCGGTCACACGCACCTTCCCGCGGCGCCACTGCCACTCACTCGTAGTGAAGCAACGCCTGTGGTTGTGAACTCCGGGGCGTGGCAGCGCACGGTGACACCTTTCCAGATCGAAGAGGTGATGCATGAGCGCTCCTGGTCCGAGGGCGACATGCTGCGGCAACTTCGCCCGGAAGATGTCCCGGCATGCTACGGCGTCGTCTGGATCGAACCGTATTCCGGCGATCCGAAGCCGCGAGTTCGATTCTGGCGTTCGGATGGAAGATGGGGCAACCTGCCACGAGATGCCGCCGGTATGGCGACAGCTTGCAGTGGCGGCGGGCCGGCTGCCTGAGGACATCGAGCGCCCGTCACGACACACAGAGCCACTGAGGCATCGAGAAGTGGACTTGTGATATGCGCCCGGCGCTTCATGGCTTCCTGTCTTCGGTGTCAGGAATCGAGCCTGTAACGTGATCCGTTTGGGGGTTGGGAGTTGGTCGTTGACCAGTTTCATCCCGCCGAAATCCCGCCGTTGATGCTGATCACCTGACCCGTCACGCGAGCTGCACGGTCGCTCGCAAGAAAGCCGATCATCTCGGCCACATCACGCTCCGTGGCGATGCCGAGATGCGCCGCGGCGGATGCCTTCGCAAAGAGCTTTCCGCCGAATCCACCGGCGGCAATACGTTTACGCAGCCGTGCGCCCTCGACGATCGACGGTGTGACGACGTTGACGCGAATGCCCTGGCGTTTGACCTCGAGCGCCAGCGTGCGTGAGAACATCGCGACGCCGGCCATTGCCGCACCAATCGCGGCCTCGCCTGGTGTCGGGACTTTTGCGGCATCCGAGGCGACGTTGATGATGGTGCTGCCGCGGCTCATGAGCGGCAACGCAGCGCGGCAACTGTGCATTCGGCTCGAGAGCCAGTGGCGAATGATGTCGTCGAGCTGGTCGCCCGGGATCTGCTGAAAGAGCTCCGGCGCAAAGTCGCCGCCGCCGCAGTTCACGAGCACGGCCAGGGGGACGTCGATGAGCGATGCGACTGTGCGAAAGAGTTCGTCCGCACCCTGCGCGCGCGAGACGTCAGCCGCGACGAAGTCGACCGATGCAGTGGGTACGCGACGAAGGATCTCGGCGCGGGCCTGTTCCCCGTGCTCGCTGTCGCGGCCATTGATGATGATTTGACGGACGCCCTGTTCGGCCAGGAGCGCCGCCGTCTCGACGCCAATTCCGCCGCTGCCGCCGGTGACGACTGCGTTCGCGCCGATCATGCCTGCTTGTACCGTTCGAGCAGCCCCTTCGCGATGATCAGCCGCTGCAACTCGTTGGTGCCACCTCCGATGACGACAAGCGGCGCGTCCCGGTACAGCCGCTCGACGATGAAATCCTTCGAGTAGCCGTTGCCGCCCATGATCTTCATCGCTTCGAGCGTGACCTCGGCTGCGGTGTCGGTCGCGAACAGTTTGGCCATGCCCGCCTCGAGATCGCAGCGCTCGCCGCGATCTTTCCTGGCGGCGGCCGAGTAGATCAACAGACGCGACGCTTCAATCTTCGTCGCCATGTCGGCGAGCTTCATCTGGATGCTCTGATGCTGCGCGATTGGTTTGCCGAACGTGACGCGTTGCTGGGCATAGCGAATCGCCTCATCGAACGCCGCCCGCGACAAGCCGAGACCACGCGCCGCCACGTTGATGCGCTCGGCTTCGAGGCCGGTCATCACGTGCTTGAAGCCGAGACCCTCCGCGCCTCCGATGAGGTTTTCTGCCGGAACCGGAAACGCATCGAAGTGGAGCTCTGTCGTTTCGACAGTCTTGTATCCGAGCTTGTCGATATCGCGGCCGACGGTCAGGCCGGGCGCGCCTTTCTCGATGATGAAGGCACTCATCCCACGGTGCGCCGGCGATGCCGTTGGGTCCGTCTTGGCTAACAGCAGAAAAATCTGACCGTAGCGTCCGTTGGTCACCCACATCTTCGAGCCGGTGACGCGATAGGAGTCGCCATCGAAGAGCGCGACCGTGCTGATCGACTGCAAATCAGTCCCGGCGCCTGCCTCCGACAGGCAGATGCCACCGCGCGGCTCACCCCTGGCGAGCCGCGGGAGAAACCGGCGCTTCTGATCGTCGGTGCCGTAGCGCACGAGGACGTCGGCGAGCACGAGGTGCGAGCCGATGATCCCGGCGAGCGCCATCCAGCCGCGTGACAGCTCCTCGAAGATGATGGCGAACGTGGTGTAATCGACCGGTGTCCCACCGTATTCTTCGGGGATGTTCAACCCAAACAGCCCCAGCTCTTTCATCGTTTCGACGAGCGCGTGCGGATACTCCCCCCGATGCTCCATGTCAGCGGCAACCGGCGTGACGTCGCGCTCGACGAATTCCCGGATAGTCTGAACGACGAGCTGTTGATCGTCTGCCAGAGTGCCTCGTCTCTCGACGCTCATTACACTGCTCCTCGCTTGTGTTGGTGAGCTCCGGCTTGCGGTTGGCTCGACATCCAGACTGTCTCAGCGAGCATGGACATAGCCACGATAACCGACACAAGCGAGCTGTACGTTAGATCACTCCTGTCTCGGCCCACCGTGCGATCGTTGCTTGATCGAACGCCAGTTCCCCGAGAATCGCGCGGCTGTGCTGCCCGAGTGCCGGGACCGCACTCATCGCAGGCTCCACGTCCTGCAGCCTCACGGGCGGGACAAGTGCGCGGATCGGACCTGACGGCGAATCGATCTCACGCCAGCAGTCACGCGCGGCAAGTTGCGGGTGCTGCAGATATTCACCGATCGAATTGACGCGAGCGTTCGCGATGCTTGCAGCCTCGAGACGACGGAGCACTTCGGCGGAAGGCAGCTGCATCAGCACCGCTTCGATGGCTTCGGTCAATGCCTCGCGATGCCGCACGCGCAGCACGTTGGTCTGGAATCGCGGGTCCTCGGCCAGAGCCGGCTGCTGCAGCACGCGCGAGCAGAATTCCGTCCATTCGAGCTTGTTGTGCACCGCGATGATGACTGCGCCGTCGCATGCGCGGTAGGAGCCGTACGGCGCGATGGTCGCGTGACTGGCGCCCGATCGCGGCGGCTGAGTGCCGCCGTATTGCGTGTAGTACGCGGCATAACTCATCCACTCGCCGAGCGTGTCGATCAGCGCGACGTCGACAATCGTGCCCTCTCCGGTGTCCTTCCGCACGAGCAGCGCCGTGAGGATTCCCGAGTACGCGTACATCCCAGCGGAGATGTCGGCGATGGAGACGCCGACCTTGCTCGGCGTGTCCTCCGTGCCAGTGACCGCGAGCATCCCGACTTCGCTCTGGATGATCAGGTCGTAGGCCTTCCTGTCCGCATACGGTCCTGAGGTTCCATACCCGGACAGGTTGCAGACGATCAGACGCGGGTAGCGCCGGCGCAGCGCGTCAGCGCCGAGGCCGAGACGGTCGGTCGCTCCCGGCGCCAGATTCTGCAGGAACACGTCGGCATTCTCGAGGAGCCGCTCGAGCACCTGCGTCGCCTCGGGCCGCTTCAAGTCCAGCGTGAGTGATTCCTTCGATCGATTCAGCCACACGAAGTGGCTGGCCATGCCCTTTACCGTGACGTCGTACGCGCGCGCGAAATCGCCGCCGTCCGGCCGCTCGATCTTGATCACGCGCGCACCGAGGTCGGCCAGTTGCCGCGTTGCGAAAGGCCCGGCGACGGCCTGCTCGACGGCGACGACGGTGACGCCCTGGAGTGGCGGTTTCATCGACTCGTATGTGTCACGCAACAAGCACCCGCGTGAGCTCTCGCACGTCCGTGATCGCGTCGAGTGACATCACTGCCGCCCATGCGGCGCTGGCGGCCGACTCGCTCAACCTGCGAGTGGCACACCCGGCGAACTTCGTCGCGAGTTCCTGCTCGGTCAGCCGTCCCGGATAGCCGCGTGCGCCGTCGACCGCCTGCGACACCACTCGTCCGTCGCGCAGGTACACGCTGACGCGCGCTCGAGCAAGAGGCGCACCCTTGTCGAACTCGTCGTTCGCGCGCAGCGACACGTGCTTCATCAAAGCCTGCACTGTCGGATTGCGAATGTGATCGGCGTCGAACGTATCGATGCCGATGCGCTCGTAGACGATCGCGGCCGCCGCGCAGAACGGCATGCTGAACTTGGCCTCGAGCCCGGTCAGCGGATCGGGATGAATGAGCAGTCGCGGCGTCATCGAGTCGACCTCGACGTCGATAGCCTGGACCTGGTCGGCCGTGATTCGCTCCCGGCGTTTCATCGCGATCAGTGCATCGAGCGGCGGATGCGTGGCGGCGCACGATGGATAGAGCTTGACGGTGACGCCGGTATGGAGGATTTCCCAGCGGATCCCGAGATCGCCCGCGGCCGCATCGAGTGAATCGCGCTCGCTGTCCATGGCAGCCAGATACCCTTGCGGTCCATCGATGGCGTGCGGACTCGCCGTGAATCCGCGCTGCGCCAGCCGCGCCGCCATCACGCCATTGCGCGCGGCCATGCCTGCGTGCAGTGGCTTGACCATGCTGCCGATGTTTTCTTTGACGCCGCACGCCGATGACGCCGCGATGCCTAACGCGTGCTGCGTCGCATGAGCGCCGAGACCGAGCATGCGCGCGGCCGCCGCGGCCGCACCCACGGTCCCGATTGACGATGTGCAGTGCCAGCCGCGCTGGTGGTAGTGCCTCGGGTTCATGATGTTGCCCAGGCGGCATTCGAGCTCGAACCCGATCACGTACGCGTCGAGGAGCGCCGAGGCCGGGGCGTGTACGAGCTCGCCTGTTGCCAGGATCGCCGGTACGAGTGCGCAACTTGGGTGTGCCAGCGAGACGAAACACATGTCGTCGTAGTCGAGCGAGTGCGCCGATACCCCGTTGGCCAATGCCGCGAGTTCGGGGCTGGTTTGCAGTGACGTACCGAGGACGCGGCACGTGCCGGCGCCGTCCTCGCCGGCCATCGCTTGCGCGATTCGCGCGGCGGGCTCACCGGCCCCAGCGAGCATGACTCCGATCGTGTCTTTGACAGCCGTCGCGGCGCGCGCGCTCGCCTCCGGCGAAACGTTGGCTCCGTAGATGAAATCGGCTATGGTCGCGACGCCGCCCTTGACGTCCAGGCTCATGTTCGACGCTCCAGCGTTGGGTGATTGTGCAGAAATGATGCGTAAGGTGAATTCTAGATCGCGGTCGGCCAGCGCATTTTGATTACGACATAGAGCGGGGGCTTTAGCCGCGCTTCGTGATAATCGCGCAGGCCTGAAGGCCTGCGCTCTATGGCGATATAAAAACGGCATAAAGCCGGACACGACGTTGCCAGAGTTGCATCACATTTATGAACGTGGCGCGTAGAATCGGTGGGGAACCGGACCAATCGGAACCGCGCCTGCGCGCGTCCGCCTCGAGGAGGCAGTCGTAAAAGATATGTCCGCGATGGCCACCAGGCCGCTGGACGCCCCAAGCGACGTCTTCGCCGGGTCTGCTGGCGTGGCTCGGCGACGGAACCCCCTGCCGCGCCGCAGTCTGCTTGTAGCCTCGCTCGCGATGGAGGCTCGACGGCTTCGACGTCATGCTGTATGCCCTGGTGGTGACCGCGCTCCTGCCCGAGTCGTCGATCACGACCGGCGTGGCAGGTCTGCTCGGTTTGCTGCCACTGGTCGCGTCCGGTATCGGAGGCATTCTGGTTGGACTGATCGCCGACCGATTCGCCCGCCGTCATGCGCTGATTGGGAGCGCCCTCGTGTCTCCCTGTTCACCGCGGCATGCGGCTTCGCTCAGTCGATCTGGCAGCTCGGCATCTTCAGGTTCGTGCTTGGCCTCACGTTGTTGATCCGGAGCAGCGTCGAAGAGTCGGCGGTGTGGTTGCAATCGCGGGCACGCAGTGATCATCACCGCGCGACGATCAAGAATGTGTTCGCCGGCCGGTTCGCGCCGACGACGGCTCGCGGGATCCTTGGCACCAAGTCGGGGGTTTGCGGTCGCGTGCTCGACGCTGGCGGGCGCTTCTCGTTGGCGCGGTCACCTGGATCTGCCTGCCTGAGCCGCGCGGGCGCGGTGATGCGGCTTGAACGCGCAGTCCGTCACGCTTACGCATGGAATCGCTCGATCGTTTGAAATCGGCCCTGGCAGATCGTTATTCCGTCGAGCGCATGATCGGCGCCGGGGGAATGGCGGACGTCTACCTGACGCACGACCTGCGCCACAATCGCAAGGTTGCGATCAAGGTGATGCATCACGATCTTGCGGAGTTCGTCGGTGTCGAGCGCTTCTTGCGAGAGATCGAGACGACCGCGAAGCTGCAGCACCCGCACATTCTTCCGTTGTTCGATTCCGGTTCCGTCGACGGGACGGTCTTCTACGTCATGCCGTACGTCGAGGGTGAGTCGCTCCGCAGTCGATTGAAGCGGGAAACACAACTCCCGATTGCTGACGCGCTGCGCATCACGACGGAAATTGCGACCGGCCTCGCCTACGCCCATCGTCACGGCGTCGTCCATCGCGACATCAAACCCGACAACGTCTTGTTTCAGGACGGGCAGGCCGTCCTGGCGGATTTCGGCATCTCTCTGCCGGCGAAGGGCGACGATCGCGCGCCCGCGCGATTGACGGAGGTGGGTGTCAGCCTCGGCACGCCGACCTACATGAGTCCCGAGCAGGTGACCGGGCAAGAGGTGGATCGGCGAAGCGACATCTACTCGCTCGGGTCGGTGGCGTACGAGATGCTGGCGGGCCAGCCGCCGTTCACGGGATCGAGCGTGCAGACGGTCCTCGGCAAGGTCATCTCCGAGGAACCGCGCCCCGTGATCGCGCATCGCAAGTCGGTGCCGCCCCACGTCAGCGCGGCCATCCTGAAGGCCCTCGAGAAGTTGCCTGCCGATCGTTGGCAGACGGCCGCACAGTTTGCCGATGCATTAGCCGGCCATGGCGCGATCGACGTCAAGCCAACCAGTCGGTCGCCGCGCACGCTGATCCCGTGGGCGGTCGCAGCGGTGCTTGCGTTGGCGCTTGGATGGGTCGGCTTTCGCGGCGATCGTGCGGGCGCCCCAGTCTATGGTCCCGTTCGTTTCGGCATCGAGTTCGACAACGGGATGGTGCCGAGCTTCACGCCCATCGTGCGGCTAAGTGCGGATGGCCAACAACTGTTCGTCTCGGCGATG
The DNA here is from genome assembly GCA_046732795.1 of Acidobacteriota bacterium. GTDB lineage: Bacteria > Acidobacteriota > Vicinamibacteria > Vicinamibacterales > UBA2999 > Gp6-AA40. The sequence goes on from JBKPNV010000084.1 coordinate 11,050, forward strand.
GTCGAGCGTCGTGAAGAAGTGCTGCGCCGCACATTCGATCGCGTGGGGATGAGCGTCATCAAAGGGGCGGGACAAGGCGAGCAGGGTACGGGTAACAGCCGGCCGTTCGTGTCGCCGGATGGACGATGGGTGGCCTATGCCAGGCAGAAGAAGTTGTGGAAAGTCCCCGTCGAGGGAGGCACGGCGATCGAGCTCGCCGCCGCTGAGTGGGCCGGCGGGAGTTGGGGGAGAAACGGCAAGCTCGTATACACACAGGCCTACAACACTGGCTTGTGGATCGTGAGCGAGCGTGGCGGCGATGAACGCATGCTCACGAAACCAGATCAGGGCAAGGAGGAGCTCGGGCATTGGTGGCCGCAGAGTCTTCCCGATGGCGACCACGTGTTGTTTACCGCCTACCGAACACCTCTCGAGAACGCCACGATTGAGGTGCTCACGATTAGCACGGGCGAGCGGAAGGTGTTGTTGACGGGAGGAGTCTACGGCTTCTACGTGCCCACAGGCCATCTGCTTTTTGCGGTGGGCGAGACGATTCGTGCCGTTCCGTTCGATCTTCAGAGATTCGAGATCCGCGGCGTTCCCGTGTCTGTCGTCGATGATGTGGCGATGAATGTTACGGACGGCGCGGCGGCATTCGATGTGTCCGAGACCGGGACGCTGGCATACCTGCCAGTCGAATCGTACGTGACCGACACCGAAGTCGTGTTCGTCGATCGCAAGGGTACCGAAACGCCGGCGCTGCCGAAGCGCGATCGCTACAACAACCCGCGCCTGTCACCCGACCGAACGCGCGTCTCGGTCGATATTCGTTCTGCCAACTCCGCTGGCGACATATGGGTGTTCGAGATCGGGCGCTCGGGGGGAACGCGAATCACGTCGGAGGGCGGGCGCGAGTTCGGTGCCGAATGGACGCCTGATGGCAAAGACCTGATCTACAGCAGCGAACATCCATTCTTCGATCTCTATCGTCGAACAGCGGACGCCAGCCAGCCGGCGCAGGCGCTGCTGAGCGGCACCAACGATCACTACACAGGCGCGGTGTCTCGCGACGGGAAGACATTCGCCTTTTCGGCCGCTGTCCCTGGCGGCGAGATTTGGACGATTCCGCTCCAGGACAAGCCGGTCGCGACGCCGTACTTCGCAAACGGGTTCAATCTTGGCCACCCGACGTTGTCGCCCGATGGCCGGTGGATGGCGTACGACTCCGACGAATCCGGTCAAGGAGTCGATGTCTTCATCCAGTCGTACCCCGACCCGCGGCAGAAGCGCCTCAAGATATCGCCGTCGCATGGATCGGAGCCGATGTGGACGCAAGGCGGACGCGAACTCGTCTACCGAGAGGGGAACAAAGTCATGGCCGTGGGCATCGACCTCGCCACTGGCGCGAGTGGCCCGCCGCGCGTGTTGTTCTCGGGCCCGTACCCGGACAATCCCGGCTGGACGCGTCCTCGCAGTTACGACGTCACCGCTGACGGCGAACACTTTCTCCTGACCAAGTTGCCTGTCGAGAAGTCGCCGCCGCGGGTCATGGTCGTCCTCAATTGGACAGAGGAGCTGAAACAGCGCGTTCCCACGCGCTGATGTCAGCTCGCGAATTCCAGGAGTTGCGCGCGAAGGTCCCAAGCAACTAGAGAAGGCCTCCCGACGCATCCTTGTCTTGCTCACGACATACCGAGGCACCGACGTGTTCTCCTGATACGAAGACGTTTGAGCTTGGAACGTATCTGTTTGCCAGGAGTGATCGGAGATGACCGAGGAAACGGCTCACCACGGAGCAACGAAGCAACCGAGATCAAACGGAGGGAGCGCCATGCCGGTGACGCGCTTCGCGCACCGGCATGGCGCCTCCGTTCGTGCTCCGTGTCGCCGTTTCTCCGCGCGATCCGTTATCTTCGCACGCTCCGTTGTTCATCCACGTTTCGGGTCGAAAGCGAATCGTAGTGACCGAGACGGATCCGACGCGCCAATCCAAGCACGTTGGAAGTTGGGTGTTGAAAGAGTGTCCAGCTATTTGTGATCGAGCGAGTCCTGGCGATCAGGCAGCAGCCAGACGCACACGAGGCTGATGAGTGCCGTCACCGCCACGTAAGCAGCGACCGCCATCGACGTGTGAAATGTCTGAAAGAGATACAGCGCCACGATCGGCGCCGGGCCCCCTGCAGTGATCGAGGCCAACTGATAGCCGAGCGACGCGCCGCTGTAGCGAAGCGTGCCGGGGAAGCGCTCGGCGATAAATGCGGCTTGCGGCCCGTACTGGAGATCCTGACTCGGCAGCCCGAGCGTGATCGCAATGAACACGAGCCAGACGATGCGGGTGTCGAGCATGCCGAAGTAAACAAACGGGAAGACCAACATCACGATGCACCCTATTGCCGTAATCTTGCGGCGGCCGATGACATCGGACAGGTGACCGAAATACGGGATCGCGGCCATGGAGACGAGCGCCTGGATCATCACGAAACTGAGGATCAGGCTGCGATCGAACCCGAGTTGCTGCGTTGCGTACGTGAGCACATACGTCGTGAAAATGTAGAACGGCGTCTGCTGCCCCGATCGCAGAAGCGCGGTGAGGACGACCTCGCGCCAGTGGTGGCGTAACACCTGCGCGACCGGGGTTCGCGCAACTCGGCCCTGTGATTGCAGCTTCGCGAACACCGGCGTCTCGAGGACGCCGGTGCGGATATACAGCCCGACGAACACCAGGGCCAGGCTCAATAGGAACGGTACGCGCCAGGCCCAGTTCAGAAACGTCGCTTCACTTGTCACGAAGGACGTGACCGCGAGTGCGCCGTTGGCGAGCACCATGCCCGCGGGCGCTCCGAATTGCGCGAAGCTGGTCGTGAAGCCGCGGCGTTTCGGGTCCGTCCACTCCCCGGCGATCAACACCGCGCCGCCCCATTCGCCGCCGACACCGATACCTTGCAGGACGCGGAAGAAGGTCAGGAGCACTGCGCCCCAGATCCCGATACTGTTGTAGTCAGGGACGAGGCCGATGCCGATCGTTGCGCCGCCCATCAGCACGAGCGTCGCAATCAGTGTCGCCTTGCGGCCGATTCGATCGCCGTAATGACCGAAGAGCGCGGCGCCCACCGGGCGCGCCGCGAAGCCGACGAAGTAGGTCGAGAATGCGAGCAGCGTCGCAACGTAGGGATCCGAGCCGGGGAAGAATTTCTGCGGGAACACCAGCGCTGCGGCGACCCCGTACAGGAAGAAGTCATACCACTCGATGGTCGTGCCCGCTGCGGAAGACACGACTGCCCGGCGCATCATCCGGCGCCGTTCTGCCGTATCGAGCTCGAGGAGCTCACTCCTGGGCGCTGTTTGAGCTGTTGCCACGTTGGTCGCGTGATCATACACGTCACGCCACTGTCGCTCGCGGAGAGGGTTCGCCTTGAAATCAGGACGGCCGATGTGTTTGGATTTGAGGCAGGAGGACAACTCTCGGAGGGTTACAAATGTTGGTTCAGAGTGGTCGCAGCCCGTATCAGTCCGGGCATCATCCTGTAGCCGCAGGTTCATGGTTTCCACCTCCAGTCAGCCCGTCGCATCGCAAGTCCATTCTCGAGCTGACATCGCTCGAGCCATAACCACTGGAGGGTGATCATGTCTTTTGCTTTGTTCGTCGTGACGACGTTGATGTTGGCGCAGCATTCACCCGGCACGACCGCACCCACGCTGGCGGGTACGTGGCGGTCGACACCTGATGAGATGCCGCTCTCATCGGCGTTCGATGAATCCGTGTGGGGGAAGAACGCCAAAGCGATCCGCACAGTAGAGATGATTGTCCGCACTGGCGGTGACGCCAGCTTGACCGTCACGCGCAAGGTCGTGGATGCGCGCGGGCGCACCGTCGTCGGCTCGACCTCGATCGAGGAGGCGGAGCTGTCGCTCGGGGCGGTGCAGAACACGACGGGTGTCCGGTCGGACCTCATGGTCACCGTCAAGAAAGCGGAGCGGCGCTATCCGGACGATCCAAAGGGGACGTTCGATCTTCAGGGACTGCAGGTCACCGTCACCACGTTCACTGACGATGCCGAGATGCTCGAGGTGCGCGTCGACTTTCCCGAGGGTCGCGGGTCGTTCTGGGAGGCACTGCGGCGTGGCGCGCGAAAGCCGGCAACAGCAAAGCCGGCCACGACAAAGCCGACGACGACAAAGCCGACGACGACAAAGCCGGCGACGACGACGCCGGCGACGACGCCTTAACGAGGGGCGCCTCTGTTCGATCCGGGACCGGTCCTTTCGTGAGCCGTTTGAGCCGTTTTGCGACTGTGCCGATGCGGCACCTGGACATGAAGGAGTGAACGACAATCTGTAAAGCACAAAGGCACGACGAGTGCGAAGGAAACGAGGAGAGTGGGATGAAGACCATCGGACTCATTGGTGCGGGACACATCGGCAGCCAGATTGCGCGGCTCGCGGTAAAGAGCGGCTATGACGTCGTGATCAGCAACTCGCGAGGGCCGGATACGCTCTCCGGTCTTGTCGCGGAGCTTGGTCCACACGCTCGCGCGGCCACACCTGCCGACGCCGCGAAGGCGGGTGACATCGTCGTGGTCACGATACCGCTGAAGAACTATCGCTCGGTTCCCGTCGCGCCGCTGGCGGGGAAGATCGTGATCGACACGAACAACTACTACCCCCAGCGTGACGGCCAGATTCCGGAGCTTGATAAAGAAACCACCACGACGTCAGAGCTCCTGCAGTCGCATCTTCCGCAATCGAAGGTCGTCAAGGCGTTCAACCACATCCACGCTGCACAGCTCACGACGGATGGTCTACCCAGCGGCGCGAAGAATCGCCGCGCGCTGGTCATCGCCGGCAACGATGGTGAGGCCAAGGCGACAGTGACGCACTTGCTCGATCAGTTCGGGTTCGATGCCGTGGACGCCGGTCCGCTCAGTGAAGGATGGCGCATTCAGCGCGACACGCCGGGTTACGGCCCGCGCCGTACGGCAGAGGAACTGCGCCAGGACCTTGCGGCCGCGAAACGCTACGCGCAGAGCCATTGAGTTACGGGCGTACGTCGCCATCGGTGGGTAGGCCGGGGGTTTTCCTGTCCACGTCGCCTTCAGCGAAGGTGGAAGCCCCCGCCCCTCCCGAATGGGTGTGCTCAACGAACAACGTCGTTCACGATTCACTGCCTGACACCTGTGTTGGGCCGCCTTTCTGATCGCCAGGGTTCTGCGTCGGGACACCTCGGTCTCAGGTGTTATAT
>JBKPNV010000085.1:0-4717 GCA_046732795.1 Acidobacteriota bacterium
TGAGCGGCGTCAGCGCGTTGATGATTTCTTCGGCGATGCCGTCGCAGAACCAGTCCTGGTCCTTCGCGGCGCTCATGTCCGTGAAGGCCAGTACACCGATCGACGCCTGGCGTTCGACTGGCACTGCCGTGCGGCTGGACGTCTGGTCGATCCCCATCCGCACGCTGAGGACGTCATGCGGTCGGTGTGTCGGATCCTTTTCGAGGCAGCGGCGCAGTAGACGGATGATCCCCGGAGGTGTGGCCGGTGGCAGCGCCTTCCACTCGGGATCCCGCTCGATTATGGCTGCCAAAGTATCGGTGAAGGTTTCTCGCGCAAACGCCCTGCGCCCCGTGAGCATTTCATAGAGCACGCAGCCGAATGCCCAGATGTCAGTGCGTCTGTCGACCGGCTTCCCCCGCGCTTGCTCGGGGCTCATGTACGCGGCCGTCCCAAGAATCATCCCGTGGTGCGTCCCGCGGACCGTCATCGTTGGTGACTGGGTCAGGTCCGACGTGGAACCGTCGCCTGCAACCGCTTTCGCGAGGCCGAAGTCGAGCACTTTGACCACCCCGTCCGGGGTGACCTTGACATTCGCGGGTTTCAGATCCCGGTGAATGATCCCCTTCTTGTGCGCCGCGTCGAGCGCGTCGCCGATCTGTCGCGCGATCGCGAGCGCTTGGGCGAGCGGCAGAGGACCCCTCGCGACCTGCTCGGCCAGCGTCTCGCCCTCGACGAGTTCGAGCACCAGGGCGGGGCAGCCGTCCACGTCCTCGAGGCCATAGATAGCGCCGATATGCGGATGATTGAGCGCCGCCAGCATCCGCGCTTCGCGCTCGACGCGCGCGCGACGATCGGGGTCGCTCGCGAGGTGCTGGGGCAGGACCTTGATGGCGATCTCACGACCGAGCTGCTCGTCGCGGGCGCGATAGACTACGGCCATTCCACCCGAGCCGATCGGCGCCACAACCGCATAGGGTCCAAATCGCCGGCCAACGATCGCTCTCTCGCTCGCGATGGCTCCGGCCACGTCGGCGCGTGCGAACGGCGGCGTTTCCAGAAACGTTCTCGCCGCGTGCTCGTGCGCCAGCAATGACTCGACCTCACTCCGGAGCGAGTCATCGCCAGCGCACATTTCTGCCAGCGCGGTCGCCCACTCGGACTCGGGTCGCGCTACGACGGCGCCGTAGATGCGCTCGACCTGCAGCCAATGTTCAGGCACGTCTTGCTCGGGAACGATGCCTATCTTAATCGGGGCGCCTCACCGCCGGCTGAGTCCGCCACGTTACTTCGCGGCTGTCTTGGCGAAGTCTCCGGCTTTCACGAAGCTAATCTTTGCCAGTGAGATGTGCTTCACGAGCGCGGCTTTGATTTCCGCGGGCGTCAAGCCTGCGACAATCGACTCCAGCTCCGCGTCCCACGCGAGGGTGCGGTTGATGTAGGACAGCGTGTTGAGCCGTCCGGCCAACGAGGGGTCCTGGGCGCGGGTCACCTGATTCGATTGCAGCCAGCCCGCTTTGGCGGCCTTCACTTCATCGTCGGTGAAGCCATCGGCCAGTGCGCGCGTCAGCTCCTCTTTGATCGCGGCCTCGAGGCGCTCCGCGTTCTGCGGTGCGTAGATCGCGGAAATGATGAATACGCCGGTCCGGTCGAGTGAGCTGGCCTGCAACTGCGACGAGATCCCGTAGCTGAGACCCTCCTTCTGCCGCACGCGGGTGGCGAGCCGCGAGTTGAGGAATCCGCCACCGAGCATGTAGTTTCCAAGCACGAGGGCCGCGTAGTCTGGATCCGTGTCTTGCACGTTCAGGTTGATGCCGGCGACGAAGATGGCGTTGGCTTTGTCTGGAGTCTCGACCGACTTATTGATTGGCGCGACATCGTGGTAGCTGTCTCCGACTCGCGTGAAGGCACGAGGGGACTTCCACGACCCGAAGAGCTCTGTAGCCAGCTTCGAGATTTCCGCCGGGTCGAAGTCTCCGACCACAGACAACTCACCGTTGGAGGCGCCGTAAAAGTCCGTGTAGAACTGCTTCGCCTCGTCCAGGGTGACGGTTTTGACATCGGCCATCGATTCCTCGATCGACGACACATAGCGGACGTCACCCTTGGGATAGGGTCGCAGGTGTTTCTGGAGCTCGAGCTGGCCGATCGCCTGCGGTTCGCTCTTGGCTTGCTCCAGGCCGGCGAGCCGCTGCTGTCGGAGTTGCTCGAACTCGTCGGCGGGGAACGCCGGCGTCCGCAGGATTTCGGCAACCAGACGGAGCGCATCGGGCAGGTTCTCCCGCGTCGTTTCGACCTGCGCGCCCGCATTGGCGACGCCACCGAAGACGTTGAGACGAGCTTTGAGCCGATCGATCTCGTCCTGGATCTGCTGTCGCGTGTGCTTGGTGGTTCCTCGCATCAGCATGGCACCGGCGAACTGACCCGCCATGCTTCGATTCATGAGGCTCTTCTCGTCACCGAAACGGAGTGTCAGGTTGGCAACGACCGTGTCGCCACGAGTCTGCTTGGGGAGAAGCGATACCTTCAATCCGCCGATTGGTGATCGCGCCGTTCGGGATTCGATGTTCTTCGGCGAGGGATCGAAGGCTTCGCCCGCCGCGACGGCGGCCCCTCCCTTGTAGTCCTTCAACATCGACACCAGGTCCGGCTTCGCCGGTATCTCCACACGATCGGGCTGTGGTGTCGGAATGAAAGTGCCGACGGTGCGATTGCTTGGCTTGAAGTATTTGGCCGCCACTCTGCGAGCGTCTTCAACAGTCGCGGCACGCAGTCGATCGCGGTGGAGGAAGAGCAGCCGCCAGTCGCCCATCCCAATCCACTCGCTCAACTGAAGGCCGACACGATCGGACGAGTTGAGCTCGAGCTCGATCTGGCTGAGGAGGTTGCGGCGCGCCCGCTCGAGTTCCTCCGTCGTCGGGGGAGTTGTCGCGATCGCTTCGACTATTTTCAACAGGCCTTCGCGAGCGGTATCGAGCGACTGATCCTGACGCACCTGCGCGGCGAAGTATGCCGTGCCAGGGTCGTAGAGCTGGAAATCACCGCCGAAGATCTGGCTGGCTTGTTTCGTCTCGACCAGGCCCTTGTGGAGGCGGCCGGCCGGTGTGTCACCGAGCGTCAGCACGACGAGATCGAGCGGCGCGAAATCGGGATCCGCACCTGATGGCACATGGTAGGCAGCCATCACCCACTGGACGTCGCCCACGCGACGCACCGTCACCGAACGTTCGCCGTCCTGCGTCGGCTCGGCGGTATAGGAAGTCGGGATCGTGCGCGTGGGTTTCGCAATGCCGGCGAAGTACTGCGCGATCAGCTCGAGCGTCTTCGGCTCGTCGAACTTGCCCGCGACGAGCAGCACCGCGTTGTCCGGTTGATAGTAGGTGCGATAGAACGCCTGGAGCCGATCGATGGGCACGTTTTCGACATCGGAGCGTGAGCCGATCGTCGACTTACCGTAGTTGTGCCAGAGATATGCGGTGGACATGACCCGCTGCAGCAGGACGTTGGTCGGACTGTTCTCACCCGACTCGAGCTCGTTGCGCACGACCGTCATCTCGCTGTCGAGATCCGCCTTCGCGATGAACGAGTTCACCATGCGGTCGGATTCGAGGTCGAGTGCCCAGCGCAGGTTCTCTTCGGTTGCCGCGAACGTCTCGAAGTAGTTGGTGCGGTCGTACCAGGTCGACCCGTTGGGACGCGAACCGTGCTCGGTCAATTCCTGCGGGATATTGCGATGCTTGGGCGATCCCTTGAACACGAGATGCTCGAGCAGATGGGCCATGCCCGTCTCGCCATATCCCTCGTGCCGCGAGCCGACCTTATAGGTCACGTTCACCGTGATTGTCTGCTTCGACTGATCGGGGAAGAGCAGGACCTGAAGACCGTTGGCGAAGCGGTACTCCGTAATCCCCTCAACCGAGGTGATGCGCTCGACACCGCCCGGCAGGCTTTGCGCCGTTGGCGCGGCAGGCGCCGCAGCCTGTCCGGCGTGCACGAATCCGGGGGTCAAAGCGGTTAGAGTCCACGCAACGAGTAGTGAAAATGTCGTGGAAGCGAGTTTCATCGATACACTCCCGGTGAGGCCAACGAGTCTACAGCAACCTCGCGGTCGCTTGCCCGCGGGGCCGAAGGCCCCGCTCTACGACAACGCAGGTCCACCGCGGTTGAAGCCGAATGAACGTAGAGCGCACGCTTCAGCATGCGCGTCGCGTTTGGAAGTTGGGAGTTGGGTTTTGGGAGTTGTATAAGACACTGATCACTCGGATGCGCGCATTCGTCCCTGCGGGACTCATTATCGTCACAGCGCTGGCCGGGTGCGGCCGCAACGCGGCGCCGGCGGTTCAGTCACGGTCGGATTGGTTTGTCGATCGCGCAACAGAGTCAGGTCTCGATTTCGTTCACGTGAACGGCATGTCCGGCAAGCTCTACGTGCCTGAGATCCTGGCGCCAGGTGTGGCGCTTCTCGACTTCGACAACGACGGTGATCTGGACGTGTATCTGGTCCAGGGCGGGATGCTGGGGAGTGAGGCCTCGGGATCCGGGGCTCGGGATTCGGGCCTCGGGACTCGGAATTCGGGCCTCAGGACTCGGGATTCGCAGCTCGGGACCCGGGACTCGGGAGTCGCGAGTCAAGATTCTGGTGGTCGGCTATTTCGCAACGATTTGCGTGTGAACAGCGACGGCACACGCACGCTGCGATTCACCGACGTCACGCGCGAGAGCGGCATCGTCACGCCGG
>JBKPNV010000086.1:0-40557 GCA_046732795.1 Acidobacteriota bacterium
ATTGACGGTCGAGCGCTGCCCGCTGGGCAACAGGCGTTTCGCTCAGACCGCGCTTTCGTGGACGGGGGGTTCTTCGATGCTGCCGGTGTGGCGATCGTCGCCGGCCGCACGTTCAACGAAAGCGACCGCAGCAACACTCAGCCTGTTGCGATCATCAGCGAGGCAATGGCGCGCCGCTACTGGCCAGAGGGTGATGCGCTTGGCGGGATCCTCCGGCGGCCTGATCCAGCCGAGCCTGACCTGATGATCATCGGCGTGGCGAGCGACATCAACATTCGATCCCTCGGGGAAGCTCCGCGCGACGTTGTATACGAGCACTTCGCGCAGCTCGACCGCCTGCCAGCAGTCACGTTCATTGTCCGAACCAGCACGGATCCTGCGCGAATGTCACAGGCGCTCGTCGCTGCCGGTCGCCAGGTCGATCCGGACTTGCGGGTGGTACAGGCGACGACAATGACACAGCATCTGGCGATGTCGAGACTACCCTCGCAGATCGGCGCCGTACTACTATCGGTGTTCGCGTCCCTGGGCATGGGGCTGGCCGCCATTGGCGTGTACGGGATGGTCCGCTACACGGTGTCGATGCGCACACGTGAGATCGGAATCCGCATTGCGCTCGGAGCTGACGCCTCCGGTGTTGCGCGTCAGCTCGCCACTCACAGCCTGCGACTCGTGCTGATTGGTGGCGCAATCGGCGTAGCGGCGTCGCTGCTGGTAGCCCGCTTCCTGGCGGCGCTGCTCTTCGGTGTGGGGACCTTCGATCCTGTCGCCCTGACCAGCGCGCCGCTCGTCCTCGGCGCCACGGCCTGGATGGCTGCCTATCTGCCGGCGCGGCGCGCGAGTCGCGCGGACCCTCTGGCCGCGCTGCGCACTGACTGAGCTGTGGCACGACGCTGATTGCCCATCGGCAACCGCGATAGACTTCGATCCATGAAGTCCGCGCCATCCCTTGCCCCCGAGCACGTCGTTGAGACCGCTTGTCCGCTCGACTGTCCCGACGGGTGCAGCCTCAACGTCACGATTCAGGACGGCCGTATCACCACCATCGACGGCTCGAAGGCAAACCCGATCACCGATGGTTACATCTGCGCAAAGGTGCGCCGCTTCGGCGAGCGTGTCTACGGCGCCGATCGTCTGCTCTATCCGGCCGTCAGGAAGGGACCCAAGGGGGCGGGCGCTCGCTTCGAGCGTGTGTCCTGGGAGGATGCCCTCGCCGTCGTGGCCGATCGGATGCGGGAGGCACGCGACACGTGGGGAGGGGAATCGATCCTGCCTTATTCCTACGGCGGATCGAATGGATTGCTGACGCAGGACACCGGCGACGCCACGCTGTTCCGGCGCCTCGGGACATCCCGGCTAGCGCGCACGGTGTGCGCGGCCCCAACGGGCGCCGCCAACAGCGCGCTCTACGGGAAGATGCCATCGGTGACCTACGAGGACTACCCCGAAGCGCGATTGATCATCGTATGGGGCGTGAATCCGTCCGCGTCAGGGATCCACATGATTCCGTACTTGCGGGAAGCTCAGCGCCGTGGCGCCAAGCTCGTCGTCATCGATCCGCGCACAACTCCTCTCGCGAAGCACGCCGACCTGCATCTCGCCCTTCGTCCCGGCACGGATCTGCCCATCGCGCTCGCGATCCATCGTCACCTGTTCGAAGCCGGATTCGCCGATCGCCCGTTTCTCACTCAGTACACGCACAATGCCGAGCAGCTCAGGCAGAAAGCATTGCCATGGACCTTCGAACGCGCCGCGGAGGAAGCAGATGTTCCGGTCGGGCTCGTCGCGCGACTGGCTGATTGGTACGCGACCACGTCGCCCGCCCTGATTCGTTGCGGGTGGGGACAGGAACGGAACCGCAACGGCGGCAGCTCCAGCCTGGCGATTCTGTCGCTTCCCGCCGTCGGCGGAAAGTTCTGCGTGCGCGGAGGCGGCTACGCGATGAGCAACACGGAGGCGTGGGGCATTCAACGTACGTGGATTGGCGCGCCCGAACCGTCGACCAGACGCGTCAACATGAACCAACTCGGCCGGGTGCTCACCGAGGGTGACCCGCCGGTGAAAGTGCTATTCGTCTACAACTCGAACGCGGCGGCCACGTCACCCGATCAGCGCCGGATTCTGCGGGGACTGGAGCGCGAAGATCTCTTCACCGTTGTTTTCGAGCAGGTCATGACGGACACGGCGCACTATGCGGACGTGCTGCTGCCGGCGACGACGTTCCTCGAGGGCTACGACATCGCGAGAGCGTACGGACCGATTGGCCTTCGCCTGGCGCGGCCGGTGATCGAGGCCATCGGCGAGGCACGATCGAATGCCGAGGTCTTTGGCGAACTGTCTCGTCTGCTTGATGTGCACGAGGAGGGCGATCCCACAGGCGAGCTCGAGGAGATGCTCGACGTCTTTTCGAAGATGCCGACGACGATCGGCGAGGCGCTGCGCGATAACGGCGCGGCAATCCCCCCGTACGGCGGCCGGCCGGTGCAGTTCGTCGATGTGATGCCACGAACGGTCGACGGCAAGGTCGACCTCTTTCCTGCGGCGCTCGATCGCGAAGCGCCGGCCGGGCTCTACGCCTATCGTCCGGATCCCGCCACGCGCGAGTTCCCACTCGCCCTGATCTCACCGGCGAGCGAACGCACGATCAGCTCGACGCTGGCCGAATTGCCACGACCGGAAGTACGGCTGTTGATGCATCCCACCGATGCCGCGGCACGGCACCTCGACGACGGCACCACTGTGCGCATCTTCAACGCGCTTGGCGAAGTGCGTTGCAACCTTCAGATCGGGTCGTGGATTCGTCCCGGTACGGTGTCGCTTCCAAAGGGTCTCTGGCGACGACACACGGCGAACGGGTACACGACCAACGCCCTCGTTCCCGACAGCCTGACCGATCTTGGCGGCGGCGCGTGCTTCAACGATGCACGCGTGCAGGTCGAAGCCGTCGTCAATTAAAGACACCGGTGTGATTTTCATAGAGGTCCGAACGGAAAATCACACCCGGTGTCATTCAGGTACAAACGAAGGGCGGGTCTACCAAAGACCCGCCCCGGCGTTCTCGAGAAAGGCGGGTCTGAAGACCCGCCTTCACGTGGTGTTACTGCAGGATGACCAGCAGGTGAGCGCGGCGGTTCATCGCGCGTCCTGCGGCCGTGTCGTTGGTAGCAATCGGACGTTCCTCGCCGTAGCTGACCGTGCGCAACCTGTTGGCGGCGATCCCTCGCTTCAGCAGGTAGTCACGGACAGAGTTGGAGCGACGTTCGCCGAGCGCCAGGTTGTACTCCGACGTGCCGATGCTGTCGGTGTGTCCTTCGATCGTGACGTTGATGGTCGGGTCGGCCTGAAGCTTCGCGACGGCGCCGTCGAGAATCTTGAGTGCTTCCGGCGACAAGTTGAACCGATCGAACGCGAAGTGCACGTCCTCGAAGGTGATCACTTCGCGCGCCGCAACCATCACAGTGACGTTCGACGTCGCCGTACCTCCACGCCCGTCTGACGCAGTCACCGTAAGGACGACTGGCCCTGACTGATTCGGGGCCGTCCACGTCGAGTTGGCGGCGTCAGCAGGATTGAAGGTGCCCTGCGGTGCCGTCCACCGATACGTCACAGCATCACCGTCAGGATCGGTCGCCTGGGCAGTCGCTTTACACGTCTGACCGGGTTGGACCGTCGTCGGCGTACAGTTCGCCATTACGTTGAACGTCGGGTTGCGATTCGCCGGTGGCGGCGGTTTCGGCGCCGGTGGCGGCGGTGGCGGCGGTGGCGGCGGTGGTGGCGGTGGGGGTGGCGGCACACGCACCCACTTCCTCGGCGGCGTCACGCCAGGGTGCCACCCGAGGCGCGCATCGAAGCCCCACGCGCTCTGAGTGAACTCCACGCCACCGATCGTCTGATTTCCCGTGCCGAAGCTGTAGTTGCCTCCGCCATGCAGGAAGAGCCCGTTCTTGGCTTGCCACACGAGGCCTGCTTTGAACGCCGTGTTGGTGGATACGTCGCTCGAGAGGGGCGCGATCGTTCCGTCGAGCGCAACGAACGGCGGGTTGGTGACAGTGACGGCGTCGCCGGTGGGCGCTTCTCCTTCGAGTTCGAGCAGCACGCGCAGCGGCGACCGGCTTGGGAAGCCAGCACCAACGCCCCATCGGAAACCGCTCGAGAGGTCGAATTCGTCAGGGCTCCCGCGACCGACGTAACCAACCATTCCCGAGAGTTCCATCTTGCTCGAGAACTCACCGCTGGCAATCAGGTCGATGGTGCCGGAGAATGCCTTCGTGCTCGCGGCTGTCGCTCCGCCACTCGGGAACTTGAGCATCACTCGTGGAGCGAGGCTCATGCCGTTGCCGCGTGATTGCGAGAGCAGACCGAATTTCGCGCCGACAACAATTGGTTCCCCAAGTGTCTTGGACCAGTGATCGCGCTGGTAGGGGAATTCGTTGTTGGCGCCGCCGAATTCTGAATTCGACGGAATGAATATAGGCTGGATGTTTCGGCGGAAGCGTCCAACCCGCCACGAGCCAAAGACCTCGGCGCGCCCGAGACCGAAGGCGCCGGTGATGCCGAACTCACCGACGTCGGTCAGTCCCTGTTCTCGATCGAAGTTAGCTCGGTAAACACTGAACGAGGTCTTTCCTTTCGGAAGCGTCTCGCCAGTCGGTACAAACCACAACCCGGTGTCGCCGAAGTAACTCGGTAACGCCGGGCGCGGCGTGGTATCACCCTGCAGGACAAGATCACCTTGCGGCGCTTGTGCGGCGGGCTTCTGCGTGGCAGGCGCCGGCGCAGCAGGCTTCTGCGTGGCGGGTTTCTGCGTGGCGGGCGCTTGGGCAGACGCCGCCCCGACAGAGAACGTTACCAGTAGGCACACCCACAATAACGTACGCAATCAGACGTCCCTCTTTTATACCGGCGACGACGTACGGCTCACGCGGTCAGAATCGTCAATCCGCGCGGCCAGGCTCCCGGCCGGTGCCGGGCCCTTGTAAATTATGCACCTCTGAGGGCGAAATTGGCACAAGTCTCCCACGCCCTCCCCGACTGCTCTGACCTCCCTTGCGGCCAGCGGCGCGAGCTTCGTCGGGAGTCCATTCGTGCGCAGTTCCCTTCTCGTGGGCGGCGCGCCCTCCCTTGCTGGCAATCTCACGCTGCTTTTCTCGGCTCATCGAAGCAAACCCTCGACGTTCCTTGCGTGTTCCGTCCACGGTACCCTCCTAAGCGTTCAAACGAGTCATGGTATCGAGTCGTGAGGTCCCCTCCTCACTGGGACGACCTCGCGTTATGGCTAGCCGGAACTTCAAGGTATGTGCCAGCAGTAGAGAGGTTCCGTCTCTCCCGTTGAGTCAGCGCCGAAATGATATTGCGCCACTCGTCGTCATGAAACGAGGTGATGCAGATTCCAACACTGCGCCCAATCGGCTGTGTAAATCGTATAGGCATCAGGAAAACCCCTCATGCCTTTTGCCTCCATACACGCAAGACGCCCTAAGGGAGGTAACATGCAGATATGGACGATTGCGCCGCCCCAGCCCAAAACCAGCAACCCGCAGGCAATACGACCGGTCGAACCGTGCATTGCGTGAAGTTTCAAAAGACACTGCCCGGCCTCGATGTGCCACCCTGGCCAGGGGAACTGGGCCAGCGAATTTTTGAAAACGTTTCCGCGCAGGCATGGAAGCTTTGGGAAGACCGACAAAAGATGATTCTGAATGAGTACCGTCTGATGCCCTGGCAGAAAGAAGCGCAGGAACTGATCGGACGTCATATGGAGGACTTCTTTTTCGGGGCCGGTGCCGCACTGCCGCCTGGATACGTGCCACAGCAAACTAAGTAACGACGACTCCCCTTGATCGGTACAGCCGACCGGGCTCGTTAGAACGCAAGCTTCACTTCGCGATCAATCACAAAGTCCAGCGCGGCGTGCGCATCGCGCAACGCGTTCTCAACGACGTCGGCGCTCGCGCCGGTCGCAAAGATGAAGCCCAGATAACTTCGGCCCTCAGGTAAAGGCACCAGCCTGGTATCAGGCTTCGCTGTAATCACCACGTCGTCGATACCTGCAACGCGTCGGGCATTTTCGAGTCCGTCCGCTCCGCGAAAGACCCCACGGCGTGGAATGGGAATCATCATCACGCCGGTCGCGTCCGCGATGCACCGGTATGCGGAGACCGGCTCTCCGAGCGCATGCCGAAGCAGTACGTCCTCGAGAGTGGCCGAACTCTGGTCCGGTGCGACGAATCGAATGGCCTTCGAACAGAGACCTCCGATCGGACGAGCGGCTACCTCGAGTACGTAAATCCCCCGATCATTGACGCGACATTCTGCGTGCACGGGACCATGACGAAGCCCCAGTGCCCGGGCCGCGCTGGCCACGGCCTCTATGATTGCGTGCTGTGTCGCCCTCGGCGCGCGAGAGGGCGTCACGTAGATGGTTTCTTCGAAGAACGGGCCATCCAGCGGATCCGGTTTGTCGAAGATCGCGAAGACCTGGAGCGTCCCTTCGGTCAGTACGCCTTCGATCGCGTACTCGCGACCGGGAATGAAGGCCTCGATCAGCACATAGTGGTGAGCGCTTTCACGTTCGATGGCGATCTCAATGGTCTTGAGTAACTGGCTGACACGCACGATCGCATCCGCGAGCTCTCGCTGATTGTCGGCACGAATCACACCCTGACTGCCTGAAAGCGCCAACGGTTTGACGACGACGGGGTACGCAACAGGATTCGACTCTGGAAGGTGCTCCGAAAGCAGACCAACATGAAACTCCGGTATCACGAGTCCGGCGGCGTCAAATTTTCGACGCGCGATCAATTTGTTCCGACTCGCCTCGGCGGACGCAGGTGAATTTCCAGGAAGCCTCAACGCCGCCGCGACGTGTGCCGCCAACACGGTTGGGCGATCACCAACCGCAAGGACGCCCGACACAGTCTCCCCACGGCAGGCCGCGACCACGGCCTCGACCGAAGACGACGTGTCGTGAAATCTCACCGGGATGGCCGCGTCCCACCAGGGATCATCCAGGCGATCGCAGCGATCGCTTGCAAACACGAGACGAACACCGAGCGTGTCGGCGGCTTCGCCAAAAGCTCGGATTTGATATCCGGTCGTCGTGGCCAGGAGAAGGACCCGCTTCACACCAAATCGAGCTGCTCGGGCCCGGGTTCTGCGCAGCAGTACCATCCCTCTGTCATGTAAGGCGGGGTCAGACCCCGCACATGTGAGGTGCGCGCCGCTGCTCCTGTCGCCAGCGCCCAGATCCGATCGAACACATCGCTGCGAGACGAACGTGATGCTCCGGCGACGATCTGCATGACTCCGCGCTGCAGTTCGTCGACGCGCGGATCGCGGTGGCGCCACGGGAATGTCAGCGACTGCGCGTCGAATGGTTCGACGTGGTCACGTATATCCGGCAGTTCCATCAGCTTCGATTCGGCCGTCACCAGCAGCCGTATCGCGAGTTGAATCGGCGCCACGGCCTCCGTCAGATGAAGACGGTCGATCTGCTCGAGTAAGTCGACGTAACCGTCAGGCGTCGTCCATGGTGTAAAAGGCACGAACGTCGGCGCGAGTGCGACGCCTGCACGCTTGCATGCATCGACCGCCTCGAGGAAATCGGCGCGCGTGTGTCCCTTTCGCAGCTTGAGCAAGACGTCATTGTCGACCGATTCCACCGCGCTCGTGATCATCAGGCATCCCGTGTCGCGCAGCAGACCGAGCATCTCGACATGTCGAAGAATGTGTTCGATCTTGATTGTGACGTCGTAGGTCAAACCGGGGAACTCGCTCGCAACCGCACCGACCAGCCGACGCGCGTGGGTCGGTCCGTTCAGGAAGTCGGGATCGCCGAACGAGATGTGCTGCGCGCCCGCGGCGACCTGACTGCGCACATCGTCCATCACGACATCGAGCGGAATCGCACGGAAGGTGCCGCCATAGACCGGCACGATCGGACAGTGCCGGCACAGGTGCTTGCAGCCGCGCGTCGCTTCGGTGGCTCCTACGACGCGACGACTGCCGTCGGGCATCTGCAACGAGGCGTAGCGCGCGAGAGGTGGGAGCGCCGCGCGATCAGGTTGGATGAAGCGAAGTCGCGATTGTGAATTCGGAGTTGGCAGTTGGGACGTGGTGAGCCGCACCAGATCAGCCTCCGCTTCCGGCCCGAGTACTGCCTCGACACCCTGTTCCCGCAGCCAGTTTGCGTTGAGAGGCGCGTACAAGCCGTATGCGACGAGCCGGGCTGATGGATTCACGCGACGGACGCGCGCAATCAGTGGCGCCGCCAGCCGTGTCGCGGTGTGCATCGGAAGGTAAAACGCGATGAGCCCGGCGTCCGCGATGCTCGGATCGTTCAGCGGCTCACGTGAAGTGTCCACACAGTGCACGTCCACTCCTTCACGCCGAAGCCAGGCGGCCGGGGACGCCAAACCGAAGGGCTGACGCCCGAGGTCATACGTAGAAATGAGCAGGACGCGCACGGTTCCCATTGTTCCACGTTATCCTTCGGGTGATGAATCCGCCCAAGCTTACGGACGCGCTGACCGACGTGAGTCGAGATGCGGCGGCGCCGCCGGACACGCGCTTCTTCGGGCACCCGCGAGGTCTCGCCACCCTCTTTTTCACCGAGATGTGGGAGCGCTTCAGCTACTACGGTATGCGTGCGTTCCTGCTCTATTACATGACTGCGTCGGTCACGGCTGGCGGGCTCGGCTTTACCGACGCGCAAGGCGCCTCGGCATATGGCACCTACACTGGATCCGCATGGGGTGCGTCGATCATCGGCGGTCTCATCGCCGATCGGCTTCTCGGGCAGTACCGCAGCGTGTTCTGGGGCGGCGTTCTCATCATGCTCGGGCACCTTTCACTGGTCTTCCCTCCCGTGCCGTTCTTCTATTCCGGACTCGCGTTGGTCGTCGCCGGCACTGGTCTGCTGAAGCCGAGCGTCAGCACGCTCGTCGGATCGCTCTACGAGCAGGGTGACCGCCGTCGCGACGCTGGCTTCTCGCTCTTCTACATGGGCATCAACTCGGGCGCGATCCTTGGTCCGATCATCGCCGGCTACATCGCCCAGCGGATCGACTGGCATCTCGGGTTCGGCTGCGCCGCTGTGGGTATGGCTCTGGGCTTGACGCAGTACGTGCTCGACCGTCGCCACCTGCAGCCGGCGATTGATCGGATGGCCGCCGAGCGCGCAGCGAGGGCCGCGCAGGTTCCTGCTGCTGCGGCCGGTCCATCAGTCGCGATGAATGCGGCTGAGTGGAGCCGCGTACTCGCGATCCTCGTGCTCTTCGTATTCTCAACGCTGTTCTGGGCTGGATACGAGCAAGCCGGGTCAACGCTCGCGCTGATCGGCGACCGCAACACGCGCCTCGAGTTATTCGGCATCGGCTTTCCTTCGTCGTGGCTGCAGAGCCTCCAGCCGATCTTCGTCGTGCTGCTGGCCCCGGTCTTTGCGTGGCTATGGCTCCGGCTCGGCCCGCGCGAGCCATCTGTGCCCACGAAGTTCGGGCTCGGCCTGATGTTCATGGGGCTCGCCTTCGTCGTGATGATGCCCGCCGGCGCCGCCCTCGATGGCGACACGGCGTTGAAGATCAGCCCGTGGCCGCTGATCTTCTGGAACCTGTTCTCCGAATTCGCCGAGCTGTCGATCAGCCCGGTGGGCCTGAGCGCCATTACGAAGCTCTCGCCAGCGCGTCTGGTCGGCTTGATGATGGGCGTCTGGTTCGTGTCGCTCGCGTTCGGCAACAAGCTCGCCGGCTCGCTCGCCGCTTACGTCGAGACCATGCCGTTGTATACGATGTTCAGTTCAATCGCCGGCGTCCTGCTGGGTGCGGCGGTGATCATGCTCCTGTTGGTGAAGCCGGTGCGCCGCCTCATGGGCGACGTGAAGTAAGCATCGTGGCACTCGAGAAATACAAAGAGAAGCGTGACTTCGACAGCACTCCCGAGCCCAAGGGAGACGAGCCGCGCAAGTCGCCGAGCGGCCGCACGCCGCGCTTTTTCTGCGTGCAGAAACATCTGGCCAGTCATCTTCATTACGACTTCCGTCTGGAGCATGATGGCGTGCTGCTGTCGTGGGCCGTTCCGAAAGGGCCTTCACTCGATCCCGCGACCAAGCGCCTGGCGATGCACGTCGAAGATCACCCCTTCGATTACGGCGAGTTCGAAGGTGTCATCCCTTCCGGCTATGGTGCGGGCATCGTCATGCTCTGGGATGTTGGCACCTGGACACCACAGGTAGACGACGTGGATGCGGCGTTGGCGAAGGGTGATCTCAAGTTCACGCTGGACGGATACAAGCTGAAAGGATCCTGGGTGCTGGTCCGCACCAAGGGCGGCTATGCCAGTGGCGGGCAGGCCGGGCGATCGTGGCTGCTTATCAAGCACCGCGACGACTGGTCGTCTGGCGAGCTCGACATCGCCGAGTTCGCGCCGCTGAGCGTGAAAAGCGGAGGCGACTTCGCCGACATCCTGTCGCAGGACAACCCGGACATCTGGCGCTCGCATCGACCCGCACAAGGTGGCGAGACCGGAGCGATGTTCGACAAGATCATCGCGCAGGCCATGCAGATGCGCGCGTCCGGGACGCGGGACTCGGGATCGGGGGCTCGGGACTCGGGACTCGGGACTCGAAAGCGACCCGCGAAAGCAAAGGCTGTCAAAACAAAGGCAGCAAAAACGAAAGCCACCAAGACCGCCAAACGGCGATAATCTGCAGCCATGCGAATGGCCTTCATCGTCCTCGCGTTCACGCTCCTCGTGTCGTTGCCGTCGGCGCAAACGCCCGACTCCGGTCGAACGACGTTCGTGAACCGGTGCGCCGGTTGTCACGGGACGGACGGAAACGGCGGCGAGCTCGGACCCGCCATCGCAACGCGGGTGCCGACCCTGTCCGATCAGGATCTGTCGAACCTGTTGCGCGAAGGAAAACCGACGCTCGGGATGCCGGCGTTTGCGGCGCTGACTGCGGAGGAATCGAGCGGCCTGATTCGATACCTGCGGACGATCAAGCCGCGCACCGGCTTCACGCCCACGCGCACCACGCTCAAGGTCGATGGTGGCCGAACGATCGAAGGCCTCGTCTTCAATCAAAGTCTGAGCGACATGCAGCTCCTCGACTCCGACGGACAGCTTCGCATGTTTCGCCGCGGAACGTCCGGACACCGGCAAGTCACATCGCAATCGGATTGGCCAAGCTACAACGGCGGCCCGAACGGCAG
This sequence comes from Acidobacteriota bacterium, assembly GCA_046732795.1. GTDB lineage: Bacteria > Acidobacteriota > Vicinamibacteria > Vicinamibacterales > UBA2999 > Gp6-AA40. The sequence goes on from JBKPNV010000086.1 coordinate 11,208, forward strand.
CCGCTACAGTCAACTCGCGCAGATCAATCGAAGCAATGTCGGCAGGCTGGCACCGAAGTGGATCTACAGCCTCAACAGCGCGCGGCTCCAGGTCACTCCGGTTGTCGTCGGCGGCGTGATGTACGTGACGAGCGCGAACGAGTGTTACGCGCTCGACGCCGGCAGCGGCCGCGAAATCTGGCACTATGAGCGTCCGCGAACGAAGGGCCTCATCGGCAACGCCGCCGGAGGTGTCAATCGCGGCGTCGGTGTCGCCGGCGACCGGGTGTTCATGGTTACCGACCATGCGCACATCATCGCGCTCAACCGGCACACTGGATCACTCTTGTGGGAAACCGAAATGGCCGATTGGCGCCAGAACTACAACGCCACCGGCGCTCCGCTTCCCGTGGGCGATCTGGTCGTCACCGGCACATCGGGTGGCGATGAAGGGGTGCGCGGATTCGTAGCCGCCTTCGATCAGGCCACGGGCAAGGAAGTGTGGCGGTTCTGGACCGTGCCGGCTCCTGGTGAGCCAGGCTCTGAAACGTGGCAGGGCAAGGGAATCACGCATCCCGGCGGCACGACGTGGATGACCGGCGCCTACGATCCGCAACTGGACATCGTCTACTGGCCGGTCGGCAATCCCGGCCCCGATCTCATTGGCGACGACCGCCTCGGCGACAACCTCTACACCGACTCGGTCGTGGCACTCGATGCCAAAACCGGCGCTCTGAAGTGGCACTTCCAGTTCACGCCGCACGACGTGTGGGATTACGACGCGGAGGAGCCGCTCGCGCTTGTGGATGCGACCTGGCAGGGCCAAGCTCGCAAACTACTCGTGCAGGCAAACCGAAACGGATTCTTCTACGTGCTGGATCGTGCCAGCGGTGCGTTCCTGTTTGGGACGCAGTATGTGAAGAACGTGACGTGGGCCACGGGACTCGACAGCCGCGGACGTCCTGTGAAGGTGCCCGACATGGATCCGTCACTCGAAGGAAAACGCGTCTGCCCTTCTCTCGACGGCGCCTCGAACTGGTACTCCGCCTCGTTCAATCCGATGACGGGCCTCTACTACGTTCAGACCAACGACAAGTGCGGTGTGTTTACCCGCACGCCGATGGAATGGGAGGCGGGCAAAGGTTTCATGGGCGGATCGTTTGGACAGGCGCCGAACGAGCCGGCGCAGCGAGTGCTGCGTGCGATCGACATTCACACCGGCAAGGCGGTATGGGAGCTTCCGCAATCAGGCGCGGTCAACTCATGGGGCGGCGTGCTCTCCACCGGCGGTGGAACGGTCTTCTTCGGTGAGGACAGTGGGGCGTTGATGGCCGCCGATGCCACGAACGGAAAGCCGTTGTGGAGTTTTCAGACGAGTCAACTCTGGAAGGCCTCACCGATGACGTATATGTTCGACAACAAACAGTACGTCGCCATCGCTTCGGGGCCCAACATCATCGCGTTCGCGCTGCCGGACTAACGGAAGAGACACCGGGTGTGATTTCCGTCGTGCGCCTGCGAAATCACACCCGGTGTCCGTGGCCGTCAAACACGCTGGACGCGCTGAGCGGCTGCTGCGTTTTCCTGCAGCAGTCTTCCACTCAACACGGACCACACAGCAAACGAGAGCCGGCGGCGATCGTGTCGAGCGATGTCGGTGTTCCAGAACGGCCCGACAACTGTCTCGATTGACGGATCCAGATCACCGAGCTCCAGGGGCAGCTTGCGTTCGGCGGCGTATCTGGCCAGCGTCTCTGCCGAAGGCCTGCTGGTGTTGGCGATGACTACGTCAACGGGACGACCGATGGTGCGCGACACCCACGCTGCCGCATCGGCGGCCGTGAAGCGATCCATGCCACTCCCCTCAGAAAGCAGGTTGGAGATCAGAATGATCGGGCCGTGCATCTCGGCCAACGCCTCCTTCACCCCGCGCACGAGCAGCGGAGGCATGAGGCTGGTGAAGAAGCTGCCGGGCCCGATGATCACCGCGTCGAAGGAGCGAATCGCGTCCGCGACAACCGGATGAATGGACACCGCAGGCTCGAGCCAGATCCGGCCGACTTCGTGACCTCGCGCCTGGCCGGCGTCGACTTCGACTTCACCGCGGGTGATCGTTCCGTCCGCGTACTCGGCGCAGATGGAGGCGAGTTCGACGGTCACGGGAAAGACCTTTCCGCGGCACCCGAGCAGGCGACGGAGTCCGTCCACCGCCGCAAGGAAATCGCCGCAGTACGTCTCCATCATCGACAGCAGGAGGTTTCCGCCTGTGTGTCCGGCCAGTCGAGCGTGCTGCTCCAGCATCGGCAGGCGTGACAGCAACACGCTGCGCGCTTCCCGTTCGTTTCTCGCCAGCGCGAGGGCGCACTTGAGCACATCACCAGGAGGTAACACGCCCAGCTCGTCACGCAGCTGTCCCGAGCTGCCACCGCTGTCGAACATCGTGACAATGGCGCTCAGACGGAGCCAGGGATTGCCCTTGAGTCCCCCGATTAGACTCGGCAAACCGGTGCCGCCCCCCACACAACCGATGTTCAGCTCGCGCAAGTGCATGGACGATATTGTACGGTCGGCTCTGCCGAACCTGAGCCATGAAGCCGCCGAAGACGGGAGACAGGAGACCGAAGACCGTAGAATGGCACTATGACTCCTACCTGGAAGACCGCAGCGGATTCGCTCGTGAATGACCTGCGAAACGTCTTCGGCGACCGGCTTGTCGCCGTGATCGCGTATGGACCGAGGGTCGAGGGGTCGGCCAGCGATCCGCTGACGTGCCTGGCGCTCGTAACGACCTTGTCCGCGGAAGATCTGCAGGGGTGCGCGAAATTCTCCCGCAGCTGGAGCCGAGCGCAGGTGGCCACTCCGCTCGTCATGCCTTCGCAGGAGTTCATGCGCTCGCTCGACACGTTCCCGCTCGAGTACGGCGAAATCATCCGCGCGCACGAGCTGGTGTACGGTGACAATCCGTTTACGTCCGCGGCCATCGCGCCGGACGATCTTCGGCGCGCGTGCGAGCTGCAGGCCAAGAGCCATCTCGTTCATCTCAGGGAGGCGTTCATCGAGTCTGGCGGCCGCCCGCGCGACGTTGCCGACCTGGTAACGACTTCGGCGCCGGCTTTCACGCTTCTCCTTCGGAACGTTGCCCGATTGAATAGCGTCTCTACTAGTGACAGAAGCGAGGTGACGCGCGCTGGTGCGCGCGCAGTGGGCATCCCCGAGGAGCTGGTTGCCGACATGCTGAACATCGAGCGTCAACCGGGCATTGCCGCGACCGACCCATCCCGTCTCTTCCCTGAATACCTGGCCGCAGTCGAACAGCTCGCGCGAGCTGTCGACACATGGCGCGTATAGACATGTCACGTAATCTCCGTCGGCAGCTCCCACCCGTGGGAGCTGCGATGATCATTGCCGTGGTCGTGGCGTACGTGATGGCGGTCGCACCCGTGCAGGCGCAGTCGCCCCCGCCCGAGCTGACGCAGCCGGTCAACGACTTCGCCCACGTCATCGACGATGCCAGCGCGCGAGAGATGGAGTCTCTGATCAGGTCGCTGCAACAGGCGACCGGAGACGTCGTCGTCGTGGCGACGGTCGACACGATCGCACCCTACGCGAACATCGACGAGTACGCCGTGAAGATGTTCGAGAACCACGGCCGCGGGATCGGCGAGCGCGGTCGCGACAACGGGCTCCTGATCGTGATGGCGATCAAGGATCGGATGGTGCGCGTCGAAGTTGGCTACGAACTCGAGGCATTCATCACCGACGGGTTCGCCGGAGAGACGCGCCGCGACGTCATGGCGCCCTCGTTCAGGCGAGGTGAATATGGCGAAGGGCTGCTCGCGGGTACGCAGCGCATCGTCAGCCGTATCGCTGAGGGACGCAACGTCACGCTGCAGGGCGTTCGCCCACTGGAGCGGCGTCCCGTGAGGCAGACAGGTTCAGGCGGCAGCCACATCGTGGCGCTCATCGTGCTGTTCCTGATCATCAACCTCATTGCGGGGCGGATGCGCGGACGACGGCGCTTCCGCGGAGGCTGGGGCGGCGGCGGCGGCTGGTCGAGTGGCGTTGGCCCGTTCGGTGGCGGGTTCGGAGGAGGCTTCGGTCGCGGCGGAGGCTTTGGTGGCGGATTTGGCGGTTTCGGTGGCTTCGGTGGCGGTCGCAGCGGCGGAGGCGGCAGCGGCGGTTCCTGGTAAATCATTGAGGAGGAGTTCTGCAATGACGAGGATTCGAAAGACAGGCCTCGCCCTCGGGCTGGCGTTCGTCGTCTTCGGCTCGACTGGGTGTTCCTACAACACGTTCGTCAGCCAGGAAGAGGCGATCAAAGCGCAGTGGGCGCAGGTCGAGAACCAGCTGCAGCGCCGCAACGACCTGATCCCGAACCTCGTGGAGAGTGTGAAGGGGATCACACAGCAGGAGCAGGACGTATTCGGCCGCATTGCCGATTCGCGCGCGAAGCTCGCCGGCGCATCGACACCCGAACAGCAGATCCAGGCAGCCAATGAGCAGAGCCAGGCGCTGGCTCGATTGCTGGTTATCGTCGAGAACTATCCGCAGTTGCGCTCGAACGAGCAATTCTCTCGCCTGATGGACGAGTTGTCCGGAACGGAGAATCGCCTCGCAGTCGAGCGTATGCGGTATAACGAGCGCGTGCAGGCGTATAACACCTCACGCCGGCAGTTCCCCTCGAACATCACGGCGTCCATCTTCGGATTCAAGGAGTACACGCTGTTCGATGCGCCGACGGCAGCCGAGGCCGTGCCGCGCGTGAACTTCGGAAAACCGGGAGCTTGATCAGGTCAAAGGTCAAAGGTACGTAGAGTTCGGCTTCAGCCGGACGGGTGAGGTGGTCATGCCGATGGTAGACGCGTTACTCCCCGAGTTCGATCACGAGATGACCGTGACGCGCAAGCTGCTGGAGCGCGTACCCGAGGATCGCTTTGACTTCAAACCGCACCAGAAGTCGTACTCGCTGGGGCAGCTTGCCCAGCATGTGGCAACCGTGCCGATGTGGGGCGCCGCCACGATCAATCACTCTGAGCTCGATCTGGGTGGCTCACAACAACTGGCGCCCGTTGCCAATCGTGCCGAGTTACTGGCCCTTTTCGACGGGCATGTCGCCGGCACACGCGCCGCGCTCGTCGGCAAGTCGGATGCGGAGCTGATGGCGCCGTGGACGCTCAAAGTGGGCGGCAAGACGCTGTTCTCCATGCCGAAGTCGGCCGTGTGGCGCTCGTTCGTGATGAGCCACCTCATTCACCATCGCGGGCAGCTGAGCGTCTACCTGCGGATGCAAGACGTGAAGCTGCCATCGATGTACGGTCCCACCGCGGATGAGAATCCCTTCGCGTAGACCCAAGCGGTTCGAAAGGACGACGGCTGCGAGGGCCGGACGGTCCGCGACGAAAATCCGACGTTGAGGCGGGCCCTTCGCCAAGTCGCATGCCCCGCCCCGTCGACCGTCGCACCGCGAGCGCTTTCCAGACATCCGCAGGCTACTCATAGCGGAGCGCCGTCATGGCGGTGATGCGCGTCGCCCGCCGCAGCGGCACGTAGCAGGCAACAAGCGCGACCGCGACGAACACCATCGTGGCTGCGAAGAAGGTCATCACGCTCGGAACCGTGATGCCAAAACGCTGTGCCGTAAGCACTCGTGCGACGGCGGCGCCGAGCGTCAAGCCAATCGCAAGGCCGACCCCTACCAACGTCATCCCTTGTCGGAGAATCATTCCGATGACGGCGGCGCGACCGGCCCCGAGCGAAAGACGGATGCCGATCTCGCGTGTCCTGTGCGCGACCGTGTAGGCCGTGACGCCATAGATACCCATCGCCGCCAGCAGAGTGCCAAGGACGCCGACACCGCCCGCAATCGCCGCCGCGATGCGCAGTTGTGTCTCGACTGGACCGGACTGCTCGCTTTCCAGCGTCTGCGCGCTCAGTGCCGGCAGGTTCGAATTCATCGAGGTCACGACACTTCGAATGTCCTCGGCGACGCTCGGCCCCACCCTCCTCGCCAGTACCGTGATTCCGGAGACGTACCGCTGTGCCATGGGCACGTACAGAGCGAGAGGCGCAGGCAGGTTGGGTGCTGACCGCAAATCACGGACGACGCCAATCACCATGAGCGCTGTCGAAGGCAGGTTGGGCGTGCTGAGGAGGCCGGTGTGCATGTTCACCACCTGGCCGAGCGCGCTCCTGCCGGGAAACCATCGGCGGGCCGCGGTCTCGCCAATGATCGCCACCTTCTGCGCGTCGCCGCGATCCGCGTCGCTGAAGTCCCGTCCCTCGATGAATGGGATTTTCAACGTCGCGAAGTAGCCTGAATCGACAATGCTCCAATTTGGATAGAAGTACTGCTGCCCGGGCGGCGGCGACACGCCAGGGACGGACAGTCCTCCCATGCTCATCACGCCGGGACCAGGCGGGCGGTCCGTCAACGTGGCGACCTCAACGCCCGGCAACGCCCGGACGCGCTCGATCAACACACGCGCGAACGTTGAACCGCTCACGGCGTTGTACCCGGCCATCGATAGATTGACGGTTGCGACATCGACCTGCCGCGAGTCGAACCCGCGATCGATCCTGGTTATACGATCGACATCGCGCACGAGGATCGCTGCGGTGATTACCAGCAGAAGGCTGAACGCCACCTGCGCCACGACAAACGCATTTCGCAGGCGCAGCCGATCCATCGGCGCCTGCGCATCGCCTTTGAGCGCGGACACGACATCGGTCCTGGACGCATGCAGCGCCGGCGCGAGGCCGCAGAACACGGCGGCGACGAATGAGAGAGCCAGCGAGAACATGACGACCTGTCGATCGAGCGGCACCGACAAATTGACCGGCAGAGGGAAAGCGGGCAGCAGCCACACGAGCAGCGACGTCATGCCCCGCGCAGCCATCAGCCCCGCGGCTCCGCCGAGCGCAAACAGCAGGATCGTCTCTGTGAGCAACTGGCGCATCACACGAGCCCGACTGGCACCGATAGCGCTGCGCAGCGCGATTTCGCGACGACGAACGACGCCGCGGGCCAGGAGCACACCGGCCAGGTTCGCGCAGGCAATGACCAGCACCACAGACACGATCGACATCAAGAGCGCCAGGAATCCCGCGACGAGAACGCGAAGGCCGTACGGAATCGGCGACGCGGCAACGGCGCTCCAGATGAACGCGGGATCGGGCGGCGTGGCGCCGGGAACTATGAAGTCATAGCTGACTGGAAACTCTTTGGCGATCATTTCGCCGATTGCGGCAATTTCTGCGGAGGCCTGAGCCCTGGACAGTCCGGGTTTCAAGCGGCCGCCGAGCATCAACCAGCCTGCGCTGCGGGCGCTCAACTGCCGCGCACCGTTCTCGGCATTGAGCGCCGTGACCATCGAGGTCGGTATCCACACGTCCGGTGCCACGACCGTCATCCCGAGGAAACCGTCGCGCGCGACGCCGACAATCGTCAGCGGATAGCCATTCAAGTAGACGGCCCGCCCAACGACCGCCGGGTCGGAATCGAAACGACGGGCCCAGAAGCGATGACTGAGAACGGCGATGGGGCTCGCCCCCGCCTCCTCGCCGTCGCTGACAGCGAACGTTCGTCCAGCGGCTGCGGGTACACCCAGCACCTGGAAGTAGTTGGTCGTCACCACACCTGCGTACACACGTTCGGCGCCGCTATCGCCAACGCGCAGGCTGGCCGCTTGAAGTTCGAGCTGATAGCCATACACTCCGTCGAGCGTGGTCGCGCGCTTTCTAACCTCCAGATAATCGGGATACGAAACAGGATCGATACCCGGTCCACCTTGTCGCTTGAGGCGAGCGATATCGACGAGACGATCCGGACCGGTGACGCCGACCGCCGATCGCAGCAACAGGCCGTTGACGACAGTGAAGATGGTCGTTGTGGCACCGATACCCATCGCCAGAGAGAGCGCGGCCGTCAGCGTGAACAACGGACTGCGCACCAGCAGACGCGCGGCGTAGCGGACGTCCTGCAGGAGCGTGTCGAGAAACGCACCCGCCCGCGCTTCACGCACCTGGCCTTTGATGGACTCGACACCCCCGAGCTGAATCAGGGCCGCGCGGCGAGCGTCCGCAGTCGAGAGCCCTCTGCAACGATGCTCGTCGATGAGCAGATCCAGCGCGGCGCCGAGTTCATCGTCCAGATCCCGTTCGACACGATCGCGCCGCAACAGATTTCGGACGGTCGAACGGATGCGCGCCAGAATCATGTCAGGCACCGGTGCCCCGCGTCTCGTATCGAGAATCTATACGAGGGTGAGTCTGGCGTGGTTCCTATCGGAAGTCAATACGAGCGTGCAGGCGTGCGGCGGCCGAGCCCGAGCAATCGCTCGAACGTCAGCGTCCGGCGGCTTGACCGGGCCGTAAGAGCTCGTGGATCGTCCCCGGACGACGGAGCTTCGTGATCCAGACGATCTGGCCGATGTGGAACGCATTGTGATGCGTCACATGCATCAGGACCTCCGCCACCGACTTGTTCCGGTCACTGGTGGGTTGAACGAGCCGGTCCGGCGTGAGCGTGCGGAGAACGGCATCGACCCTTGCTGTTACGTCCGTCCACACGTTCAACACGTCGGCCTTCGACGGTCCCCCGCGCGCCGCAAACTCCGCATCGCGATCGCGGATTCCCGGCGCTCCCCCGATCACGTGCTCGAGGAAATGACGATTCGATCCAGCGACGTGCAGCACAAGGTTGCCGACCGCATTCGACAGCTCATGGGGCCGCCACCACAAATCGTCCTCGCTGAGCACCTCGAGACAGCGCTCGACTTGCGGAGGGAATTCCGCGACCAGCCGGGTGGTGATGTGCTGGAGCAGGAAGGCATCGACGGTATCGGGCATCCTCGTGATGATAAGCTTACTTCACTGCCGTCACAGCACATCCGAGTGACCTTTACGCAGTCCGAGTTCCGGCCCCGGTTCACCGGGGGCCACATCCAGACGCTCTATGCCTGGGCCAGGCCGCGAACATTTCCGCGACTGCCTGAACCGGTGGAACGCCACTTCGACGTCGCGCCCGATGCCCGCGTGCGCGCGCACTGCCATTGGCACACTCGTCCGCACGAACACCCCACCCTCCTGTTACTGCATGGGCTCGAGGGCTCGAGCCTCGCCCATTACATGGGAGGCATGGCGGACAAGGCATGGGCGCGCGGCTGGAACGTCGTGCGACTGAACCAGCGCAACTGCGGGGATACCGAGCACCTCTCGCGCGGCCTGTATCATTCGGGGTTGACCAACGACCCGCTGGTCGTCTTGCGCGAGTTGATCGCCCGCGACGGGATTCGCGCCCTCGCGGTTGCTGGCTACTCGCTGGGCGGCAATCTGACGCTCAAGCTGGCCGGCGACCTCGGCGATCAGGCGCCGCGTGAACTGAAGGCGATCTGCGCGGTGTCGCCCACCATGGACCTGGCGGTGTGCGTCGATGCGTTGGAGCGCCGCTCGAACCTGGCTTACCAGTGGAACTTCGTGCGCCGACTCAAGGCCCGGATGCGTCGCAAGGCAGCGGTCGTCCCGGGCGTGTTCGCGCTCGAACCGTTACGGCGAATCTGGACGGTTCGTCAGTTTGACGAAGCGTACACGGCGCCCCATCACGGGTTTCACGATGCCGCTGATTACTATCACCGCGCCAGCGCGATGAGAGTTGTCGATCGCATTCGCGTACCTGCACTGATTCTGACAGCCGAAGACGACCCCTTTGTCCCGGTTGCACCCTTCCAGCACCCGGCCGTCACGGGTAATCCACTCGTCACCACAATCGTCACCCGCTACGGGGGCCACTGCGCCTTCGTCGAGCGTTCGACGGGAGAGTACGACGGCTACTGGGCGGAGGCGGAAGTGGTGCGGTTCGTCACGGCTCACGCAGATGGTCCATCAGCATCCGTGCAAACTCCGGCCCCTTCCCTTCCTCTTCGTGCTTGAAGTAGACGAAAACCTCACCGCAGCTCGAGGTCGCCTCCGTGATCGTCTGCGCCCAGCGCGCGATGTCGTCGGCGACATACCCCTCATCACGCAGCCGGAAGTAGGCATAATCGGCGGTGATCTCGACCGGGGTCGACAGTTTCTCGCTGTCGGCCACACACAGGGCAAGATTTCTGGCCCGTAACCGCGCGTACACCTCGTCATCGAGCCACGACACGTGGCGGAATTCGAACGCGGCGCACACACGCGGCGGCAGCGTTTCGAGGAATGCATCGAACAACGCGAGGTCCTTTTTCAGGTTGGGTGGGAGCTGAAAAAGGAGCGCCCCGAGTTTGGGACCGAGTGTGGCCGCAGTCTCGAGGAATTGGCGGACGCGATCACCGCAATCACGTAGACGGCTGTCGTGCGTAATGCGCTTCGGCGCCTTCAGCGTCAACTTGTAGCGCTCGGGCGTTGCGCTGCTCCATCCCGCAAGAATCTTTTCGTTCGGCGCCCGATAAAACGTGTAATTGATCTCGACGGTCGGAAAGCGCTCCGCGTAATACGGCAGCATCTTCGCGGTCGGCAATGTCTCGGGATAAAAGCTCCCCTTCCACTCGGGGTAGTTGTAACCAGACGTTCCAACCCAGATTGCCAATCTTTAACTCCCAACTCCCAACTCCCAGCTCCCAAACTCCAAACTCCCAGACTCCCGACGATGAATGCTCCCCGCTTTGGTAGGTGCAGTTGGGCGAGCGACCGTCGTTGGGAGTGACGCGTTCGTATCGGTTACGCCTGCCTCGCCCACCGCATCAGCGTCGCCATGTCTGGCGCCTTACCGTGCATCAAGAGGCCCACCTTGAAGACCTTGGCGGCGAACCAGGTCACGGCGCACGCCGCAGCGAGGCCGACGATCATCGTCAGGAGCACCTGCCACGTCGGGGGCGGCGTCGCTGATCCCAGTCGAATCATCATCGCGAACGTGTTGACCGGAGGAATGAAGCTGAGCGCGACCGCGAATGCGGAATTCGGCTCCCGCCCGATGACGGTCGCGAACATCCATGGCGCCATGAGCAGCAGCATCACCGGCGTCATCAGCGACTGCGCTTCCCGCATCTCGTTGACGGCGGCGCCCACGGCGCTGAAGACAGCTGCAAACAGCAGGTAGGCAATCAGAAAGAACACGACCAGGTAGACGATGAGCAGCGGATCGAGCAGGCCAATCATCGCAAATGACATCAAGGTGACGAGCCCGATGCCGATGTAGATCGCGAGCACGAGCATGCTGACGGCCATCTGCCCGAGAATCTTTCCCGCCATCAGTTCGATCGGTGACACGGCCGACAGCAGGACCTCGATCACGCGATTCGACTTCTCTTCCACGGTTTGCGTCAGCAGCGTCTGGCCGCCAATCATCACGCCGAAGACGAGCAGACCCGCGAACACGAACGGCAGCATGCGATTGAATGCGATATTGGTCTGCCGCTCCGCACCGGCAGCCACAGTTACCGACGCCGCACGACGCACTCGCATCACCGCTTCCACTTCTTCCCGATTGAGGTTGTGAGAACGAATCCGCGCAGCGACGAGCGACTCCCTGATGGCCTCGTAGAGCTCGGTCTCCAGGCGGTCGTCGATATTCGCGGGAATGAACAAATCGTACGAGCCGAACTCCGTGCGGCCCGAGGCCACAACCGCGTCGGGGTGAACGACGACGAGGGCGAGGTGGCGGAGGCCGCCGGCGGCCACTCGTTCTGTCAGCCACTGCTTCTCACGCTGGAGATCGGCGCCCGCCGGTCGATCGAGAATGGTCAGTTGGGGTGCCGCACCGACCGCGCGCTCAATCGCGGCGGGACTGGTGGCCGCATCGCGGACCACCGTTGGCGCGTTCTGGAGTGCCCGCATGGCGCTTTCGCGGCGGCGTGCCGTGATGGCTTCAGCGGTCAGCGCCGTGCGCAGCGCACCTGCGACCTGGCCGGTCGGGTCGACGACAGCGACTTCGCCGCGAACCGCAGGCACGTTCCGGTTCACGACGCGCGGAAACACTGCGATCACGAGTGCGATGATGGCCGGCATGAGCAGCAGGCCGATGATGAACCCCTTGTTCATGACGGCGGCCATGAACTCTCGACGGGCAACGAGCCCTATTCGTCGCAGGCTCGGCTTCACGTTAATACTCCCTCGGCTCCCGCGGTCAGGCTGGCGCGCAACGCATCCGACGCAGCTGTGCTGTGCGATCCTTCCGCCACGATCCGCACGAACACATCCTCGAGCGTGAGGCGCGCCAATTCGATGCGTGCGGGGGCCACTGCCGACGCCAGCCGCGACATCATGCCGGCTGGATCTGTGCCCGGTATGAGCGTGATCCGATAACCGCCGTCGAGTGTCTCGACTCGCTCGACGCCGCCGACTGCGCTCAGACTCGACATATTGGCATGCGGATCGATTGGCTCGAAATGAATGGTTCGTGGATCGAATCGACGCCTGAGCCCCGCCATCGCTTCATCGAGTACCTTCCGGCCCTGGTGAATCATCACGACGTGCTGGCACATCTCCTCGGCGTGTGCCATGACATGCGTCGAGAGCAGCACGGTCGCCCCACGGCGATGTTCTTTGAGCACGTGCTCGCGAAGAATGCGGACACTGACCGGATCCTGGCCGCTGAACGGCTCATCGAGAATGAGCAGGTCGGGCTGATGGATCACCGCGGCCAGAAACTGCACGCGCTGCAACATGCCTTTCGACAAGTCTTCGCAGCGCTTGCTTTCGACCCCCGGCAGTCCGACATCCTGCAGCAGCCGCGGCACACGGGCCGACGCATCCTCAGCGGGCACCCCTTTCAACTCCGCCATGTAGATCAGGAAAGCGCCGACCTTCATCTTGCGGTAGACGCCGCGCTCTTCCGGGAGATAGCCGATGCGATCCTTCGCCTCCAGCGCCGAGCGACGGCCGAGGACCGAGACCTCGCCGGAGTCCGGGAACAGGATCGACATGATCATGCGAATGCATGTCGTCTTTCCCGCGCCGTTCGGTCCAATCACGCCATAGAGCGCGCCGCGCGGCACGACCAGATCCATGCCCTCGACCGCGACCGTCGCTCCGAATGTCTTGCGGACGTTCTTGAGTTCAAGAGCTGCGAGCATGGCGCCCTATTATCACGCCAGTGTGCAACGCTGGGCTCGCGTTCATTTTCAATTGAAAATTGTTAGAGTGGACGTGATGCGCATGTTGCCGGTTTTTTTTGTGGCGTCGATCGCCCTCAGCGGGTGCGGACGGCCCCCTGACGCCAACACGCGTCAATTCGAACTGCAAGGTCAGATTCTCGCCGTGCGGCCCGAGCGCCATGAAGTCGTGATCAAACATCAGGACATCAAAGGCTTCATGCCGGGCATGACGATGCCGTTTACCGTCAAAGACGACGCGTTGATGGCTGGAAAGAAGCCGGGCGATTTGGTGACCGCAACGCTCGTGGTTGGAGAGACGCAGGCCTATCTCTCGACGTTGACGACAACCGGCCATGCCGAGCTCGCGGAAGCAGCGCCGGCGCCCCCACCAGATATCCTCGAGCCCGGACAAGCCGTGAAGGATGCCGCTCTGGTCGATCAGGACAACACGCCGCGCCAGTTCGCGAACTTCAAAGGTCACAGACTGGCGGTGACCTTCATCTACACGCGCTGTCCGCTGCCAGATTTCTGTCCACTCATGGACAAGCACTTCGCCGCGATTCAGAACACGATCAAGAGCACGCCAGCACTCGCCGACGTACGATTATTGACAGTGACGCTCGATCCTGAATTCGATCGGCCGGCGATCCTGAAGGCGTACGCGCGCCGTCGCGAAGCCGATCCAGCCGTGTGGACGTTCCTGACTGGTGAACCCGCAGAAGTGAATCGATTCGCAACTCAGTTCGGGTTGTACGTTGAACACGACCCGCAGGACGCCATCAACATCACGCACAACCTTCGCACCGCCGTCATCGATCCTGAAGGCCGTCTGGTCACTGTGCACAGCGGCAATTCATGGACGCCGGCCGAACTCGTTGCCGACCTCGCCGCCGCGCCCGCTCCCACGCACTGATCCGGTCGAGCCTCCGGTGCTGGCGCTCACGCCGAAGGAGCGTCGGCTCGTCGCGCGCCTGCAGACGCCGGACGCGGTTCAGGCCTGGCTGAACGCACTGCCCTACAACACCGAAGCCGGCGGGGAGACGCTGCGCAGCTTTCGCGGAGTCGTCAGCAGCGGAACGGCGCATTGCCTCGAAGCTGCCCTGTCTGCGGCGGTGGTGCTCGAGCAGCATGGTTATCCACCGCTCGTGCTCAGTTTCGAATCGATCGACCTGCTCGATCACGTCATCTTCGTCTATCGAACCACGACGGGCTGGGGGTCGGTGGCACGCTCGCGTGATCCCGGTCTTCACGGGCGGCGGCCGCTGTTCGCCACGCCGCGCGCGCTCGCGCTCAGCTACGTCGAGTCGTATATCGACTTCACCGGTCGCATCAAAGCCTACGCCGTCGTCGATCTCCGCGTCATGGGCTCGTACGACTGGCGGCTCGCGACGAAGAACGTGTGGAAGGTCGAGCAGATGCTGCTCGACTGGCCGCATCGGCGCATCGCAACATCCGATCGGAAGGCCGACGCGATGCGGCGGCGCTATCGCGCGTTTCGCGAGGCGCACGGCTACAAACCGTGGAAGTACTACAAGGGTCGCGAGCGATGGACCCCATTGCCGCAGGAGTTCGCGCGACGGGGTTAGAGTTCGCTTAATCCAAATCGAAGTCTCTCATCGGCCGCGTCACGGGCTCGTGCCTGGCCTTGTTCAACGCTTCCTCGAATCTCCGCGTCAGGGCATCGTCGCGCGTCTTTTCGGCTTCGATTGACTGTTCGAAGAGCGACTCGCGTCGGGCTGCTTCCGCTTCCAGGATGCGTCTGGCATCGTTCAGCTCGGGCTTGTCGCCACGTTCAGGGACGCTGTGACTCACCACGCGACGAAGGTTCGTGTCGATCACGAGGACGGCGTCGCAGCAGGGGCATGCCACTTCGATCTCGCTTTTGAGCTTCGCCATGAGCTGATCTTACGCAATGCGGAACGCAGAATTCAAAACGCCGGATTCCCTCGTAAATTCAGCATTCTGGATTCTGCATTACATTGCTCTTATCCAATGAGCGAGTCACACAAGCGGACGATCCGCATCGCCACCTACAACATCCATCGCTGCCGGGGTCTCGACGGACGGACGCTGCCCTCACGTATCGCGGACGTCATTCGCGGCATCGATCCCGATCTCATCGCGCTCCAGGAGGTCATCGGCGCCAGTCCCCATGCACCGGGTCATGCCGAGGAGCTCGGGGCACTGCTGGGTATGGGCTGGGTGATGGCACCGACCCGGCATCTGCGCGGCAGCCTCTTCGGCAACGTGGTTCTCAGCCGGCACCCGATCGTCCACCACACCCACTACGACCTGTCGTGGAAGACGTGCGAGCCGCGCGGGTGCCAGCGGGTCGACGTCGCATTCGGCGATGATCACCTGCACCTCTACAACGTTCATCTCGGGACCGCCTTCCTCGAACGGCGGTATCAGGCGGGACGACTCAAAGCCATCGTGCACGATCGTCGCGTGGGCAGTCCGAAAGTGGTGCTCGGCGATTTCAACGAGTGGATGAAGGGGCTGGCCACGTCCACGCTCAACGAGCAACTGCAAAGCATCGATTTGCGGGCGCACCTCCGGCGACGCCGTACGTATCCGGGCGTGTTTCCCGTATTACATCTCGATCACATCTACTACGAAGGCGAGGTGGAGGTGGTGAAGGTGGAACTGCCACGCACGCGGCTCTCTTTGATGGCGTCGGACCACTTGCCGCTTGTCGCTGACTTGAAGGTCCAATTCCCGTAGGGTTCACAAATGAAAACGGCCGCCCAACCGAGCGGCCGTACCTGGAACCTGACTTTTGACCTTTGCCCTTTGACCTTGATCAACCTTCTTCCTCGAACTCTTCTTCTTCGATCGGAAGAAACCGGGTCGGGGGGCGCAACGCTTCGCGGAAGTCGTAGATCGGAAGCTGCTGAACGTGCAGCGAGATCACGCACCCGGGGGCCTTTTCGTCGATGACGACGGTTACAGGACTCCCTTCGACACCTTCGCGAAACGCAAGACGGCAGCCGCAGGCGAGTCGGGCGTGCGTGAAGCCTTTCAACATGTCCGGATCATACTACAGCAGTGTCTTGATCTCCCGCTCGATTTGTTCCTTCGTCGCAATTCCCGAGTGTTTCTTCGCGATGACGCCATCACGTCCAATGATCACCGAGACCGGGATGCCGAAGAGCGGGCCGAAGGCTTCCTGCACATCCTCGCGTCCGTTGCCCACGAGTACTGGGTAGTTCATCTTGAACTCGGCCGCATACGGCAGCAGCTTTTCAGCCGTGTC
This sequence comes from Acidobacteriota bacterium, assembly GCA_046732795.1. Lineage (GTDB taxonomy): Bacteria > Acidobacteriota > Vicinamibacteria > Vicinamibacterales > UBA2999 > Gp6-AA40. Next base: position 27,513 of record JBKPNV010000086.1, read on the forward strand.
ATCCACTGACAATCCGAGCACCACGAGGTCGTCTTTGTACTGCTCCTGCAGCTCGACGAGCGACGGGATTTCTGCGCGACATGGACCGCACCACGTTGCCCAGAAATTCAGGAGAATGACCTTGCCCTTGAACGAGGCCAGCTGCACATCGACGCCGTGCATGTCCTTGAGCGTGAAATCGAGATTGGCCGCCTTGCCTGCCGCCTGGACATCCTCAGGCTCACCTGGGAAGTCGGCCTGCGCGCCGGTTGCTGTCTCATCATGCGGCTCGATCCCGGGAGCCACCCAGATCAGTCCCAGCGCGAGCGCGACAGCGCCCATCGCCAGCCACACGGCCTTGCGTGACCGCGGCCCCTCGCGTTCCGGCGTCGACTCTTCTGTCGGCAGCGGTTCGCCGTCGGCTTGATCGGGTTCGACCGGATTCATGTCGTCCTGCATGTTGTGTCGGCTCCTCTATTAACTTACCGCGCTTCTCGCATCACGTATCGGGACGCGCCCGCCAGGTCGCCAGTGTCTGCCGGCGTGACAAGGACGAACGTCGTCCCATCCCGGGACCAGATTTGCGAGCGATGACCCAGCGTGACCAGATCGTCGGCTTTTCGTTCCGTGCCGGGAAGAACAAAGAGCGAGACGTCCTGCCCGTGCACGCGGTACATCACGTGAGGCACCAGTCCATCACCGTACAAGCATCGCCGTGCGCCAACCAGCTGGATGTCGTCTTCAGTCGATGAAGGGGGAACGTGTACGTTCCTGCCGTACTGCTCGGCCAGTACATGCTCGATACTTTGCGGATCCGCGGTCACCCCGGCAGCAGGAGCAAACAGCTTGAAGCATTTGGAATGATCGGCAGCGAGTTGGGCGGCGAGCAGCGCGTCGGAGCGACGCGTCGCGAGCGAAAAGAACGCCGAGGCAGTAAAGATCATGACGACGACGGCCAGTAACATTGGAACGAGCCGGACACGCCACCACGGTCTGACATCGCTGAGAGCGCCCCGCGAGCCCTGCCTCGCCTGCACGAGCGCCTCGCATCGTCCTTGAAGCCCGGGAGGCAGCGGCTCGACGCGGAGTGCCGACGCCGCATGACGCAGCACCTGCCGGCCGCTTCGTTCATCGTCGGCCAATCGGCGGCAGGGGGGACACGCCGCCAGGTGCCGCTCTATCGCCCGCCGCTCCTCCGGCGTGAGCAGGTCGTCGGCGAATGCCGGAAGTGAATCGATCGTCTGGCGACACTCGCTCATGCAGTTGCTTTCGTCTTTCGGAGCTGGTCGAGCAGCAGACGGCGGCCTCGAGAGATGCGAGACATCACGGTTCCCATCGGCACATCCAGCATCCTGGCGATTTCCGCATACGAGAACTCTTCGACATCGCGCAACCAGACAGCCTGGCGAAAAATATCCGGCAACTCATCGAGGGCGGCCCGGAGATCGGCGTCGAGCGTATTGCGAAGCAACAGCTGTTCAGGCGTCTCGGCCCGCTGAGAATCGTCTGCCGTCGCTTCGGCCTCTTCGAGTCGCGAACTGTCCACCTCGATTGCCGCCGCCTCACGCCCCGCGTCGCGAAGCCGATTGCGCCACGTGTTGTGCAGGATCGTCGATAACCAGGCCCTCAAATTCGTGCCGCGCTCGAATCGATCCGAGAAGCGCAGCGCTTTCACGACCGTGTCCTGCACCAGGTCCTCGGCATCGGCCCGGTTCCGGGTCAGCCTCAGCGCCGTCGCGTAAAGCGGCTCGAGGTAACGCAGAATCTCCGCGCCGAACGTGTCAGCGTCTGCAGGCTGGCGACGTCGGAACATCGGCGATACCGAGACCCACTGGATCAAACCCGGGGCGCGTCTGGAAAATTCCTGCGCTCGGGCTATCCGCACCGGACGACGGGACCCAGGAACTCTCCGTCGCCTGTCGCCCGTGGCCCCTCTCGAAGTATACCTGCCGAGGACGGAGAGAGAGGACATGTCGCCGTGAAACAACGCGCGCTCGTACCTTTCTCATTGCGTTTTTCTGCGAAACTCTAGGCACATCCTTTGCTCGCGCGGGGGTACTTACGTCGGATTGCGAGGCTCTGTAGGTCGGCGGTAAGATCGCAACTCGCCGCGCAACCCGGTCAAGCGTGCCGAACGGGCAGGGCGGAACCCCTGCAAGGAGAACTGACATGAGCAACCGCACTCCGTGCGGCATTCTGCTCCGGGTGATGACCCTGCTGGCCTTCGCGGTGCCGGTCGCGGCCCAGACCCCCTATATTCCCTATTACGGGAAGAACCAGATCCGCTACGACAAGTTCGAGTGGTACCGCTACGAGACGGACCACTTCATCATGTACTACTACCCGGAGATCGAGCCGCACCTCGAGCGCATGGCCGGTTATGCCGAAAGCGCCTATCAGCAGGTCAGCTCCGAGCTCAAACACGACCTCGCGCACAAGGTTCCGCTCATCCTGTTCCAAACCAGCAGCGAATTTCAGCAACAGAACGTGATTCCGGGCGCCGCATCCGAGGGCGTCGGCGCATTCGCCGAGCCGATCCGCCAGCGTATCGTCATGCCGATGGACGAGCCGCCGGATTTGCTGTACCGGCTGATTCTGCACGAGCTCACGCATCAGTTCGACTACGACATCATCCCGGCAACGCTCGTTCGCAGAAGCACGCCGCTGTGGGTCCATGAGGGGCTTGCCGACTACATGACGGGGGCATGGCGTCCGCTCGACCTCATGGCCGTGCGTGATGCGGCCGTCGCCGATATCGTGCCGAAGATGAGCAAGCTGGAGGGATACAGCGACGTCGGCGGCGCGCGAATGATCTACAACCTCGGGCACGCCATCTTCGAGTTCATCGAATCGAAGTGGGGCAAGGAAGGGCTGCGGCAGTATCTCTTCTCGTTGCGCAAGTCGGTCATCGGCGGCGGAGAAGATGCCTACGAAGAGGCGTTCAAGATCACGGCCGACGAGTTCGATACGGAGTTCGAGAAGTACCTCAAGGATCGCTTCAAGCCATTCAGGGACAAGGAGCGCCCTGCCGATTACGGTCGGAACCTTCTTCCCAACAAGGAGAAGACGCCGTTCCGCGGCGGCTACACCGTGGAGCCGTCCCCGTCGGGCGACCTGCTTGCCGTCTTCTCCGGCAACGCTCGGGATCGTGAGGGCGATATCCTTCTCGTGTCCGCGCACGACGGCAGCGTCGTCCGAAACCTGACAAAGGGGTTCGATCAGGATCTCGGTTTCGAGTTCATCGTGACACCGGGCGGCCGATGGGTGACGGTTCCCTGGTTCTCATGGTCTTCGACCGGCGACCGCCTCGCCTACTTCGCGCGCGCGGAGAAATGGCGCTCGTTGATTCTGCAGAACGTCCTCACGCGAAATATCGAGCGTCGCATCTCGATGCGCACCGTCGACGACCCGGAGTCACCCGATTTCTCACCGGACGGACGCAAGATCGCATTCGCCGCGCTGCAGAACGGCACCGGTGACATCTTCGTGATCGATCTGCAGACCGAGCAGATCACCAACGTCACCAAGGATGCATTCGCCGATTCCGCGCCGACGTGGGCGCCGGATGGCCAATCGATCGTCTACAACGCGCGTGTCAGCGGCAACGAGAAGCTGTTCAGAGTCGACATCGCGACGGGGCAAAAGACTCAGCTCACGTTCGGTACTCATGACGATGCCGCGGCGCAGTTCCTGGATGCGGATACGCTCGTGTTTCCGTCGACCGCAACCGATCCCGCGCAGCCGATCGACCCGGACGTTGCGCGCAACGGGCAGATCTATAACGTCTGGACACTGAATCTGAAGAACGGCGAGCTTCGCCAGTACACCGACGCCGTGAGCGGCAACCTGTATACCGCCGTGCTCAAAGACGGAAACGCCCCCCCGCGTATCGGCGTCGTCACCTATTACAAGGGCGATTACGAACTGCATGCGCTCGACCGGCGGGATCCGATCGTTACTGCGGCATCGTCCGATTTCGGCGCGCCCGGGCCAATCATCGACTTTCAGGCACCGCTCTCGCACACGCTGGTCGCAGACAAGAAGGCGAAGAAGGGGAAATTCGAAAAGATGTTCATGGACGGCCGCCCGCCCGTGAACGTCGGCGTGACCAGCAGCGGCGACGTCTTCGGCGGAACGGCAGTGACGTTCAGCGATGTGTTGGGCGACCAGCAGTTCAGCCTGTTTGCGGCGTCGATTTCGCAGTACCGCACGCTGTCGCTCTCGTATTTGAACCTCGCGCACCGATTCAACTACGCGCTGCAGGGATATTCGCAGACGCAGTTCTTCTACGGCAACCTCGAGGGCGTGTTCTATGACCCGGCGTTCTCGGGCATCATCGATCGCGACCTGTCGATCGCGACTCGAACGATCCGGGGAGCGACGGCATTCGGTATCTGGCCGCTCAATCGCTACCGGAGATTGGAGCTCACTGGCAGCTTCCAGCAGTACACCGAGAACTTCAACGACCCCGCCTTGCAGCAGTATTCAGAAGGCTACCAGCAGGACAACTACGGGCGTCAACTGTTTCGCTCGGGCACGTTCGTTCCTTTAGGTGTGAATTTTGTCCAGGAAACGACGATCTTCCGCGAGTTCGGTCCCCTATCGGGGAGCACGGTGCGGGCCGGATACGAGATTGCGCCAAAAATCGCCGGCTCACTTTCGCGGCAGACGGCGGATCTCGATGCGCGCTACTACGTTCGACTCGGCGCTTCGGGCCTGCTGGCGTTACGCGCACGCGGCTTCAAGAGCTGGGGTGACGCTCCGGACTTCATGTACTTCGGCGGCAACTCCGAGATGCGCGGCTACGAGTATCTGCAGTTCGTCGGCGACCAGACCGCGTTCTTCAATGCGGAACTGCGCTTTCCGCTCATCGAAGCCATGCTGACGCCGATCGGGGTCCTCGGCGGAATCCGCGGCGTGTTCTTCGCCAACATGGGAGGCGGGCACTTCGAGGGCCAGCAGTTCAAGTGGTGGACCAACAGCACCGAGGTCTACACGCCGATCAACGGCTTCATACAAACCGGGCTCGGACAGCAGGCCCCCGTATACGGAACGCCCGTCGTCATCGATGGCTTGCGCCTTGTCGACGCGCGCGCATCGTACGGCGTCGGGCTGGAGACCTTCGCACTCGGATTCCCGATTCACTTCGACTGGGCGTGGAAGACGCTCTTCAACCGGGACTGGGAGGACGCCCTCTTCCGCCCCTACGGCGGAAGCGACGAGTTCCGCAAGGTCAAGTTCTCAGTCTGGATTGGGTACGATTTCTAAAATAAGACCCCGGGGGTGATTTTCCGCTTCAACGACGTGGAAAATCATTCCCGGGGCTCCTACTCCAGCCTCACCTCGCTCCTCGCCACATCAATCGACACACGATAGCGGCTCAGGAAGTTGTGCCCGACGATGCCGCCGACCTGGTAACCCAGGAGCACGCTCGGCGCCCGCAGGTTGAGGACGGCAAGGCCAACGCGACGAAGGCTGACGCCCTGGAAGTCGAGATCCACACCCGGGAGCAGGAATGCGTCCTCGTCTAGTCCGGACATGCCGAGAACACGCAGGGGTATATGGCGCGCGGAGTCCATCCCAAGCAGATCCGCGGTGTCGGCGCCGATTGAGATGACTTCCCCACCAGTATCGACGACGAAGTACGCCGGATGCGTCGAGTTGAGCGTGCCTCGAATCAGCGGCAATGGCTGGACCCTCATCGGCAGCGTGACACCTGCCGCCGGCGACGGCGGCAGCGCCCGCGCGAGCACGACTCGTTTTCGCGTGTAATCGACGCTGACCGAAAACCCCAGAGCAATCGGCGACAGACTCTGCCCCTGCCAGCGAGCGGCACCGCCAATGGTCGGCGCTCGTATGGCAACCGGGACGTTGTGAACCTTCAACGACCCGAGTTCAACCGTATCTGCGCGCCCGAGGCGTATCCGGCGGACACCAGGCTGGCCGACACCCGCCGTCAGCGTCGACGTGACTGTACGAATCGCAGCCGCGCTCGCCGTCTCTGGTGAAATGCCGGTTCGCTCGGCACCGGTATCGAGCACCCACTCGACCTGCATACTATTGAGCCGGCCGAGCACGACGATCTTGTTGTTGACCAGCTTGAACGGCAGGGTGTGCGTGGAATTGGCATCTTCCTCGCTGACATCGAGCGGCGGCCGCCTGGCGAAACTGCGCAGAAGTGTCGCGCGGTTGCGGGCGATCGTGATCGCGGCGGACTCGCGCCTGGGCAACAGATTGGCGGACTCCTCGTACGCGCCCGCAGCATCCTCGAAGCGATTCAGACGCTCGAGGACTGTTCCGCGCACGGCGTGCAGATCCGAATCGCCAGGTGACGACTCGAGTCCCCGCTCGACTTCGCCGAGCGCCTCCCTCAGGCGCGATCGGGAACTGAGCGACCTCGCAATGCCGTAGCGAGCGCGTCCCGATCGCGGATCGACAGCCACTGCTCGCGCGTACTCGTGGTCGGCTTCATCGAAGAACCCGGCGGCCCACAGCGCATCGCCCGACAGCGTCAGCGCCTCGGCGTCGGCCTCGTGTGTCGACAGGATCGACGCGGCTCGACGCGCGAGCGTGAACTCTCCCACGCGAAGCGCCGCGAGCACTGTGCCTTTCCGTGCCGCGAGCGCAGTCGACGCCTCCGGTGATTGCGAGGCGGCGACGAACGACTTCAGTGCGTCGGAGTACTTGCCGTCGTCGTAGAGAGCCGCGGCTCGCGCGAGCTGTCCGGCCAGGTCCGTCGGCGACTGCGCGGACAGCAATGCCACTGCTGTGCTGCACGCCATGAAAACACTTGCCACGCGAGGGAGCATCTGCCTCAACTCCCAACTCCCACAATCCAACTCCCGACGAGCGGGAGGCGAAGAGGGAATGCGTCAGAACCGTTCCAGAAGCAGCTCGCTGCGCTCCATGTCCATCGTCACGCGGAACGGCGCGAGGAACTTGTGGCCGACGATGCCACCAAGCTGGAAGCCGAGGAGGATGCTGGGCGCGCGCAGGTTCAAGACCACGAGCGGAAAGTTTCGGTACTCGATCTCATCGAAGTCGAGATTCTGTCCTGGCATCAGGAACGCCTCACGGTCCCAGCCGGATGTACCCCACACGCGCAAGGGGATACGCCGGAACGGCGAGGCGGGAAGGACGCTGGCCGTCTCCGCGCTGATCGAAATCACCTCGCCGCCGGTGTCGACGACGAAGTAGGCCGGGTGCGTCGAGTTGAGAAGGCCGCGTACCAGGGCGAGGCGATGAATTCGCATCGGCAGGCTGACGTCCGCCTTGACCGGTGGAAGCTTGCGGCCGATCGTGAGCAGCTTCTCCTTGTAGTCGATCCGCATCGACATGCCGATGGACAACGGCGAGAACGATTCGCCCTCGCGCTTCGGGATGCCGCGCAGGGCGGGGTTCTTGATGAGGACCGGGAGATTGCGGACCTGCAGCGTCCCGAAATCCAGCGACTTGACTATCGCGAGCTGAAGTCCGCGCAGACCGACTTCGCCTACTCCTGCGCTCAGCGTATAGGTGACCGGGCGAATTCGTTCGCGCGACGCCGTTTCACGTGACAGGACTGTTTCTTCCGAGCCGGTGTCGAGAATGAAGTCCTGCGGCCGGCCACCATTCACGCGCGCCTGCACGATGATCTTGTCTGCCTGAAGCCGGAACGGCAATGTGTGCAGCGTCTCCAGATCTTCAGGATCGATGTCGACGGGAGCGACATCGCCAAACGAGTCGAGGAACTCGACCTGCGCGCGCGCCCAGGCTGCCTTGTCGCTGCGATCCTTGTTGGGCAGGAGGTTGATGTAGTTGCGATAGGCATTCGCCGCCTGAGCGAACCGGTGCAGGCGTTCGTAGATGTCACCGACCAGCGCGTGAATCTCGCCGTCGCGCGGAGCGGCAGCCGATGCAGTCAATGCCGCATCGAGCGCGTCTTCGAGCTTGCTCGTCGCCGCCAGCGACCGCGCGAGACCAAAACGCGCGCGCGCCGAACCGGGCGTCGCTTCCACACTGGCGCGATACTCACGCTCGGCTTCGTCGAAGAGACCCGACGACCACATCGCGTCGGCGTGAAGCGTCCGTGCTTCTGGATCGACACCGGCGATCTTCAACAACTCATCGGCTTCCTGGCGGGCACGAATGAATTCCGCGACCTTGAGCGCCGTGCGTACGGTCCCCTTGCGCGCGGACAGCGCCACTTGCGGATCCTCAGCCCTGCTTGCCGCGGTGAAGGCAACCAGCGCTTCCTGGTATCGTGTCTCGTCGTAGAGCAGCGTGGCGAGCTGCAGCTGAAGATCGGCGTCGCCGCCAAGATCAGCCTTCAACGCGATGGAGCATCCAACGAGGAGAGTTGCCGCGCAGACTGTAACCTGAACGGTTCTCACAAGCCGACGAGACATCCGCATGGGTCCCACCCTTGGCCTCGAACTGGGGTCCCGTGCCCCCACTGAGACAGAACGCGTTGTAGGTTACGACCTCTGATAGAAGGCGGCGTTAACCGGAATGAAGTTCTTCCACTTCTCCGGGGTTTCATCGAGCGCAAAGATCGCCTCGACGGGGCACGCGGGGACGCAGGCACCGCAATCGATGCATTCGTCGGGGTGAATATACAGCATTTCCGCAGACTGAAACTGGGGTTCATCCTTCCGTGGATGGATGCAGTCCACGGGGCACACATCGACACAGGCGCTGTCCTTCGTGCCTACACATGGTTCGCAGATGATATACGCCACGCAGTACTTCTCCTGTGACGGCCAGTCACGCTCCGTCAGCAACCACAGAGTATAACTCGGCGGTTCAAGCCTCCACTTTCGCCGAATTGCTTCGGCTTTTTGGATCACGCGGTTGGATTCTCCGTCGGTATACCGCCACCACGACGCGTTTCCGGCCTGATATGAACGTCCGCGGTCGGGCATCGGCCTTGCTCACCTTTGCACGCCCGGGCTGGACCAGGCGACGTGTTCTCCGACAGGCGGACGCAGTCCGGCTCGGCGGCGCGTCCTGTTGGGCGCGGCCACTGCCGCGTCCACCGCCGGCATGCTCGGAGCGTCAAGGATGGCTGGATCAGGCCAGCTGAATGGGAGACGTTGAATGGATAGCCGATCGAAGACCTTTCGCACCGTTGTCGCCGCGATCGTCGTCGCGAGCCTTGCGCTCGCGTCTACGACCGTCTCTGTCCTCGCTCAGGCGACGAAGGGCGGCAATCCGAAGGCAGCCGCGGTCAAGAATCCCGTTCAACCTACACCGAAATCGATCTCCGCCGGCCGCCAAGCGTATAACCGCGCGTGCCGGCAGTGCCACGGGCCGATGGGGCACGGTGACGGCCCGCTCGCGCCGAAGAATCCAAGCCCGGCGGATCTGACCGACAGCGAGTGGAAATACGGATCCAGCGATGGCGAGATCTTCACCATCATCGCCAACGGTGTGGGTGGCGATTCCGAGATGAAAGGCCATCGCAGCGAGATGACTGCCACCGACATGTGGAACATCGTCAACTTCCTCCGGAGTATCGGTCCACAAGCCACCAAGTGATGCCGAAGGAGTTCGAGCGGCGCGGACGTTGACCGCGCGATAAGGAGAACCATGCGTAGACGTTTGCTCCACTGCACCCTGGCGATTATCACGACACTCGGAACTGTCGGGTGCGATGAATCATTGTCGAACCTGACGGGACCGACGCCGAACCTTGAACCGACCTTCACCAGTATTCAGCAAAACATCTTCAGTTCCAGCGATTCCTCCGGGCGCCCTGCGTGTACGAACTGTCACAACCCCGCGCTGAACCGGGGTGGGCTCGACTTGAGTCCGGCGGTCTCGTACAACAATCTGGTAAACGTCGCCAGCCGGTTAAAAGCTGGTGCAGTCCGCGTGATCCCGAGCGACCCGGAGAACAGCTACCTCATTCACAAGCTCGAAGGGCGCTCGACCATCGCCGGATCTCGCATGCCCTTAGGCGGTCCCTATCTCGAGACTGGTCAGATCCAAGTCATCAAGCGATGGATCGAGATTGGTGCACCCAACAACTAGGAGCTAAACGATGACTTGTTCGAGACTCGTCATACTCGTCGCAGTGTGTGCACTGTCCTGCCCGGCGCTCGCTTTCGCGCAGGAGGACGACCCGGATCGCGATCTGAACCTCTCGCAGCCCGACTTCACGATTATCAACTTACCGACGACACTGCGTGTGCCCCGTCACAAGGGCGTATTCCGCCTGACCCATCGCTTTGCGCGTCCGCTCGGAGAGGGCGACTTCAGCGACCTGCTCTCGGATTTCTTTGCTCTCGACAACGGCGCGCAGATCGGGCTGGAGTACCGCTTCGGCCTCATGAAAGGGACGCAGATAGGCATCTACCGAACGAGCAACCGGACGATCCAGTTCTTCGGGCAGTACAGCGCCATGCAGCAGAGCGCAAACGGCCTGTTCGGGCTCGACGTCATCGCCAGAATCGAGGGCACCGAGAACTTCGGAGCCAGCACTCCCGAGGGGTCCAGCACCAGTTACTCGCCCGCGCTGGGAGTAACGCTGTCGCGCGAGATGGGAACCCACGGAGCGATCTATTTCGAGCCGATCTGGGTGAACAACTCCAACGCTCTGCCCAGTGAACTCGCCGACGATAACGATACGTTCCTGTTCGGTCTGGGCGGCCGTTTGCGCATTCGTCCGACGGTCTATATCGTCGGAGAGTTCATCCCGCGGGTTGGGTTCAGTCCGGGCGTGACCTATGGGTCGTTCGGTATCGAGAAACGCGCCGGCGGCCACGTGTTCCAGCTCAATTTCTCGAACGGTATCGGGACGACGATGGCACAACTCGCGCAGGGCGGGACCGACAGCGAAGACTGGTATATCGGGTTCAATATCTCGAGGAAGTTCTTCTGAAACGACACCGGGTGTGATTTCACACGATCGCCAGGAATCACACCCGGTGTCTTGCATTACTCCGCTGTCTCGCCCGGCTGCAGCTCGAGAACCTGCACTCCCGCCGGTTCCACGAGTGTTTTCAGCGCGGCGGGCGTCCCGGTAAGCACTGGAAACGTGCCCCAGTGCATCGGCACGACCTGCTTCACGCCGAGCATCGTGGAGGCACGCGCTGCGCCTTCGGGTCCCATGGTGAATCGATCGCCAATCGGAAGAAACGCGATGTCGGGCCGGTGTATCTCGCCAATGAGTCGCATGTCGCCAAAGACATCGGTGTCGCCTGCGAAGTAAATCGTCCGATCGTCTTCCAACCGGACGATGAAGCCGCACGGCTCGCCCATGTAGATCATCTGGCCGCTCTCGATGAATCCGCTGCTGTGACTCGCCGTCGTCATCGATACGGTCAGATCGGCGATCGTCACCGAGCCGCCCTTGTTCATGGGTACGGTGTTCTGGATGCCCTTTCGCTCGACCCAGTCACACAACTCGTACACGCCAACCACCGGCGCCCCGCTGGCGCGGGCGCACGCGACGAGATCTTCGATGTGATCGCCGTGCCCATGTGACGCAAGAATCAGGTCGACCTGCGGCGGCTTCTTGAGGGCGTCAGGACACGACGGGTTGTTCCCCAGCCACGGATCGAACAGAAGGCGTTTTCGTCCCGGAGTGCGCAGCAGGAACGTCGAGTGTCCGAGCCACGTAATGGCCAGCTTGTCCATCTGGCGATTCTAAGTCGACTAAAATAAAGGCAGCCCGAATCACGAGACCAGAGCCTACATGTCCGTCGAAGCACCCCTGCAGTTTGTCAGTCCCCGAGAACCCAAACCCGCCTGGCTGAAAGTCCGCGCCCCGGGATCGGAGAACTACCTCCGCCTCAAGGGGATCATGAAAGACCTCAGGCTCAACACGGTGTGCGAGGACGCGCACTGCCCCAATATCGGGGAGTGCTGGCATCACGGCACGGCGACGTTCATGATCCTTGGCGACATCTGCACGCGCGCCTGCGCCTATTGCGCAGTGGCGCATGGCAAGCCGAACGAGCTGGACACGGCCGAACCGGCGCGGGTCGCCGAAGCCGTGGCGCGCATGGGCCTGCAGTACGCGGTGGTGACGTCGGTCGATCGCGACGACCTCGCCGATGGCGGCGCGTCGATCTTCGCCGAGACGATCCGGTTGACGCGCGAGCGCGTACCTGGCTGCCGGATCGAAGTGCTGATCCCCGATTTCCAGGGCATCGAGTCATCGCTGCGGACGGTGCTCGACGCCGGGCCCGACGTGCTCAATCACAACATCGAAACCGTGCCGCGCCTCTATCGGATGGCGCGATCGGGCGGCCGATATCCACGATCGCTCGAGCTGCTCGATCGATCGCGGTACTATCGCCCGGACATCGCCACCAAGACCGGGATTATGGTCGGTATGGGCGAGGAGCTCCATGAGATCCTCTCGGTCTTCGACGATCTGAGAACGGTCGGCGTCTCGATCCTCACCATCGGTCAATACCTCCGTCCCTCGGTCAAACACGCGCGCATGGTGCGTTACTACCATCCCGACGAGTTCGCCGTACTGAAGCAGGCGGCCCTCGATCGTGGCTTCGTACACGTCGAATCAGGTCCGCTGGTGCGCTCGTCCTATCACGCGCACGAACAGGCTGACGCTTTTCAGGCGCGGCGGTAGTGTCGGCCGTCAGCCGGACGGATTCTCAGAACTTCTAGCCAATCCGGACCTTTTTCCCGTCGGACTCTCCCAGCCGCCATCGTGCGACCGGCAACATCTGCACGGCGCCGCTCGAAATGGCTGTGCATTCGCCGGCACTTCCTTCGTGGCAGGCTTCATGCTCGAAACTGTCATGTCGAATCACACATATGAAATCCGCTCCCCTGAGTTCATCGCAGTACCCGCGTACGGTGTTCATTGGCTCGGAGTCGCTTCTCGCGGCATGGAATGCGTATGGCGGTCAGACGAGTGAGGTGATCTCGATTCCGCCGACCGATTTCTCCTATGCCATCGATCTGATCGGCGAAGCGCAGCCCGAGGTCGTCGTGATCGAACAGGCTGTTGCGGCGAACGGCGCCGGCTCAGCGCTGATGCACCGCTTGCACGACGAGCGGTATCTGCGCGGAACGGAGGTCCGGCTGCTGCCACCTAATCAGGCGGCAGCGT
>JBKPNV010000087.1:0-51389 GCA_046732795.1 Acidobacteriota bacterium
CCGCCAGAAGCGTCGTGAACCCGTCCTTGTTGTTCGCCAGCGCGTTGCAGAATGCTGCGCCCGCCGGTCCCGTCTTCGAGCCAATGATCAAGTCAATGTGAGCGACTTCGTTGCCGTCGCCCACCAGTGACTCACCCAGAAAAAAGTCCGCTGCCATCGCAATACACTCCTACATCGAAAATTGTGGGTGAAGCCAAAGGAATATATCACTCACGCAAGGCGCTCGCGTATCGCGTCGCCGGCTGCTGCCGTCCCCAGTTTGCCGCCAACGTCGGCGGTCACGGCATCGTCTCGCACCGCCGACTCAACCGCTCGCTCGATCCGCTGTGCATCATCTTTACGGCCCAGCGCCTCGAACATCAGCGCCACTGATAGGATCGCCCCAATCGGGTTCGCAACATCGCGCCCGGTCAGCGGCGGCGCCGAGCCGTGCACCGGCTCGAACATCGATGTGCGTCCGGGGTGAAGGTTGGCCGAGGCCGCCATTCCCAATCCTCCCTGCAACGCGCCGCCGATATCCGTGATGATGTCGCCGAACAGGTTGTTCGTGACGATGACATCGAACTGGCGGGGATCCTGGACCAGCATCATCGCCAACGCGTCGATATAGAGGTGACGTGTGGAGACGTCCGCGTAGTCGGCGCTCACCTCGCGAAATACGCGTTGCCACAACGCGTGCCCTTCTTGCATCGCGTTGCTTTTGTCCGCCATGCAGACCGCGCGACGCGTGCGGGTGCGCGCGACCTCGAACGCATGTCGAATGATCCGGTGCACGCCTTTGTACGTGTTGATTTCTTCCTGCACGGCGATCTCATCGACCGTGCCCGCTTTGAAGCGACCGCCGACACCGACGTACAGACCCTCAGTGTTTTCACGAAGCACGACGAAATCAACGTCGGGTGGGTTGCGGTCCTTCAGCGGGCATAGACGCGCATCGAGCAAGCGCACCGGACGGTAGTTGACGTAGAGATCGAGCTCGAAGCGAGTACCGAGCAGGATGTCGCGTGCGTGGCGGTTATCCGGCACCCGCGGATCGCCGAGCGCGCCGATGAGAATCGCGTCGAAGGAACGTAACAGGCCGTAGCCATTCGCGGGAACCGTCTGGCCAGTTGCCAGATAGTGATCGGCACCCCACGGCAACTCATGTAGCTCCATACCGCCGAGCGCGTGGATCACCTTGATAGCCTGAGCGATCACCTCAGGGCCAATACCGTCGCCCGGGATCACGGCGATGCGATGGGTCACCGGAGGATCTTATCCACGCCGGCGTGGTGACGATATACTCCCGCTGTCATGAAGCGATTCCTATACGTTCCACTCGTCCTCATCGTCGTCACCATCGTGGTTTCGGCGCAGTCCACACAGCGCGCGCCGGCAGCCGGCGCAGCTGCTCCAGGCGACTGGCCGCTCTACAGTCGCACGCTGTCCGGAACGCGGTATTCACCGCTCAATGAGATCAACACGAACAATGTCGCGAAGCTCGCGCCTGCGTGGTCAGTGCGGTTGACCCAGCCGGCTGGACGACGCGGCGGAGGACCGCCACCTGCTGCTGAAACGGCGCCGGCGGGGCGCGGTGCTGGCGCGGGGGGAAATCCCGCTGCAGGTCAGGCGCGTGGCAGCAACGATGACGCGGATGCGAGCGGCAGCAATCCGGAAGCGACACCGATTGTCGTCGGTGGCGTGATGTATCTGCCTGCGCGTGGTAACCAGGTGCTGGCAATCGAGGCCCACACCGGAAAAGAGGTCTGGCGCTACCTGATGCCGCTGGGCATGGCGACCACCGCACGCGGCGTGGCGTACTGGCCCGGTGATGGCGGACTCGCGCCTCGAATTCTGCTGACGGCGGGTGCGCGTCTGATCGCGCTCGACGCATCAACTGGTGCTCCTGCCACCGGCTTCGGACGAAACGGCGTCGTCGAGATCGGCGTGCCATGGAACGGCGTCCCGACGATTTACCGGAACATCGCGATCCTCGGCGCGACGACCGGCGAAGTCGCGCTCGGCGTGCCCGGCGATACCCGCGCGTTCGACATCAGAACCGGGAAGCACCTGTGGGACTTCCATACAGTGCCGCTGCCCGGCGAGCCAGGCCACGACACGTGGCTGGATCACGGCTGGCGCAACCGATCGGGCGTGAACGTGTGGGCGTGGTACATGACGCTCGACGAAGAGCGCGGGATTCTCTACATGCCCGTCGCGGGTCCCGCCGGGAATTACTGGGGCGGCGATCGGCCCGGCAACAACCTCTTTGCAAACTCCATCGTTGCGGTGAACGCCGAGACCGGCAAATATCTCTGGCATTTCCAGACTGTTCACCACGATCTCTGGGACTCGGACATGCCGAATCCGCCGGCGCTCGTGGACATCATGCAGAACGGCCGACGCATCCCCGCACTCGCTTCGGTCGGCAAGACGGGCTTCATGTTCATCCTCGATCGCGTCACGGGCAAACCGATCTTTGGCGTCGAGGAGCGGCCGGTTCCCAAAGGCAATGTGCCCGGCGAATGGTACTCACCGACGCAGCCGTTTCCGATCAAGCCAGCGCGCCCCCTTTCACGGGTCGACTTCAACAAGGATCGCGATATGGTGCGAGCCGAGGACACATCGGCGCAGCATGTTGCCGAGTGCCAGGCGCTCTGGGACAAAAGCGGAGGATTCGCGAACGCCGGCGCGTTCACACCCTTTGGTTTCCATGTCCCTGGTGAGCCGCCACAGAGCACTATTCAGTTCCCGGGTGGAACTGGCGGCGTGAACTGGGGTGGTGCAGCCGTGGACCCGACCACCGGTTACGTGTTCGTCAACGCGCACGATACGTCGCTCGTCGGTTGGATAGAAGAAAAGCGCCCCGGTCAGAATTACGGACGCGGCACCGAGGGATCGACGATTCCGTACGATCGAGGCAGCGTGAACGGCGCCGGTCCGTACTTCACGTTCAGCGCTCCGCTGAAGGACGAGACCGGCCGCACGATGGCGAATCTGCCGTGCCAGCGTCCACCGTGGGGGCGCCTCGTCGCCGTCAATGCGAACACCGGAGAGATCGCGTGGGAAACTCCGCTTGGATTGACCGAGGCACTACCCGAAGGTAAACAGCTCACCGGCAACAGCGGCAGCGCCGGCCCGACGGTGACGGCGGGAGGCGTGGTCTTCGTTGGCGCAACCACCGATCGTCGATTGCGTGCCTTCGACTCGAAAACCGGCAGAGAGCTATGGGCGACGCGGGTCGATGGTCAAGTCAACGCAAACCCAATGACCTACCAGGGGAAAGACGGCAAGCAATATGTCGCGACAGTAGCCACGGATGTACTCGTCGCGTTCACCCTGCCAAAATAGCTGGGACGAAGTGCAGCTCTAGTGTCTGGCGTCAACGTTGTGTGTGTCGACGCCACGTACCACCCCTTTCGTTCGGGATTTCTCTTACCGTCAGGCATTTCGTCCCCTTATCCCCAAACTTCCAGCTCTCGTACCTCATTAGGGCTGGTCCCAATTGACTTCCTGAAGTGACGAACCGTTATGCTTGCATTACGGAATGCGGGTGATCCATGATTTTGGTTCGTAAAGTTGCTCCTCATGGATCTATCCGCCCCATTCGCAGGCGTCCTGAGCAACAAATCACTGAAAACACAGCACCTCCATCGATGGGGCCGCTGGTACACGTTTTTCGTAAGCGATTCCCGGTAACAAGAGAGCAACAGCTTTTAAGGAGAGAGAACTCATGTACGCACGTATAGGTGCTTTTCTTGCGGCGTGCGCGCTTGCCTGTAGCGGCATCGCATCGGCCCAGGAAATCGGCGGCTCCATATCGGGCCGCGTGTTGGACCAACAGAAGCTGGCCGTACCTGGGGTCACTGTCACGGCGACAGGGCCACAGGGTTCCCGCTCTGCAGTCACCGACGCGGACGGCCGCTACCAGATTCCGTTCTTGACGCCCGGGAACTACGACATCCGCGCTGAGCTGCAGGGGTTCAAGGCGTTCGAGCAGAAGGCTGTCAGCGTCAGACTCGGGCAGGTTGCCGAGGTTCCGATATCCATGCAGGTGGGCGGCGTGGCCGAGACGGTCAGTGTGACCGCCGAGACGCCACTCATTAACACTCGCAGCACTACGACAGGTTCAGTCATGGAAACTGACACGCTGCGCAACTTCCCGGTCGGTCGGACGTTCGCTCAGACGTTGTACTTGACGCCCGGCGTGAGCAGCTCGGGTACGGCAGGTGCTGGCAACCCGTCGATCTCGGGCGCAACCGGCCTCGATAATCAGTACATCGTCGACGGCGCCAACGTGACGAACACTGGCTTCGGCGGTTTGGGATCGTACTCGGCTGCGTTCGGCTCGCTCGGGAACGCCACACCATACGACTTCATCAAAGAGATTCAGGTCAAAACCGGAGGTTACGAGGCAGAGTTCGGCCAGGCGACCGGCGGGGTGGTCAACGTCGTCACGAAGAGTGGCTCAAATCAGCTTCGAGGCTCGGCGTTCGCCTATTCCCAGCCCGATTCGTTGCAGGGAGAATTCAAGCAATATCAGGCAGCGAACGGGTCGGTGAATACCGAAGCCAGTACGGTAAATGACGCGGGGGTCGAGGGTGGATTCCCCATTTTGAAGGATCGTCTCTTCTTCTTTGGAGCCATCTCTCCGGCGTGGCGAGCCACGACGTACGCTGCGCCGCCGACGTTCCCACTGGCGAGTCTCGGTGACGTTGACCGCAATCGCCGGACGATCTCGTATTCGGCAAAGGCCACGGTGCAATTGGGCGGCGGCCACCGCGTCGACGCTTCCTTTTTCGGCGACCCCTCTCATGGAAAGAATGGACCGCAGCGCGCCACATCGCTGCTGGGCGTTGACACGGCGGGGTTCAGCGAGCTCGACTACGGGGGCCATCAGCAGGCATTCCGCTACAGCGGCCTGCTCAAAAACAACTGGCTGATCGAAGGTGGCTTCTCGCGTTCGAATAATGAGCTCGGTGAGGTACCGTCGGTCGATTCGTGGCGCTACACCGACAAGACCGTCACCCCCAACATTATCTCTGGTGGAATCGGTGGCGTGTACGAGGCCGGCAATGTGAGCTTGAGCCGCCAATACCAAGTGAAGGCGACGAACATCCTGAAATCGCACTCGTTGAAGTACGGGGTCGAGTACTACGATGCAGAGTACTCGCTGGTCAACCAAATCACGGGACCGACGTTCACCGCCCCTGATGGTCGTCAAACCGCAACCGGCGCTCGGATCGACATCCTTCCGGCTCCGGAAGTTCCGGGTGGCCGTATCTACCGTGTGACCCGCGCGAATTTCAACAGCTCGCGATTCACTCCGCAAACCTACTTCGACGTCTTCGTCCAGGATCAATGGCAGGTCGGTCGCCTCACGATCAATCCTGGCCTTCGTTACGAACAGGAGACGATGAGCGGCACGATCATCAAGGACTGGACGCTGAAGAACAACTGGGCACCGCGGATCGGCGCGACCTTCGATGTCGCTGGTGACGGCAAGACGAAGGTTTTCGCGAACTACGGCCGCTTCTACGCGCGGGTGCCGAACGATCTGGCCGCTCGCGCCTTGTCGGCAGACGACGGATTCACTCGGGGCGACTACTACGACGCGGGGCTGACTCGGATCGTCCCCGAGGGCACGCCTGCCGCGGGCGTCACTCGCCATTTCATTCTGGCAGGCGTCGGCGCTGACACCATCGATCCCGATGCGAAGCTGACCTACACCAACGAAGTGGTTGTCGGCCTCGATCGCGAGATCATGCGAAATACCACCGTCGGCGTGCGGTACGTCTTCCGCAATATGCCCCAGGTCCTCGAAGACATCGCGAACTGCCCGATGGTGGCGTATGAGCTGGCGCAGACGGCTGGCATCTGCGGAAGCGTTGAGTACATCCTGACGAATCCGAGCGCTGATATCCCGGTCGCAGCGGGGACGGAGTTCCTCGGCGCGCGCTTCGACGACCCGGTGCACAAGTACAACTCGCTGGAGTTCACGTTGAATCGCCGGGGCACCAACTGGTCGACGATGTCCTCGTACCGCTGGTCGCGGCTGCGTGGAAACTTCGAAGGGTTCTACCGCGATGATAACGGACAGTCTGACCCCGGAATCACCTCGCTGTATGACTTCCCGACGAACGATCCAAGCTATGCGCCGTTCTACGCCGACCTCGGCGGTGGCGACATTCGCTACCTCGGTGACCCGAACGGGATTCTGCCACTCGATCGGCCACATCAGGTCAAGGTGTACGGCAACTACGCTTGGGACTGGGGCTTCAACCTGGGTGGTGGTCTGAACCTGTCATCGGGCAAACCACTCACGCCGATGGCTGCGAATCCGAACTACGGCAGCCAGGGTGAGATCACCGCAGCACCGCGCGGTTCGGGCATCCAAACAGTCGATGGCTTCAAGGAACGAACCCCCTTCGAGAGCCAGTTCGACCTGCAGGCGTCGTATGCCTTGCGCATGAACGGAGCGCGTCGCGTGACGTTCCTTGCCGATATTTTCAACGTGTTCAACACGCGGCGCGTCACCAATTACGATCAGAACACGCAGTTGGCGAACAGCGTCACGAACCCGGATTTCGGCAAGCCCATCAGCACGATCTTCGGCGGCAACCCGCCGCAGTACCAGTCGCCATTCAATATGCGCGTGGGCATTCGCTTCGAGTTCTAGCCGAACCCGGAACAGGGAACCTGGAATATCCTAGGGCCGCCGCAAGGCGGTCCTTTTTTTTGCGAAACTCGGAAACAAGGAACTCGGAACACGCAAACGGGACTTTGTAATTCGCGGATTGGGGGATCCGAAAACTCTGCGAGGGTTTATGAACAGACGGGTCGTCCTCGGCATCGTGGTGATGGCCGCGCTCACCGCCTCCAGCGCTGATGCGCAGAAACTCGTTGATGAACAGAGCCGTCGTCAGGCGATGGAGCTCTATCGGGCTGGCCAGGCCCTCATGGCCCAAGAGCAGTTCGAGAAAGCTGCCGAATCGTATAAGGCGGCGATCATCAAGGACCCGCTGCTTTCCGTGGCGCACTACCAGCTGGGCCAGGCGCACATGGCGTTGAAGCGGTTCGCCAGCGCCATCATGGCGTACCAGGGTTGCATCGATTCGATGGCGACGCTCCACCAACTCGAGCAATCGAACAAGTTCGAAGTCGACAAGGTGCGACAGGAAACGATTCGGGAACTGCGCACTGAACTCGATAGCACGTCCCAGAAAATGGACGCTCTGAAGCGAACGGTTCTCGAGCAACGCGTCAAAGAGCTCGAGACTGAGCGAACATCGTCACAAGACGGGCCATTTCGTCCGCCTGCGTTCGTCATGCTCGCGATCGGCAGCGCTCAGTTCCGTAACGGCGATCGGGAGAGCGCGGCAGCTGCATGGGAAGCGGCGGTGCAAGCCGACCCGAAGTTGGGTGAGGCGCACAACAACCTCGCCGTCTATTACATGCTGAGCGGCAGGAAGGCCGACGCCGAGACCGCCGTGAAGAACGCCGAGAAAGCCGGCTTCAAGGTCAACCCGCAGCTGAAGGCGGATATCAAGAAGCTCAACTGAGATCCCGGGCGTGATTTCCGAGTCGCGCGCCTGCGGAAATCACACCCGGTGTCCTATGTATCGATCTGCGCGCGCTGCAGCTTGCCGCTGAAGTCCACGTAGATCGACTTCCACTCGGAAAACACGTCGAGGGCAGCGGTCCCCGCTTCGCGATGGCCGTTGCCCGTTGCCTTGGTCCCACCAAACGGCAGATGCACCTCTGCTCCGATCGTCGGAGCGTTCACGTAAAAGATCCCCGTGTACAAGTCCCGCATCGCCGTGAACGCCTTGTTCACGTCGCGGGTGTAAATGGAGGCCGACAAGCCATAGGCGACGCTGTTGCCGATTTCGATTGCCTGCTCGAGCGAACGGCACCGCATCACCGACACCACAGGACCGAAGATCTCCTCCTGCGCGATTCGCATCGACGGATCGACGTCGCCAAATATCGTCGGCTCGTGAAACCAGCCCCGCTCGTAGGGTCCTGACGTCAGACGATTTCCGCCCGTCACGAGTCGCGCCCCTTCACCACGACCGATCTCGACGTACTTCATCACTGTCTGGAGCTGCGACTCGCTGACCGAAGGCCCTACCTGCGTGCGATCGTCCAGGCCGTCGCCGACGCGCAGCGCCCTTGCGCGCGCGGCGAACTGACGCAGGAACTCGTCGTAGATCTTTTCGTGGGCGACGATGCGACTCGCCGCGGTGCACCGTTGTCCGGTGGTGCCGAATCCGCCCCACAAGCACCCCTCGATCGCGAGCTCGAGCTGCGCGTCGTCCATGATCATGACAACGTTCTTACCGCCCATCTCGAGATGCGTCTTCTTGAATGTCGATGCGGCGTGCTGGTTCACCACACGTCCGACGGCAGACGATCCGGTAAACGACACGACCTTCACCGCGTCGTGCGTCGTCATCATCTCGCCAACGTCAGGACCGCCCGTCACAAGGTTTACGACGCCGGGTGGAATGCCCGCCTCCTCGAGCACCTTGACGAAGTTCACGGCGGATAGCGGTGTCAGCGTGGCTGGCTTGAAGACGACGGTATTGCCGCACACGAGGGCAGGCGTGATCTTCCACGACGGGATGGCCATCGGAAAATTCCAGGGCGTGATGATCGAGCACACGCCGAGCGGCTGCCGTATCGACATCGCGAACTTGTCGCGCAGCTCGGACGGCACCGTCTGACCGTACTGGCGGCGCCCCTCGCCAGCCATGAAATAGGTCATGTCGATCGCTTCCTGAACGTCGCCCCGTGTCTCCTCGAGCACTTTCCCCATCTCGCGCGTCATGTCGCGAGCGAACTCCTCCTTGCGCGCTGCGATGATCTGCGCGGCCGCGAAGAGAACTTCGGCACGCTTTGGGGCAGGGACCAACCGCCACGAGCAATACGCACGCTCGGCGGCTCGCACCGCGGTCTCGACGTCTTCGCGATTGGAGTCCTGAAAGAGTCCGATCAACTCATCGCGATTAGCCGGGTTTCTGTTCTCGAACGTTCTACCCGATCGCGACGGCTCCCAGGTCCCGCCGATGTAGTTGTGAAAAGTGCCCACAAGTCGCTCCTCCGTCCACAGACTGCCGCAATATGGTCACTTGGACAAGCCGCCGAGTCGCACTCGACCATGAAAACCCGGTAGAAGTTCGCGATGTAGCTGACTTGACGCTCAGGCGGCAGTCTGGGGCTAAACACTAATATCACCGCCAGTTACCCCGTAGTTCCCAGTTGTGCCCGCTCCAGGACAGCTATGTCGAATGTGCTGGATCTGACGATAAACAAGGTAGGCCTGGCGGTCTCCAGCAACCAGCCCTCGTGGCACGGATCCTGTATTAGAGGAGACCAGAAGGGCGGGTTACTAAGATGACTGAGCCGAACCAATTCAACGCGCCGCCAGTGCAGAAGGTTGTCGTGATCAACGGCAATACGGAAGTACTGGGCATGCTCGAATCGGTGCTCGACTCGGGTCGTTATGACATGGTCTTTGTGGAGCCTGGCGATAGGGCGTACTCACAGATCAAGAAGGTGCTCCCCAACCTGGTCATCCTCTGCACGCGGATAGAGCGTCTCGACGGGTTCCAGATTCTGACAATGCTCAAGTTGGATCCGGACACCTGCGACATCCCGGTGTTGACCTACACCACGGAGGCCGAAGGACAGGACTTCGGAACCGTGCTGTCGCAGGTCACCGACGACGATGACAGCCTCTTTCCGAGCCGCGCAGCCATGCGGATGAACTAGCGATATTGCCCGCCAATGTCTGAGGAAAAGCGCGACGGCGCGCGAGTCGCCATGATCAGCCGACTCGAGGGCGAGGTCATGGTGTTTCAACCGATGGGGATCCGCGAGGTCAGCCTTCGGGGCGCGCTCGTCGAAACGCGATTCGCGATGCATCTCAATTCGCTGCACGATCTGCGAATCGAGCTCGGAGAGCGCTCTGTGGTCGTGAAGGGGCGCGTCGTGCATTCGCAGATCGCGGACGTCGATGACGACGTTCTCGTGTATTGGACGGGGATTGAATTCGTCGATCCCTCAGAACACGTATCCAATGCGATCGCCGGCTTTCTCAAGTCGGTTCGCGCCGAGCGCTTCTAGCGTCCGCCTAGCGTCCGGCCGTCAGCCGATCGCTAGGCCGTCACTAGTACTTTAGCGAACCCTTAAGTACTCTAGATAGTCGCCAGACGCGATACGCTCCGCCCGACCGAGCGGCGCGTTGTAGAAGTACGCTGACGCGTACACGACCGATCCGTCTTCTATGGTGACCGGTGTCAGTCGACGGGTATAAAGGCTGGCTTCGGGCTCGCTGGGGCGGTAGCCCTCAAGTTCGTCCAAGGCCCTCAGTACAACTACCGGGTGGGTCATCTCATAGACCTCTCCCCAGACTTGACCATCCGGGTCGGGCACCGCGGCCGGGTAAATACCGAGATCGAACAAAGCAGCCGTGATCGTGCCGCGGCCCTTGTAGACGAGATGCCGGTCGATTCGCAGACGCCCGGTACGGTTGAAAGGCGTCATCAGCGTGCCGTAAAAGAACACGAGCTTCGGCATGGAGTTCGTAATTGCCTGACGACTAGCAACTACGAGGCGAGTGCGCGAGATATTTACCGTTGTGAAATCGCCGCCCCAGGTGCAAGTCCGGCTGGAGCCGGACCCTCAGGTCCGCCGGGTATCACAGGGCGGGAGGCGCGTCGGGTCGCGGGGCCGGGACGGGTGTCGAACGCGGTCTGGGCCGCTGGGCGCGGAGCGCTCCCAGCGCGTCGATCATCTCGGAAGGCACCGAGAAGGACAGGGAAACAGTGGTCCCCTGCGTGGATAGCTGGACGGAGTTCAGGAACTCCGCGACCTCTGGATGCTGGCTCGCCTGCATCCGCCCCAGGGCCATGAATCCGCGGATGACCTCCTGAAGATTCTGAGCGGATGGCTCGTCGCGGGTCTCGACACGGACTTGCCCCTGAACACCTCCGTCGACGAACGCGCGGGCTGAAAACCAATTGATCGGCGGCAGCTGATTCGCAACCTCGGGCGGCAGTTTCGATCCGGTGAGGGCGTCAAATCTCGCGACGACCCACGCATCGCCGTCGTCGATATCGCGGACCAGGCGCATCAGCTCGTCATTGTTCTTGACGCTGGAGCCTGCCGCCTTGGTGTCAATGGCGGCCCGCACCGCGGCGGGGCCCCCAATGGCCACGAGTCCGGACTCGAGAAAGACCACAGCCAACTTGTTCTCTTGACTGATCAGCAAATGGGACCCTTTGTACTCCTCGACCGTCCCACCCTGATTGCGGACCAACCTCTCGATAGAAACCTGATCGAACCGGCCCTTCGCCAACACGAGCGGCGGCTCACCCTGAGGCGGTTCCCCCATTCCCGCGAACGAGGCGACGACGTAGTCGATGTCAGTCTCGAGATCGATGCCGGTTTGCTCTTTGAAATGTTCCGTCCCTCGGCTGCTGTCCGGCTGAAGTGTGGAGAGTTTGTGACGCAGCTCGGAATCCATCACGTCGCGAACGTTCGCGTAGGCAACCACGCGGGCGTCGGCGGGGATATAGACGAATTCTCCAGGAACGTCCCCTCCTACGATCGTGAGGTTCTGGAAGCCGCCGACGTAGGCCGCAAGCAGACCCGTACCCAGGCCCACCACCAGGATTCCCGAGGCGACTGCGACAAATAGCCGAGTCCGCTTGGTCATGACACGTCTCCCAAGGGCAGTATACGAGCCTTGCCGCTGCCGTGTTCCCGGACCAGCTTCTTCCGAGAAAGTGCAGCCGGATTCCTACTGTTCCAGTACGTACTCCCGCTGTTCCACGACCCGCACCGCGAGTGCCAGGGATATCAGGATCGCCAGTGCCAGACACGCCAGACACACCGGCACGGATGGCGGATCTCTGAAGAAGGCGCCCTGAAGCAGTGACACAGTGTCCCCTGTTGGCATCGCGTGCGGGACGAGAGGCTGGAGGTAGTACGCCAACGTGAACCGCTTCAGGTAACCCGGCAACACGAGCGTCACGAACTCCCATCCAAAGACGAACACGAGTCCCACGATGAGCGGGCGTCTGAGCGCCGCGCCGATGAGCGCAAAAAGCGCTCCATATGCAGCGAGGCCAAGACCAAGGACGCCGAGATCGACGACCAGCGAAATGAAACTCGACGGGATCAGTCTGATCGGCACCATGAGGAAGTACACGATCATCACCGAGGGCAGGACAACGAGCGTCGTGCACACCAGATATGCCAGGTACTTCCCGACGACGACCGCACCCCGGCGCACCGGTCGCGTGAACAGGTACGTGATCGTCTTGTCGTCCACTTCATCGGCGATGAGCGACGTACCGTAGAAGACGCCGAGGATCGGGACGATGAACCAGAGAAAGAGGATCCAGATCATCCCGCCGAACATGCTCACGGCGTCGACCTGCATGCCATTGACCCTCAGGGGCGCGATACCCGCCGACTGCACGATGCGCGCGACGAGCGCCACAATCACAGGACTGCCCACGACAAGCGCCATGAAGATGGTGCGCCGTGACCAGAGCATCTCGCCGATGGAAAGCCCGAACACGCGCCAGGCGCCCGTGAAGAACGAGGTGGTTCGAGGAGCGGGAGTCGCGGTCACTGCTTCACCAGGTACTTGAACACGGCCTGCAGGTTGTCGTCCGGCGACGTGATTTCGTCGATGACGCCAGCCTCGCCGGACGCCGCCATGTCGGTGAGCCGCGCGTAAAACGCATCGGGACGTGCCGTTTCGAAGATCACCGCGTTCTGCTCGAAGCGCAGGCTGATAACCCCGTCTTCCACGAGGACGTCGCGCGCCAGCCGTTTCGGGTCTTCGCAGCGGACATAGACGGTGTGGGGATGCTCGTCGATCAGTTCGCGAATCTGGTGGACATTACCTTCCGCGACGATGCGGCCGTTGTTGATCAGCAGGATGTTCGACGTCATCGACTCGACTTCATGCAGGATGTGACTCGACACGAGAACGCTCTTCCCCGACCGGCCCCATTCCTTGATCTGTCGAATGGTGCGGCGGCGCATGATCGGATCCATGCCGCTCAGCGGCTCATCGAGGATGAGCAGCTCGGGATCGTGGGCGATCGCCTGCGCAAGCTTGACCCGCTGACGCATGCCCTTGCTGTAACCCCCAATCTTGCGGTCGGCGGCGTCGAGCAGATCCATGGCGCCGAGTGCGCGACGCGCGGCATCGGCGGTCTCCTGTTCCGAGTAGCCGTTCAGCCCCACGAGTGCGGAGACCCACTCCGTGCCGGTCATCCGGTCGTAAAAAGCATCCTGCTCCGGACAGAAGCCGATGCGCCGATACAGCTCGTGGTTGCGCCAGATGGGTTCGCCAAGCACACGAATCGATCCCTTGCTCGGCCTGAGCTGCCCTGTCACGAGCTTCATGAACGTCGATTTGCCGGCGCCATTGGGACCGAGCAGTCCCGTGATGCCCGGGGGCACGGATACCGTGACGTCGTTGAGGCCGGAGACCTGGCCGTACCACTTCGAGAGATGCTCGGTCGCGATCGCGTTCACGCGACGATCTCCACCGGGCGCACTCGCCGCTCGAGCACCCACACGGAGGCGGCGATCAGGCCCACGATGACGAGAACCGCCACGTAGATCGGAACCGGCTGCGGCGCCCGAACGCGGAAGACCCAGTCAGTGAAGACGTCGACCATGTTGCCGGGCGAAATCGCCGCCCACGCCGGGCTCCCGGTAATCGAGCGAAGCACCTGGTGCATCGAGGACGTAAAGAAGATGAGGCCCGCGTACATGATCGCCACGAATCGACGGCTCTTCGAGAGCGACGACAACGCCAGGATCGTGAACGTCGACAGCAGCGCTCGCGCCAGAGACGCGAGCGTGATGGCTGGAAGCACGAACAGGTTGTTGGTCAGGAAACTGAAACTGCCCGAGAACACGACCTGCACGAGAAGGAGACACAACGCTGGAACGAGCGTCACACCGAGAATCAGTATCAGCAGCGGCGCCGCTTTGCCGACGATGTACTCGACGCGAGTCAGTGGCTTCGACAGATAAAGTTGGAGCGCATTGGCCCGGCGGTCGTCGGCAATCAGCCCCCCTAACACGATCGTGATGATGAAGACGAAAAACTGCTGCCTGTTCAGGAAGTCGCGGAAGGTCTGTGGCGTGGTGCTGGTGAACCCCGACAGCTGCGGAAAGAGCACTGGCGCGACGATGATCAGCCCCATGACGAAGAACTGAATCCAGCTCGCGAAGAGCATCATCAGAAACCATCGGCGCTTGAATGCGCTGATGAGATGCATGCGGGCCATGGTCCACCAGGCGCGGCCCACGGGCACGCGCCGCCCCAAATACCGTCGATACCCCTGGTCATGGATCGGCATCTATTCCTCGCCTACGGCCTTCGCGAACACGTCTTCCAGCGTCGGGACGCTGGGTCGCAGATGCCTGACCTGCACGCGTTCCTGTGACGCGAGTCGGAACAGAAGCGGCGCTCCGGTATCATCCGGCACGAAGACGCGCATCACATCCTCGTCGGTTTCGTGACAATCGAGACCCGCCGACCGCAACACGCTGACGAACCGGCCCGAGTCGCCCTTGATCCGCAGCTCGAACACGCGCCCTCTGGGCCCCTTCAGACTCGCAATCGGACCTGCCGTCGCCACGGTTCCTTTGTCCATCACGACAACGTGATCGCACGCGTACTCGACGTCGGGCAGCAGGTGCGACGACAGAATGAGGTTCAATCCTTTGTTGTGTGCGATGTCGCGAATCAACTCGAGCATCTCGTCGCGCCCCTTCGGGTCCATCCCGTTGGTCGGCTCGTCGAGAAACACCAGGTCGGGGTCATGCACGAGCGCCTGCGCCAGCTTGATGCGCTGCTTCATGCCAGTGGAGTACTGATCGATCGTTCGGTAGCGCGCCTCGCCGAGTCCGACGTAGTAGAGCACTTCATGCGCGCGCTGCATGGCGTCCGCGGGCGGCAGCCCGGACAGTTCCCCGCAGTACGCCACGAACGACACCGCGTTCATCTGAGGAAAGTGCGCGTCGCTTTCCGGCATGTAGCCAATGCGCGACCTGACCTGAAGAGGCGACCGCTTCACGTCGAGCCCGAGCACGCGCATCTGGCCTCCGTCTGGCGGCAGCAACCCCAGCACCACCTTGATCAGAGTGGTCTTGCCTGCGCCGTTCGGGCCGAGCAGCCCGACGGCGCCCGTCGGGAACGAGGCGGTCACGTCGCGGAGTGCCCAGTTTTTCGCGTAGTGGACGCTGACGCCGTGGAGGTCGACGACGGAGGAAATGGTCACAGGCTCAGGAGGCTCACACGTTCACGCGGTTCAAAGAGTCCTGTTCACGAGTGTCAATACGTTCCGCACTGTTCAAAAGGTTCCCGGCCCCAAGGACTCGTCAGAGGGAGCCGCGCAAACCGAGCGCGTCCGCGTGCTCGCGCATGAAGCGGATGACATTCCCGGCATGTTCCTCGAGCGGAATTCCCAACGCGTCTGCGCCGGCGCGCAGGTCATCCCTCGAGACCGCGCGGGCAAACGCCTTGTCCTTCATCCGTTTGATCACCGACGGGGCTTCGAGATCGAGCACGCTCTTCGAGGGGCGCACGAGCGCGGCGGCGGTGACGAATCCCGCCATCTCGTCGCACGCAAACAGCGTCCGCTCCAGGAGGCTCTCGCGCGGCACTCCCGAGTAATTGGCGTGCGAGAGAATGGCGCGCATGATCCATTCCGCGTAGCCGCGCCGGCCGAGCTCTTCGCAGCCGCGGAACGGATGGTCGACGGCGGTCGGGTATCGCTCGTAATCGAAGTCGTGCAGCAGCGCGACTACTCCCCAGTCGTCCTCGTTCTGGCCGTACAGTCGTGCGTATCCTCGTACGGCCGCCTCGACGGCGAGCGCATGTTTCCGCAGGCTGTCGCTCTGCGTCCACTCCGTGAGGAGCGCCCAGGCTTCGTCGCGAGATGGTGTCATGAACGCGATCCATCGTGGGGCTGGTCTTGACGGACAGCCGCGCGGGGCGGGTCTTGCTTCGTAGACCCGCCGCTCTGGCCATCGAGCACCAGCGCCCGTTCGATCACAGCTGTTGCCTGCAACGTGAGATCGTAGGTGACCAGATCGCGAGGGTCAGCAAACACCGCCTCGGCGACGTCGGAACTGGCGTACATAGAGCCACCGCTGGGCCAGCACAGGTAATCCACCAGCACGAAGTGATACATCACCCGTCCCTCTTCGTCACGCGTGATGCGGTCGAGCACTTCGATCACCGGGCCCACGCGCACCTCGAGCCCCGTCTCTTCGAGCATCTCGCGAACCAGGCACGCTTCAAGCGTCTCACCGACTTCGACCGCCCCACCTGGAAGGCTCCATTGTCCGGCCAGCGGCTCGTGCTTCCGCTTCACGAGCAGCACTTTTCCCTCGAGCACGATCACAGCGCCCACGCCGACGAACGGACGATCGGGGTACTTGCGCCGGTCGTTCACTTTACTCACCCATCACTTTGATCACGACCCGTTTTTTCCTCTGTCCATCGAACTCGGCATAGAACACCTGTTCCCACGGACCCAGATCGAGCTTGCCCGCCGTGATCGGGAGGATGACCTGATGCCCCATCAGGGTGCGCTTGAGATGCGCGTCGGCGTTGTCCTCCCCGGTCTGATGGTGCCTGTAGTCGCCTCCCGCCGGCGCGAGCTTCTCCAGCCAGACTTGAAAGTCGTCGATGAGCCCGCTCTCCCAATCGTTCACGTACACGGCAGCGGTGATGTGCATCGCCGAGACGAGGACCATCCCTTCTTTCACGCCACTCTTCTCGACGACCGATGCGACCTCGTCGGTGATACGGACGAACTCCTGTCGCTGCTTCGTGTTGAACCAGAGATACTCTGTTGATGTCGTCATAGCACTGCAGTTCCACGTTCCGAGTTCCAGGGTCCCCGTTCGTGTTCATGGTTCACGTTCAGAGTTCACGGTTGATGGTTCGGCGTTCAGGCCGGGAACGGCGAATCAGGAACCCAGAACCGGAAACTCCAGAGCCGAAGACGAACATGGAACATGGACCAGGAAAATGTGAGTTCTATTCAGAGTTTGAGTGCAGCGTCCGCGTTCAGATTCCATCCGGCGGTCGTTCCCGACCGATACGCCCGTAAGCCAGCGGCGGCAATCATCGCCGCATTGTCCGTCGAGAGGGCCAGACTCGGGATGAACACCGGAAGCTCGCGCAACTCCCCGCGGACGGCTGCGTCGGCACGCAGCCGACTGTTCGCCGAGACGCCGCCAGCGATGCCCACGCTTTGCGCGCCGTAGGACCGGGCTGCTTCGAACAATCGATCGAGGAGCACTTCAACGACGACGCGTTGAAAGCTCGCGCAGAGGTCGCGAATTTCGTCTTCGGGCAACGCATCGGTGTCGCCCAGTCCCAACGCCGATCGCCTGGTGCTCACGTGTCGCAGCACGGCGGTCTTGAGGCCGCTGAAACTGAAGTCACGTCGCCCGGGAAGGTCAGGCGCGTTGCGATCAGCGTGAGTCAGCCGTGTTTTCGGCAGGCTGACCGCGCGGTCATTTCCATTGCGTGCGAAATGATCGATCACAGGACCGCCGGGATAGCCAAGACCGAGCAGTTTTGCGACCTTGTCGTACGCTTCACCCGCCGCATCGTCACGTGTCCGGCCAATCAGCTCGAGCGCGCCAGGCGACCGGATCCCATAGAGGCTCGTGTGACCGCCCGAGACGATGAGGACGACGGCGGGCAGCGGCATCTCACCGCCGTCGAGCACAAGCGATTCGACATGACCTGCCAGGTGGTGCACAGGAATGAGTGGCACATTGCTCGCCCAGGCGAGCGACTTCGCGAACGCGACGCCCACCAGCAAGGAGCCGACAAGCCCCGGCCCCTGCGTCACGGCGACGGCATCGTAGCGCGCGTGTCCCCCGTCGAGCAGCGTGCGCTCGACGACGCCACAGATGTCGCGGATGTGCTGCCGGGCCGAAAGCTCCGGCACGACACCTCCCCACTCCCGATGGATGGCGACCTGCGACGCGACGGTGCTCGACAGCAGCCGCCACGGCCGCACCGCGTCACCAGTCTCTTCGACCAGCGCGGCCGCCGTTTCGTCGCACGAGGTTTCGATGCCGAGAACGATCATGCGTCTGTGTGCCGCAAGCAGGACTTCCCTACATTCGCACCAGCGCGGCGAGCGACTCATTGTACGGTGCCCGCGCGATGCCACGCTCGGTGATGATCGCGGTCACGTATTTCGACGGCGTCACGTCGAATGCCGGATTACGGATATGCGCGCCCTCGGGGGTAAGACGCGCCGACCCGACGTGCGTGACCTCGCGATCGTTCCGCTCTTCGATCGGGATCCTGCTCCCGTCCGGCGTATTCAGATCGACGGTCGACAGCGGCGCTGCGACGTAGAACGGAATGCCGTGTTCTCTGGCGAGAACCGCTACTCCGTAGGTGCCGATCTTGTTCGCCACGTCGCCATTGGCCGCGATTCGATCGGCGCCCACGACCACGAGATCGACGTGCCCGAGCCTCATCATCGAGCCAGCCATGTTGTCGGTGATGACAGTCGTATCGATGCCATCCTTGACCAGTTCCCAGGCAGTGAGCCGCGCGCCCTGCAGGAAGGGACGTGTTTCGTCGGCAAGAACCGCGATTTTCTTGCCTTGCTCCGATGCGGCTCGAATCACACCCAGCGCGGTTCCATAGCCTGCCGTCGCCAGCGCACCGGCGTTGCAGTGAGTCAGGATCTTCGCTGACTCCGGTACAAGCGACGCGCCGTGCGCACCCATGGCCTTGCAGCTGCCGACGTCCTCATCGTGAATCGCTCGCGCCTCCGCTTCGAGCCGCTGCGCGATCTCAGTCACCGATCCGCCGCCCTGCGCCGCCGCGGCAAACGTCCGCTTCATGCGCTCGATTGCCCAGAACAGATTCACGGCGGTGGGCCGCGTTCCAGCCATCAGATCGCAAGTCTTCTGAAACTCGGTCGTGAATTGCTTGGTGCCGGTGGCGCTGCTTCGCCGCATCCCAAGCGCAATCCCCATTGCCGCAGCGACGCCGATTGCCGGGGCCCCACGGATCACCATCGTGCTGATGGCCTTGGCAACCTCCTTCGCTGTCTTGCAGGTCACGTAGACCTCAGAAGCCGGGAGCTTCCGCTGGTCAATCATCACAATCGCGTCGTCTTTCCACTCAATCGTCGGCAGCATCTGTTCTTGGATGATATCTGATGGCCGGCAAAGAAGGCGTGGGCATGAAAACGCCTGATGCGGTGCGATGGAGTGAATGTGCGAGAGTGCGACGGTCCAGTGGGACGGTCCTCAGGTCCAGCGCAGCGGACGATCGGCCCATCGTGCCTTCGGCTGGACCTCTCAGCGCGTACGTCGTCCGGTCGCACCGCAGATGCTCACGTTTGGAGCAGCGTCGAATCAAACGGCAGCGGCAACAGATCCTTCAGCTGGTATCGCCCGGTCTCGCGCCGCAGATTCGCGAGGATCACTTCGAGGTCACCGCCGAACTCCCACAGAATCTGGCGACAGGCGCCGCACGGCGGCGTCGGAGCGCCGGTGTCGGCGACGATAGCCACGCGTTTGAACTCTCGATGTCCCTCCGAGAGTGCTTTGAACATCGCGACGCGCTCGGCGCAAATCGTCAGGCCGTAGGTCGCATTCTCGACGTTGCACCCGGTGATGATCGTACCGTCGGAGGCCTCGAGCGCCGCGCCGACCTTGAAGTTGGAGTAGGCGGCGTGCGCGTGACGACGCGCGCGACGAGCCGCTGATACGAGCTTAGAGGCGCTCAAGGATGCCCTCGAGCAAGGAAACGAACGACCCGCGTACCCGTCGTGCCGTCTCGATGACTTCCTCATGCACGAGCGGCTGCGGGAGCACACCGGCCGCCATGTTGGTGATGCACGAAATGCCCAGCACCTCCATCCGCATGTGTCGTGCGGCGATGGCCTCGGGAACGGTGGACATTCCAACGGCATCCGCGCCCCACCCGCGGAACGCCCGGATCTCGGCGGGCGTCTCGTAGCTGGGTCCATGCACCGCCACATAGACGCCGTGACGCAGTTCGATGCCCAGCGCGTGCGCTGCCGTATCGGCGATGGCCCGCAGCCGGCGCGAGTACACCTCGCTCATGTCCGGAAAGCGCACGCCGAAGCGCTCGTCATTCGCTCCGGCCAATGGATTGCTGCCGAGCATGTTGATGTGATCATCGATCACCATCAGCGCGCCCTGAGCGAAACCGGTGTTGATGCCGCCGGCGGCATTCGTCAAAATGATCTGCTTCACCCCCAGGCGGCCCATCACGCGTGTAGCGAACACGACAGTCGCCAGATCGTGCCCTTCATAGAAGTGGACCCGGCCGGACAACGCCGCGATGCGCTGGCCCGCCACGTCGCCGACGACGAGACGGCCCGCGTGGCCGACCACGTTCGACGCCGGCCAGTGTGGAATCGCGGTGTAATTCGTGGCGACGGCGTCACCCAATGTGTCGGCGAAATCTCCAAGTCCGGAGCCAAGCACGATCGCGGTCTCGGGCAGGCGGCCACAACCCGCGCGAACTGCGGCAGCAGCCTCTTCGACCTGTTCGTAGGCACCCACTAGAGCAGCATTCCCGCGATCGTCGCCGTCAGGAAGTTGGCGAACGTTCCAGCGAGCATGGCCCGCACCCCGAGCCTTGCCAGATCGTGCCGTCGTTCGGGAGCAAGCGCGCCAATTCCACCGATCTGAATGCCGATCGAACTGAAGTTGGCAAAGCCGCAGAGTGCGAACGTCGCGATCGTGAACGACTTCGGATCGAGCGTGGCCTTCAGCGGCCCGAGCTGTGAATAGGCGACAAACTCGTTGAGAACCATGCGGGTTCCCAGCAGATTCCCGATGGTTGGCGCATCGTGCCACGGCACCCCCAGCGCCCACGCGATCGGCGCGAACACGTACCCGAGAATCGACTGGAGGCTCAAACCGGCACCGAAGCCGGCGGTACGTTGCAGATTGTCGCCCAGCAGTCCGAGCCCCGCGTTCAGGAGCGCGACAAGCGAAAGGAAGGAGATGAGCATCGCACCGACGTTCAGCGCCAGATGCAGGCCTTCACCGGTGCCGCGCCCGATGGCATCAATGACGTTGACGTCGGTCTTTTCGACCTTCAACCGCACCGTGCCCATCGTTTCAGGCTGGGCGGTCTCGGGCACGAACATCTTGGCCATCATCAGCGTTCCCGGCGCCGTCATGATCACCGCCGTGAGCAGATGCTGCGCTTCGACGCCGAAGAGGATGTAGGCTGCCATCACGCCACCGGAGATGTGCGCCATCCCGGCCGTCATCACCGTCATCAACTCGGATTCCGTCATGCGCGGAAGAAAGGGCCGGATGGTGAGCGGCGCTTCCGTTTGGCCCATGAATATGCTCGCCGCGACGTTCAACGACTCCGCGCCACTCGCCCGCATGAATCGACGCATGACGACCGCAAACAGCCGCACGACGAACTGCATGATGCCGAAGTAGTACAGCATCGCGAACAACGCGGCGATGAAGATGATCGTCGGCAGCACCATGAAGGCGAATAGATTCAAGTACCGATCGCCATCGGGACCGAGAACCGTCGTGATCACGCGCCGCCAAACGTCTGGGTTACCCAGCGGCCCGAACACGAAGTCCGACCCGATGACGGAAAAATTCAGGAGACGCGTGATCACGGTGCCGATGCTTTGAAACAGCGCGCGGCCGGCACTCGTCTTCAGCACAATCAACGCGAAGAGGAACTGCAGCCCTAATCCCCACGCCACCGTGCGGTAGTCAATCGACCGTCGAGCCGACGAGAGACAATAGGCGAGCGCCAGGATGAGCGCCAAGCCCGCGACCGGTTGCACGCGGCTTGCACCGGCGAAGCCGAGCGCAATGGCCACGGCGGCAATCCCGGCGAGACCGCCGAGCAGCGTCAGGTCGGCCTTCGTCCATGGCTCTCTTCGTGGAGCCGGCGCTCGGGACTCGGGATTCGAGAGCCGGGATTCGACGCCCGTGCTCACATCCACCGCTTTCTTCTGCGCGTCATCAACGCACCTCGCCGAGGACCTTCTGACGGAGAGCAGGCGGCTCGTCCCCGATAGAAATGGCTTCCTTGCACAGCGCCACCGCCGTTTCGAGATTCCGGCCACCCCGATGGTGCAATTCGACCAGCGGATCGCCTGCCCATACAGCGTCGCCTGGCTTGGCCGTCACGATGACGCCAACAGCGTGATCGATTGTGTCACCAACGCGACTTCGCCCGGCGCCAAGGGCATGAGACGCCCGCCCGATCCCCTCGGCCCGCATCGCCGTCACATAACCAGCGCGCGTCGCACGTATGCGTTCCCGGTCGGGCGCCGAGGGCAGCCGTGAATGGTCGTCGACGATGCGGCGGTCGCCGCCCTGGCGCTCGATCATCCTTGCAAACACGTCGAGCGCACGCCCAGAGGCAAGTGCCCCGTCCACGCGACGTGCGGCGGCGGATTCATCGCCCTCTAACCCACCCAGCATCACCATCCGAGTCGCCAGCACGCGGATCACGTCGGTGAGCTCCGCGGGACCCGTTCCGTTCAATGTCTCGAGACACTCGATGATTTCGAGCGCGTTGCCGACCGCACGCCCGAGCGGCGCATTCATGTCCGTGATCACGGCTTCGGTTCGCACACCCGCTTGCGTGCCGATCGCCACCATCGAGGCCGCCAGGGCTCGCGCGTCCTGGAGATCCTTCATGAAAGCGCCATCGCCGCATTTCACGTCGAGCACCAGCGCGCTGCTGCCCTCGGCGAGCTTCTTGCTCATGATCGACGCCGAGATCAGAGGAATGCTCGGAACGGTCGCCGTGACATCGCGGAGCGCATAGAGTTTCTTATCGGCCGGCGCCAGAGCCGAGGTCTGGCCGATGATGCTCGTCCCGACCTCGCGCAGGACCTGCTTGAATTCGTCGATCGTCAGGTCGATGCGATAGCCGGGAATGGATTCGAGCTTGTCGAGCGTGCCACCGGTGTGCCCCAACCCGCGCCCTGACATCTTGGGAACGATCACGCCACACGCGGCGGCGACGGGCGCGAGCACGATCGAGACCTTGTCGCCCACGCCGCCCGTGCTGTGTTTACCGACTTTGAAACCCGGGACGTCGGAAAGGTCGACGCGCTCGCCCGACCGCGCCATCGCGGTGGCCAGCCAGCCGGTCTCCTCGTCGTTCATGCCTCGGATGACGATGGCCATCAGCAGTGCCGATGCCTGGTAGTCGGGGATCGCCCCGCTGGTGGCTCCGGTCACAAACGAATCGATGTCCTCGCGCGAGAGAGCCCGTCCGTCTCGTTTGCGGGCAATGATGTCGACGAAGGGCATCGAGCGCAGTATACGAAAGTCGCGCGGAGGCCGGGCTCGGGACCCGGGACTCGGGCCCGGGCTCGGGGCTAGGGATACGGGATCCCGGCTCCATTAGAATCGATACGCAATGCCGCCACCGCTAACCGAGCCGATGGCCGTCGAGCAGAGCGCGCTGTTGACTGACTTCGCTCGAACGTGCAAGGCGGCCGCGCGCGCAGTCTCGTTGTATCCGGGCACGCATCCCGCAATCGCGGCCTCGCTCTCGCGGCTGGTTGCCGCCACCGCACGACTGACCCGCGATGGGCCCGTGAAGTTCGCCGTTCATCGTGACCTGCTCGCCATCGAGGGTCGCGCCCCGCTGCGCCCGGACTCCTCCATCGGCGAGCTCGCCACGTTGCTCCACGAACGATTGATTGGCCGACTCACGGTCCAGCCTGAGGCCGACGCCGGCGACTGGTCAGTCCTTTTGCTCCTCCTGGCGCGTCCACCCGACGACCTGATTGCGAGTGGCGGCATCGGCCAGGCGTGGACCGCGACTGGACGAACGCACGTCGAAATCCGCGAGATCGACTACGCCGAGGTGCTTCGCGAGCGCGGCGGCAGCGAGGCTGACTGGGATCGAATCATTGCCTGCTGCTTACAGGGCGAGCGCGGCAGCCTCGATGAGAGCGCCCTGGCGTCGCTTCTCGACGCGCTGGACGACCCGGTTCACTTTTCGCGGCTGCTCGACCAGCTGCAACAAACGCCGGCGGCGGGCGACATCAAGGTTGGCGCGCGTGTCGGAGCCCTCTTGCAATTGTTGCGAACCGCCATCGATGCGGCTCGCGCGCGGGGCGAGGAGGCTGTCGAACGTGCGTTCGAGACGATTGCCGCATCCTGCGCCAGCCTGACGCCAGACATGATGCTTGCGTTGCTCGAACGCCGTGAGTCGCCGATCACCGACGAGGCCACCCTCGCCAGGCAAGTCGTCGATCGCATGACCGGTGACACGTTCGCCGTGTTCATGGCGCGCTCAGTCGCGCGCGATCGCGCGGCCACCGAGCGCCTGGCCCAGGCGCTGGATGCGCTCGTCCCTGCCCGCGACCACAAAGCGCGCGTCGTCGAACTGGCCAAGGCGGAGGCGCTCGAGAGCGCGCTTGGCGAGGAAAAGGGGTTCGAGCAGCTGTGGGCGAATGTCGCTAACACCGTGATGTCCTACTCGATGCTGTCCTACTCGGACAGCTCCTGGATCTCGGATCAATACGGGAAACAGCTTTCAGCGTCGAAGAAACGGGCGATCGAAGTCGAACGTGTCTCCGACGATCCGCCCGAACGGGTTCAGGAATGGATCGCAACGGTGAGCAGTGCCGCGCTCGAACAGCTCGACCTGGCGATGATTCTCGATCTGCTTCGAATCGAAGGCATACGGGAACAGTGGGAGCCAATCGCCGTAGTCGCAGCGTCCGAGATTGAACGGCGCACGCTCGCTGGCGATGTCGCTGGCGCGTATTTATTGATTGACGCGCTGGTGAAAGAGACCAGGACGGATGGGCGACCCGAGCTGCGGCCGGCCGCCACCAAAGCGGTCGAACATCTTGGCGCGGGTCCGATCGCCCGCCATATCGCGATTCATTTCCGCACCATCATCGACGAGGAAGTCGAGCGGTTCAATCGGCTTTGCCAGCTGATGGGTCCCGGCGTCGTCAGGTCGTTGGCGGATGCGCTGGCGCGTGAGGAGAACGCGGTCGCGATTCGTCGCCTTGGAAATCTGCTGTTGAGTTTTGGGACCGCCGGCCGCCGCTCGGTCGAGCAGTTGAAGAATTCACCCAATCCGGCCGTTCGCCGGACGGCGGTCACGTTGCTCCGCCGCGCAGGCGGCCAGGAGGCATTGCTCGAGCTCGCCTCGATGCTGGGCGACGACGATCCAGATGTGCAACGAGAGTCAATCCACGCCATCGTGGAAATCGGGAATACGAATGCGTACTCAATCCTGCATCGACTGCTGCTCGAGGCCGACACACCGCGCGACAGCGCCTTGCGCGAGCTGGTCGGACTGCGCGACGACAAGGCAGTGCCTCTCTTCAGCTATGTGCTTTCCAAGGGAGAGCCACGCGGAAGACTGGTCGGGATACACCTGTCGATCATCGAGGCACTCGGGACGATGAAGCCCCGCCCCGAGTCGATTCGCGCGCTTCAGCAGGTCCTTCTGCGAGGTCACTGGTGGATGCCGTTCCGTACCGCGACACAGCGGCAGGCCGCCGCCGTAGCGCTGCGGCGGCTGGGCACAGCAGAGTCGCTCGCCGTACTCGAAGCCGCGGTCACCTCAGGTGGGCGCAGTGTCAGAAGGATTGCAAAAACTGAACTCGCGATGGTGCGGGAGAGGAAGCGCGTATGAGTGTTCCGCAACGCACGCGTCTCGCCGACGAGCTCTCGCGGCGTCTCGCCGCCGCGATCCGCGGCGCGCAGCTGTACGCCCCTGGGCATCCCCTGGTCAGGCGGAGCGTTGTGGCGCTGCTCGACACGCTCGCGGTCGTCCATCAATCGTCAGCGTCAGTCGCCATCGGCATCGTCGGCGATGAGCTCGTCGTCGGAGACGTGCCGATCGGCCGCGCCGCCGAAACCATGGGCGAATTGATGCGTCGTCTCCAGCAAACGGGGATCGAGCGGATTGTCATCGATCGCGGCGTTCACGAGGACGAGATCGAGCAGCTCGTGGATGGCGTGGCCAGAGGTGAGGGGGACGTGGTGACGTCCCTCGCGGGTCTTCCACACCTTCGCGTGGGTCGGCTCGAAATCGAACAGCAGGTCTCCGCCGATAGCGGCGACATCGCAACCTTCCGGAGGCTCTACGACAATGCGGTGAAAGTTGCCGGCGATCTGTGGGAGAGCGCTCGAACAGAGGGTTCACCGGATACGCACTCGGCGCGTGGCATGGTCGACTCACTCGCGCAGGCGGTGGCACAGAACCGCACGGCACTGCTGTCGCTTACGGCATTGAAGAACTTCGACAACTACACGTTCACCCACATGGTGAACGTGTCGATTCTGACGATGGGCCAGGCCCGTGGTGTTGGCATCGACGGCGCTCTTCTCCGCGAATTCGGCTTGGCCGCCTTGATGCACGATATCGGCAAGGTGCAGACGCCGAACGAGATTCTCAACAAGCCGGACGAGCTGACCGATGAAGAGTTCACGATCCTGAAGCGGCATCCTGTCGATGGTGCGGAGATCCTGCGAAAGACACCGGAGATGCCGGCGCTCGCTCCGGTCGTCGCATTCGAACACCACTTGCGAGCTGACGGCACCGGCTATCCCTTGGCTGTTCGAGCGCAGCTGAATCTGGGCACGATGATGGCGGGGATCGCCGATGTGTACGATGCGATGCGATCCCAGCG
Organism: Acidobacteriota bacterium; assembly: GCA_046732795.1. Classification (GTDB taxonomy): domain Bacteria; phylum Acidobacteriota; class Vicinamibacteria; order Vicinamibacterales; family UBA2999; genus Gp6-AA40. Next base: position 26,721 of record JBKPNV010000087.1, read on the forward strand.
CGTGTACCACAAGACGTTCCCAACCGACCGGATTCTCGCGGTGCTGCAACGCAACGACGGCAAGCAGTTCGATCAGCATATCGTCCGCCGTTTCGTGCAACTCGTCGGCATCTACCCTGAGGGCAATCTGGTGAAACTGGACACCGGCGAGATTGGGGTCGTGCTCAAGACGTATGCGCCGGATCCGTATCGACCGCAGGTTCGCATTCTGCTTGGCCCGGATCGTCAGCCGCTCCCCGAACCGCGTGATTTGAACCTCTGGGAAGTGGACCAGAGTCAATCGATCGAGCGCCCCGTGGACCCGGCCGATTACGCTATCGATCCGCTCGTTCATCTATCATGCTCGACGTAGATTCCCGGCGGGTCTACACGGCAACACCCGCCCGACCGTAATCCGGTTACCGTAGGCTGGCTCCTGAACTTCGGACCCGGCGATCTCCGGCCATGGCGGGCGGGCCTGAAAAGCACGACCCGCCTGGGGGGCATGAATGGGGAGCACTTCATTCAAGCATCGAGTTCTGTCTGCGGTCCGCCGAATCCCGCCAGGACGCGTCTCGACATATGGCGATATCGCGGCTCTTGCCGGCTCACCGCGGGCTTGGAGGGCGGTCGGCACGATCATGCGTGAATGCCGCGACCCGGCTACCCCCTGTCACCGGGTCATCGCAGCCGGTGGAGCGCTTGGCGGCTACGGCGGGAATCTGCAATTGAAACGTGAACTGTTGCGAGCGGAGGCGATCGAGGTCGGAATGGCCCGGGTGCGCAATTTTTCTTCAATCCGCTGGCAGGGCCGGCGAACCTGATGATGCCGTCGGCCGTCTTCTTGGCAAGATGTTCCGTCTATCGTGGTTATGAACCGGGCCATACCGGGGCAACCCGCCGCGACCACGCGCCCGTCTAACCCTTCAGAAGATGTGAGAGCGGTCGACCTCGAGCTGGCGCAGCGCTGCCGGCACGGCGACGCGACGGCGTTCGAGGAGCTGTATCGCGCACACGCCGGACGCCTGTATAACCTGGTTTTCCGGATGGTCGGGTCGGCGCAGGAGGCCGAAGACCTTCTTCAGGAGGTATTCCTGAATGCCTACCGGAAACTCGGGAGTTTCAGAGGAGACTCGAGCCTCGGTACCTGGCTGTATCGTCTGGCCGTCAATCAATGCCTTGACGTCCTGCGGGGCCGCCACTCGAAGATGGCGCGAGTCACCGATTCGTTGGACGATGAAGGCGCTGCCGAGCCGGCGGCGGTCGCGCCGGTTGTGCCCACCGCGGTCAGCCGGCTCGACCTCGACCGAGCCATCGCGAAATTGCCGCAAGGGTGCCGCGCGGCTTTCATCCTTCACGACGTCGAAGGATTCGAGCACAACGAGGTGGCGAAGCTCCTTGGCGTGTCGGAGGGTACGTCGAAGTCGCAGGTACACAAGGCACGCATGAAGCTGCGGATGATGTTGAGCGGGACGGGGCAATGAACTGCCAGGATTACGACATCGCGCTTGGTGACTACGTCGATGGAATGCTCGACGAGCCTTCGCGCCTCGAGCTCGAGACGCATCTGGGGTCGTGCGATCGATGCCGGGCGGTGGTGGCAGACTTCTCCGCGATCCGTCACGCGACGCTCGCGCTCGAACCCGAACTGCCGTCACCACATGTCTGGACCAGGCTGTCGGCGGCGTTCGAAACCGAGCGCCGCTCAACGATCCATCGCTGGGGCTACAGCTGGCAGACACTGGCAGCATCGGCCGCCATGATCGTGCTGGTCGCAAGCCTTACCTGGATCGGCAACGGCCTTGCGCCCATCAAGAGACCGTCGGGACAGCTCGCTGCAACCACCACAAACCGGGCCGAGCCAGTCTCGGTGAAGGCGGAGTTCGACCTCGCCGAGATGCAATACACGAACGCGATTGCCGGGCTCGAATCGATCACAAAGAGCGAGCAGTCGGCGCTCGACATGGAAACTGCTGACGTATTGAAGGCCAACCTCACGGTCATCGACGGGGCGATCACGGAGAGTCGCGCGGCGCTCCAAACCGAGCCTGACAACCCGGCCGCGCAGGAAAGCCTGTTCGACGCGCTGCGCAGCAAGCTCGAACTGCTCCAGGACGTCGTCGCTCTCATCAACGAAATGCGGAAAGGGAATCCTGAAGGCGCCGCACGCATCGTCTCAGGTATCAATCAATGAGCATCCAGCGAAACGTCGTCCTCGTCGTCGCCCTCATCGGCGTACCGCAACTGGCGGCGGCGCAGACTCCTGACTGGGACGATCTGGCCAACCAGATCTCACGCCAGATCGAGCGGCAGGTCGATCAGATCGCTCAGCACGTCGAGCGCCAGGCCGACCAGGTCGCCCGATACATGGAGCGCCGGTTCGAGGCTCAGGGCGGTCGCGGCCGCGGACGAGGTTTTGGACGTGGCCCGGAGTATACGGAAGCGTTTTCGCGAACGGTGCGCCTCGGTCGCAACGGGACGTTCGATCTTCAGAATGTGAGCGGCGATATCACCGTCACGGGCGGTGGTGGTGACGATGTGCGAATCGATGCCACGAAGCGCGTGCGGCACCCCAACGAGGCCGAGGCGAAGACGATCCTGTCAGAGATTGCAATTCAGGTGGAGGAACGGGGCGGCCGTGTCGACGTGCGCACGGAATATCCACGCGGCCGCAACTGGGCCGGCGGTGTCGATTTCACCGTGTCGGTGCCACGCGATGCGAGCGTCGGGCTGCGCACTGTCTCCGGAACGGTGAAGGTGTCGAACGTCAATGGGGAGCTTCGGGCCGAGAGCGTCAGCGGCGACATCATCACCTCGTCCACCAGGAAGCTGCGGATGGTGAAGACGGTGTCGGGTGATCTCCAGATCACCGATGCGGAAGCCGACGAGTTCAGCGCGAGTACTGTGAGCGGCGATCTGATCGTGAACAAGCTGAAGGCGAGTGGATTCGATGCCCAGAGCGTCAGCGCCGATCTTCGTTTGACCGATGTCGAGGCCAATCATACGTCTCTCCGATCGGTCTCCGGCGATATCGAATACGTCGGCCGCCTTCAGAAGGGAGGCCGCTATCAGTTTCAGTCGCATTCGGGGGATGTACGCGTGACGCCGGTGGACACCAGGGGATTTGCGATCGACGCCTCCACGTTCAGTGGCGATGTGCGATCCGACTACTCGCTGACCTTGCAGGGTGGGACCGGCAACTCGCTGGTCGGAACCGGCCGAAACCGATCGGTGCGAGGATCGTTTGGTGATGCCGGAGCGACACTCACGCTGCAGTCGTTCAGCGGCGACATCGTGATCGTGAAGAGGTAAGCTCGCGCGACCTTCGAATGAGCATCGATCATGCTACTCTCGCAAGCATGATGCGAATGCGACGACTTTTCTGTACGACGGCAGTACTCAACTGTTTGTTTCTACTTCCTGCTTCGGCGCAAACACCTGATAAGGGTTCGATGGCTGGTGGTGGAGACATCGGTGTCTTTTTCCCCGATGAGGCGTTTGAAAAGACGTTCACGTATGACTTCTTCGGCGAGTACTACGTCACACCGCGAGCAAGTATTCGCGGAATGTTTAGCTGGGCGAGCCCGGGGTTCGAAAACCGGACCGAAGATCACTTCCGACAGGTGAGATTTCTCTTCAACGGCGTGTACAACTGGGAGAGAGGCAAGGTGCACCCGTTCGCGACTGCCGGCGCCGGCTTCTATTTCGTCCGGGAGTTGCTGGAAGGCCGGGATGATCCCGACTCCGAAACGCGTGGAGGGTTGAACTTCGGAGGCGGAGTCGAGTATTTCATCGCACAACAGGCCACCATCAAAGGCGAGGCCCGGTTCGATCTCGTCAGCCAGCCGACGGGCTTTCCCGACGCGACTGGCTTTACGCTCACGATTGGGTACAAGCGGTACTTTTGACCAATAGCGACGTCTTCTTCCGGTCCTCGCTGATGGCGCTGCCACATCGTCACGAGATGGAGCGTCGAATTCTTCACTTCGCCGAAGCACGCCCGTGTTTGCCGGCTACTGCACGTCGCCACTGTGGCTCACCAGCATCAACTTGCTGGCCTTGAGCACACGATGGACGGAGGCGCGGCTGATGCCCATGGCCGTCGCGAGTGAGCGGACGGTCCAGCGCCCCGCTGGCGGCGGCGCGGCAAGCAGGGTGCGCAGGCGCGAGTCGGCGTTGGCAGTGACCGTGACTTTCCGGCCGCGGCCCGGTGCATCACGCATGAGCGCAGGCGATCCGCCCGCCTGAAAACGCCGGCGCCACAAGGACACCGTGTGCGTGCTGACGCCGAGGCGTGATGCGATTTCGCGCGAGGAACACCCCTCGGTTGCCAGGAGCACGATCCGCGCTCGCCGGACGACTCGCTGCGGCGTCGTGCCGGCCAGAATCCATGCGCGGAGGAGCTGCCGATCGGCGTCGGTGATCCGGAGTCCCTGGCGCCCCATTGCGCGACACAATGCGTGAATCTCGCGGCAGGGCGCATCCTCCAAATGGAGGAGATCGGCCCTTCTTTGATAAACTCGCCGTTGAGCTGCCTTGACTTTGAGCGAATCCGATCTGATAGGTCTGATTGGGCTTGTTTACGACGCGACCGAGAACCCCTCCCTCTGGGCCGAGTTCCTCCAGCGCTACGCTGGGGCTTTTGGAGCAGACCTCGCGTTCTATCAACTCCAGCGTCTCGGGATCCGCGCGTTCGAGATGATCTCCGCAATTGGGTTCAGCCTGCCGCTCGTCGAGCCCGACGTCCGGAGCTCCCCACGCCCGACACCCGAGTATGCGCGTCATCACTATCTGCGCGGCAGTGTAATCCTGGACGATCACATGTGCCCCCGGCCCGATCGGGTGCGGTCCGAGTGCTACAACGACTCTTCCGCGCCCATGACCGACGTTCACGGTGCAACCGAGATGGTCAACGGCGACGGAAGCGACGCGCTCCTGCTGGCGGCGATGAGAGGACGTCAGCGACCGCCCTTCGGCGAGACCGAGCGCCAGGGTCTGCAGGTGCTGCTCCCGCACGTCACGCGCGCGAAGGCCGTTGGCGCACGCTTACAGATGTTCGACGCCTCGACAACGGTGCTGGACGCGCTCGACGTTGCGACCGTGTTCATGACCAGCAACGGGGAGCTGATCCATTGCTGCGCGGCCGCCGAAACGATCATCGCGAACGCCGATGGATTGTCGGTGATCAACGGCAGGCTTCGCGCGACCGAGCCACGACTGGACGCGCGCCTTCGCGAGGCGCTCCGCACCGCAGCCTGCGCCGGACGCGCCATCGATTCGCCGGCAACAGTCACGATCGATCGCGCGTCAGCGAAACGTCCGTATCAGCTGTTGCTCTCGCCGCTGCGGCATGGGCTCGCAAGTTTCGCAGGCGTGCGACAGCCCGAAGTCGTCCTGCTGATCGTCGATCCCGAAAACATGCGTCCCGCTGCGGTCGACGTGCTCAAGCGCGCTTTCGGACTGACCAGGCGCGAGGCCGCATTGGCGTCCGCGCTCTCGACCGGAAAGCCGATCGATGCGGCGGCGGACGAAATCGGCATGGCCTACGAGACCGCGAGAAGCCACCTGCGCCGCATCTTCGACAAGACCCAGACGTCCCGTCAGACCGAGTTGATGACGGTTCTCGCCCGCCTGCCCAAGGACTAGTTTTTCGTCGCTGCTTCCGAGGTGCGTTTCTCCTCGGCGCGCGCGCCGGCAAGAATGTTCGGCAAGCCGTAGTTGCCCTCGTGGCACGCGTGCTCGAACAGCGGTCCGATCGTCTTGGCCCACGGCACTTCCGCCGACCATGGCCTCGTCCACGTCGACGGATCGTCGACCGTGAATTGATACCGGATCGTGTCCTCGTCCACGCGCGTGAACCGCTCGATCAGCTTCATGTTCTCGCTCGAGCCCTGGAAGGGATTCTTGCCGTTGAAATTCGTCGACTCGACGACGAGCGTATCGCCCTCCCAGCGACCCCGGTAGCTGCCGGTCCACTGCCGGACGTTCGCGGGCAACTGCGGCCGACCATCGAGCGGGATGATGCGGACGTCGTGGATCATCTCGACGAGGATCATCACGTAACCCGGAACCTGCACGATCTGATAGTTGTTGTTGTAGGCGCCCGCCAGCATCGGCGGTCCGATGCGGTCCATGATGATGCAGCGCACGCTGAGCGGCTGGTTCTGCGCCGCGTCCAGCGGACCTCCCGCGCGCTTCCTCGCTTCGGCTCGCTCGGCGGTCCGCTTCTGCCCCTCCGCCGTCATCGCAGGAATCCTCCCGTCCGGCGGATCGACGATGAGCGAGGTCCGTAGATTCAGCGCCAGCGCGCTCTGGCTGCGATCGAGCCCGAACTGCGTGAAGTCGTAGTGCACGTCGGCGACCGTTCCAGGTTCGGTCTGCTCGCTTTCAGTGGCGGCGGCATGTTTGATGTTCTCGGCCACTTCTTCTTTTGTGTAGAACTCCTTGGTGACGTTCTTCGGCCGCTCGAGCGGAACGTAGGTCGTGTTGGTCCAGAACCCCTGCAGGTCTGGCTGGCCGTCAGGCGTGCGCGGCACTTTCCACGGCTTCGCGGTCTTCGATGGTGCTGCCGGCCCCTGCGCGGTCACGAATGCGGGCACGAGCCACACGAGGGCGATGAAGAGAGTGACCGGCCCGAGTGGAGTGAGAACGCGTCTAGTCATCGGAAGCCTCCACGAATACAGGCGCCGAATGGTAGGGTCCCCCAGGGACGACGGGAATTACCGACTACTGTAGCCGATCTGCCGCCTGTCCGGCTGAAGCCGGACACGACGGCTAGCCAATCGCCATCAGATCGAACTGTTCGTGATGGAGCTGGGCATCGGGTCGCAGAGCGATGTCCCGACCGAGCGACTGCTTCAGGTCCTTGAATACCGCGCGTTCCTCGTCTCGAAACGCGCGCGCGATGTCCGGATTGACCCGCAGCACCAGGCTCTGCCCATTCAGATCACCGCTGATCTTCTTCACTTCAGAGAGAATCTCGTAACAGATCGTCGACGCCGACTTGATCACCGCGCTGCCGGCGCAATACGGACACGGTTCCGTCAACACGCGCTCGAGGCTCTGTTTGACGCGCTTGCGGGTGATGATGACCAGACCGAAGTCGGACACCTGCAGCGCCTTTGACGGCGAGCGATCCTTGCGCAGCTCCTGCTCCACCGTCTGGAAGACCTTCTGCCGGTTCTTCTTCTCCTCCATGTCGATGAAGTCGAGGACGATGATGCCGCCGAGATCGCGCAGCCGGATCTGACGCACGATCTCCTTCACCGCTTCGAGATTGGTCTTGAGGATCGTATCTTCGAGACGTCCGGCCGTTTTCTTGCCGACGTAGCGTCCGGTGTTGACGTCGATTGCCACCAGTGCCTCGGTCTGGTTGATGACAATGGAGCCGCCTGACTTCAACCAGACCTTGCTGCGCAGCGCGCGGTCGATTTCCGCCTGCACGCCGTACTCCTCGAAGATGGGGTACTCCTTCTCGTACAGTCTTACCTTCGAGGCGAGCGACGGCATGATCCGCTCGATGAGCTCGAGCACTCGGCGATACTCGAGATCGTTGTCGATGCGGATGGCCGAGTAGTCGTCGGTGAGCAGATCCCGGAGCAGCTTCGCCACGAGGCTCTGTTCCTGGTAGACCACGGCCGGGGCGCGCGATGTCTCGGCCTTCTGGCGAATGTCCGTCCAGACGCGATGGAAGTAGCTCAGGTCGGAAACGATATCTTCCTTGGGCCGCCCCGCCGCGGCGGTCCGGATGATGAGGCCGCCGCCAAATCCGGTCTGCTCACGGAACTCACGGACGATGCCGCGCAACCGGGAACGCTCCTCGCGCGACTCAATCTTCCGTGACACACCGACGTGATCGACGGTCGGCATGAACACGAGGAAGCGTCCCGGCATCGTCGCATGCGACGTCAGCCGCGCGCCCTTGGTGCCGAGGGGTTCCTTGGCAACCTGGACGATGATTTCCTGTCCTTCTTTGAGGAGCTCTTCAATCTTCGGTTCGGGACCTTTCTCCCGATCCCGATCGCTTCTCGAGTCGCGGCGTCCGCCAGGGCTCGATGGGCGATCCCGGCGTTGGCCACTGCTCGAACTGCCGGTCTGGCCGTTCCCGCTGCCGGCTGCCGGCACTGCTCCCGCATCTTCCTCTTCGGTCTCGAAGCGGTCCAGTTCCTCGATGGCCGCGACGACGTCGGTTACGTACAGGAAGCCGTCACGTTCGAGCCCAAGATCGATGAAGGCCGATTGCATCCCCGGCAGCACCTTCGAGACCCGGCCCTTGTAGACGTTGCCGACAACGCCGCGCGAACGCTCGCGCTCGATGAAGATCTCCGCGACCTGGTCGTCCTCGAGAATTGCGACCCGTGTTTCGTGGGCGCTCGAGGAGATGATCATCTCCTTGCTCATGCCCGTAACTCCGTGGGGCCCGTGAGACACCCGTGTCTTCGACGACAGACGTGCACATCAGTACGCACGTCAGCACGATCGCGAAGAGCAACGTGATCACGCGATGGCCCTCAATTCGTAAACCGCCGCATCCGCACGTTGAGAATGAGGCCGAATCCTGCCAGGGTGGCAATCATGGAGGAGCCGCCGTAACTCATGAGCGGAAGCGTCAGACCCTTGACCGGCGCAAGGCCGGCCGACATCGTAATGTTGTACAGCACCTGGAACGTGAAGCTGGCCAGCACTCCCAGCACCAGGTACGCACCGAGTCGGTCCTTCGCCAGGCGGGCCGACTCGATAGCCCTGAGAATCACGAACAAATACAACCCGAGCGCCACGAGGACGCCGGCAAACCCATGCTCCTCGGCGAACGCCGAGAAGATGAAGTCATTATGTGCCACCGGAAGGAAACGCAGCTGACCCTGTGTCCCCTTCTGAAATCCTTTTCCCCACGGCCCGCCCGATCCGGTCGTAATGCGGGCTTGAAGCTGCTGATACCCGGCTCCCCGAGCGTCCGCCTCGGGGTCCAGGAAGGTTGAGACGCGCTCTTTCTGGTAATCCTTGAGCGCGAATTTCCATGCGACCGGCGCGGCCATCAGACCGACCAGCGCGAGGATCCCGAAGACGCGCATCGGCATGCCGGCCGCGAACGCGACGACGAAGAGAATCGGCAGCAGCGTGGCCGCCGTGCCCAGATCGGGTTGCTGGTAAATGACCAGGAAAGGTACTGCCGTAATCGCCCCTGCGATGATGAGGTCCGACGGAAGGACGGCGCCGCGCCGGCTCTCACCGAAGAACTTGGCCAGCACCAGCGCCACGGCTGCCTTGGCGAACTCCGACGGCTGCAGGTTGAGAGGCCCCATGTCGATCCAGCGCCGCGACCCGCCGCGAACGACGCCGAAGAAGAGCACGAACACGAGAAGCGCGACGATGCCGAGGTAAATGAAGTGCGATTTGTCGGCGAGTGAACGATAGTCGAGCGTGAGGCACACCACCAGCGCGACCAGGCCGATCGCGAGGCCGTACAACTGCGTCACGTAAAGGCTCGATCCACCCGTGGCGCTGTAGATCTGAACTACCCCGATCAGACACAGCGCGAGGATGGCGGCCAACATCGCCCAGTCGACGTGATAGTAAAGGCGACGTTCGAACATCCCTTACCTCGCCACACCCGTCACGGCAGGAGCGGCATCTGCGGGATGCCGTTCGAGTAGCGCGATCTCGCGTTGCCCTTCGACGGGTCCCGGGTCATCAGCCGGTATCGCCGGCGGATCGGGATACTCACGTGGGCCACTGTCGCCGGCGGAATCGGAGAAGTCGAGCCGCATTTCCTCCGGCTTCGGCGCCGGCGGGAGCGGACGACCATCCTGTTTTGCGAAGTACGTATCGAGGATGTGGTGGGCGACTGACGCGGCGTTCGGCCCGTGCATCCCGTGTTCAAGAAATACGATGCCAGCGATCGTCGGATTGTCGCGCGGGGCGAAGAACGAGAACCAGCCGTTGTCGCGGAGATCCCGCTTCCCGCGCGCCGCCGCGCGCCCCTGGTTCGAAATGATTTGCGCGGTGCCCGTCTTGCCGGCGATATCCTTCCCGGCGACGCGCGCCCGGCCGCCGGTGCCGCTGCCGTTGACCACCATCCACATCCCGTCGCGGATTGCCTGCAGCTTCTCGGGCGTGATGTCGAATTTCGATTGCGCCGGCGGCGCCGCCACCGGCTTCCAGCCGTCACCGGTGCCGTCGTCCATCGCCTTGACGAGGTGAGGCGTGATACGCGTGCCCCCATTGGCGATTGTCGCCATGTACACGGCCATCGATACCGGTGTGACCGAGACCGCACCCTGGCCGATTCCGACCGAGATGGTCTCGCCGGCGTACCACTTCTCATGCCGGGTGTCCTGCTTCCACTTGGTCGACGGCACGAGACCCGTGACCTCGTTCGGCAGATCGATGCCGCTCTTCACGCCGAGCCCGAGCAGCGTGGCCCACTTGTTGATGCGATCGACGCCGAGCATGTTGGCGACGGTGTAGAAGTAGACGTCGCACGATTGCGCAATCGCGGTCTTCAGGTCGACCGACCCGTGGCCGCCCTTCTTCCAGCATTTGAAGTAGCGCCCGTAAAAGTTGGCCCCGCCACCGCAGTTCACGTGGAAGTTCGGATCGATCACGTCCTCTTCGAGACCGGCCAGGCCGACCGCCATTTTGAAGGTCGATCCCGGCGAGTACCGCCCCTGTATCGCGCGGTTGTTCAGCGGACGCTGCTCGTCGGTGTTCAGCGACGCCCACGTTCCGCGATCGATTCCCGCGGCGAACGCGTTCGGGTCGTAGGTCGGCCGGCTCGTAAATGCCAGCACCTCACCGGTGCGCGGATCGAGAACCACGGCCGCGCCCGCATTCGTCAGCCCCGCCATGCTCACGGCGTTGAACGCCTCTTCCGTCGCCCGTTGCACGTCGTAGTCGATGGTGAGCTGCATCCGCTTGCCTTCGGTCGGTTTCTCTTCCTGCAGTACGCTCATCTCGCGTCCCATGCTGTTGACGACCACCACGCGGGCGCCGTCGGCACCCTTCAAGGCCGCGTTGTAGATCTTCTCTATCCCGGACTGGCCGGCGATATCACCACTCTTGAACTCCGGGTCGGAGGCCACCTGTGCGTCGCTGACCTGACCCACGTAGCCGAAGAGGTGCGCAGCGAGCGACTCCGGGTACTTGCGGGTGGGCACCTCTTCGACTCTCACGTCCGGCAGTTCGAAGTCGAGCCGCCGTGCAGTGATTGCCGCCACCTGGGCCAGCGTCGCATCCTCGACGATGAGGATCGGCCGGTATGACGGCTCACCGCGATGTCGCTCGATGACATCCTGCACCTGCTTCAGGTCGAGCCCCGCCACCCGCGCGAGGAGCCGGGCAGTCTGATCGAGATCTTTTGAGTGCTCGCGCAGGATGGAAATCGTGAAGGAGTGACGATTCTCGACCAGCACTCTTCCGTTGCGGTCGAACAGAATCCCACGCGGCGCGCGCAACGCGAGCGTGCGCTGATGGTTGTTCTCCGCCATCTCCTGATACTTCGCGTGCTGGACGATCTGCAGCACCCAGAAACAGATCCCGAGCGCGGCAAACACCACGATGACGATGCCCTGGAGCACGACCAGCCGCTCGCCGATTCGCCTGCGATTTTCACCCTGGGACATAACGGCTATCCTCGCGGTCGCCGGCCCATCCGCCGGCGCTCAATAACTCCGGGGAGCGCTTCGATGATGGCGAAGGCAATCATGCCCACGACCGCATTTCCCACGGCCTGGCTCGCGACCGCCTTCCATGGCGAGGGGAATGCGCGAAGCCCGAGGCCCACATTCAAGCCCATGAACAGCGCCGCATGCGCGACCGTCGCACCGACAAACATCAGGAACCGCGGCAGTGCGGACGTCAGGATGAACTGCTGACTGATTGCACCCGCCAGGAACCCGATCACCGACTTCGCCAGCCCGCCGATGCCGAGCACGCCCGTCGACAACGAATCCTGGATCAACCCGGCCATGCTCCCGGCGAGCATCCCACCCACCGGCCCCGTCGTCAGCGCGACGGATACCACGGCGACGAGGACGAGATCAATCGCGGCGGACCCCCCGACGAGCAACTTCGCCAGCGTGGTCTGAAGCGCCAGCGCCAGTGCCACTGCAATCAGCCCCCCGACAGCTCTCACTGCGCCTCGCTGGGCGGCGGAGCCACCACCACCAGCACCGTCTCGAGCTCGGAAAACTGCACCGCCGGACGAACCACGACGTCTGTGAATTCACCACTTTGGCGGTCAATTGATTGTACCTGACCGATAAGGAAGCCTTTCGGGTAAATCCCTTCGATACCCGACGTCACCACGCGATCCCCGACCTGAATGTCGGCTGTGCCTGCCACGTGGTCCAGACGAAAACGATCCGTCCCTGTCCCGACCACCACGCCCTGCGCGCGCGAACGCTCGACAATCGCCCCGGCCGCCGCATCGCGGTCGATGAGCAGCTGGACCTTCGACGCGCGCCGTGCGGGCATGATGATGCGGCCAACGACACCGGCCGGCGCGAGCACAGCCATATCGGGCGCCAGCCCGTCTCCGGTTCCCTTGTCGATCGTCATAGTACGGAATTCAGGGCTTGCACCGCCGGCAATCACGGACGCCGCCGTCGTCTTCAGCTGAACGGCGGATTTGAGATCGAGCAAGCCTTGCAGCGTGCGCGACTGCTGCGCGAGCGCACGCTCCTGCTGGAGCCCTACCTGTAGCGCGGCGATCTCATCTTTGAGCTTGGCGTTCTCGGCGCGGACGTCCTGCAACGCGACGTAGTTCGTCCAGTTGTCGTGCATCGTGGCGATGGCCGAGGTCACCGCTCGCTGAACCTCCCCGAAGGTGCCGACGGTCACTTCCTCGAGCACCGGCACTCCTCGCTGGGTGTTCACCTGTGCCGAAATCAGGAGGATGTGTCCGACGATCACGGCCATGAACAACCAGCCGGTGCGTTGTCGGATGTCGAGTACTGCCATCAGTCAATCGAGATCTTCCGGAGCAGGTTGAAGTCCGAAAGCATCTTGCCCGCCCCCAGCACCACGGAGGACAAGGGATCTTCAGCCATCGCCAGCGGCAAACCCGTTTCCTCGCGCAGTCGCTTGTCGAGATTCTTGAGCAGCGATCCGCCACCGGTCAGGACGATGCCGCGATCCACGATGTCCGCCGACAACTCCGGCGGCGTGCGCTCGAGCGCGACGCGGACGGCGTCGACGATGACGTTGACGGTCTCGGTGAGCGCTTCACGGATCTCCTCGTCACTGATGGTGATCGTCTTTGGCACCCCCTCGATCAGGTGCCGCCCCTTGATCTCCATCGTCATCTTCTCGTCGAGCGGGAACGCGGATCCGATTTCCATCTTGATCTGTTCGGCGGTGCGCTCGCCGATCAGCAAGTTGTAGGCCTTTTTGATGTACTGGATGATGGCTTCATCCATCTCGTTTCCAGCGACACGTACCGCCTTGCTGTAGACGATTCCTGCGAGCGAGATCACAGCGATGTCAGTGGTACCGCCGCCGATGTCGACGATCATGTTTCCGGACGGCTCGGTGATCGGCATGCCGGCGCCGATCGCTGCGGCCATCGCCTCCTCGACGAGGTGAACCTCGCTCGCCTTCGCGCGGTAGGCGCTGTCCTTCACCGCGCGTTTTTCCACCTGCGTGATCTCCGACGGCACGCCGATGACGATGCGCGGGCGGACCCAGACGTTGCGGTTGTGCGCCTTTTTGATGAAGTAGGTCAGCATCTTCTCGGTGACCTCGAAGTCGGCGATGACTCCATCCTTCATCGGCTTGATCGCGACGATGTTGCCGGGCGTGCGGCCAAGCATGTCCTTGGCTTCCTTGCCGACCGCCTCGACGCGACCGTTCACTTTATTGATGGCGACGATTGACGGCTCGTTGACGACGATGCCCTTGCCACGCGCATAGACGCACGTGTTGGCGGTACCGAGATCGATGGCGAGGTCACTCGAGAACAGTGAGAAGAACGAGCCGAGCGGCAAGATTACGGGCCCTCCTGAGACACGCATTCCCCACCGAGAACCATCGGCGGGATTGCGCAATCGCGACGAGAAAACAAGGCAGTCAAAGCTACGAGCTTTCCTGGGAAACGTAAATACCGTCCTTGCCGGAAGCCTTGACGCGGTACATGGCCATGTCTGCCGCTTTCATGAGCTCTTCGGCGGTACGGGGCATATCTGGTTGCAGTGTGGCGACACCGATTGAGACGGTCTGACGGACAGACAAACCGTCCGATGCCAGAAATCGCGACGCGCGCAGCCGATCGCGAATGCGTTCGGCAACTTGTACGGCGCCTTCCGTATTGGTATCGGGAAGCAACAGCGTGAACTCGTCGCCACCAAATCGTGCGACGACGTCCGTTTCACGAGCGCATCCGCGGATCACGGCAGCCGCCTCCATCAGGACCTTGCTGCCGGCAAGATGGCCGTGCGCGTCGTTGACCGACTTGAAGCTGTCGAGATCGAGAAAGAGCAATGAGAGCGGACTGCCGTTGCGCAGGCAGCGCTTCGTCTCCCGGCGCAGCACCTGATTGAGGTAGCGCGAATTGGACAGCCGCGTGAGTTCGTCGGTCACTGACAACGCTTCCGCGCGTTGCAGCGAGAGCGCGTTGTCGAGCGCAATCGCGGACGGCTCGAGGAGCAATCTGAGCGACATCACCAGCGACGGTCCCATCGTTGGCGTGTTGCGCGAGGGCTGCGGATCGAGACATACGAGCGCGCCCACGCTGCGATTGCGGCACGTGAGCGGGAGGGCAATCGCCGATCCGAGAGAACCCGGGCCACCGCGCGAATCTTTGGCCAGGTCACCAGACAGAAATTCAGCGGCGTGCCGCATCACCCAGTTGGCGGCGGACCAGAGCGACGGACCGAGGCTCGGCACGAGCCCGGCATCGGCCAGAACGTTCAGATGTCCGTTGACATCGTGCGCGATCACGACCCAGCAGGGAGCCGGAACCCACCCCTGTGCCTGACGGACCATCCAGTCCGCGACCTTGCGCGGGTCGAGGCTGGCATTGGCCTCCCGAACCGCCTCGACAAATGCCTCACGCCGCTCAACCCGTCCTCTGAGCGCACGGGCGCGCGTCTTCAAACGGGCGGCAAGATCCAACCGCCGGGTTGCTCGCGCCGGCCGAGGCAACAGGTTACGTTTGCTCGAGATTGGTCTCAGCGCTCGCTTAGGAGACGCGGGCATCGGTGTGTGCAGAAACAGCTCGAAAGCCGCTAAGTCCTTCTAAATGTAATAAATAATATCATGACCCCTTGCGAGGGCCGACCTGTGACGTCCCTTCTTTTCATCGGTTTCTGCGGGTCCGGACTGTAGGGAGTCGACGGCGTAAACGATTGCCGTCGTGTCACTTCCTAGCGTACGATGGTTGTTCCGCCTCCGCCGCAGGCTTCGGCGAGACCTCGCCGAAGCGCGTTTTAGTCGCCTCGCGACCGATGTCGCGCGAAGGCGGGTTCGAGGAGTCTTCGTTTTCAGCCGGCGCGGCTCCGCCTCGCTGGCGTCAGAGTATCTTCTGGCCGCGCCCGGCGCGGCGACTGACCGGTGCATCTATGACCATGCTCGACCGGATGCGGCGACACAAGAACTGGCTCAAATGGAGCCTGGCGATCGTGGTGCTGACATTCGTGCTTCTCTACATCCCGGATTTCGTTCAGACGACTCCCACCGGCACCGGCGCGGGCCCTCGCGAGGCCGTGGCGCAGATCAACGGACGCACGGTCACTGCCGCTGATTTTCAGCAGCGCTACCTGTCGCAGGTGCAGGCGTACCGTCAGCAGTTTGGTGGCAACCTGAACGATCAGCTCCTGCGGCAACTCGGTATCGATCAGCAGATCCTCTCCCAGATGATCGACGAACAGGTCGGGCTGATCGAAGCCGAGCAGAATGGCATCACCGTCAGTGACGAGGAGCTCGCACAGCAGATCTTCTCGATCCCCGCCCTGCAGGAGAACGGTCGGTTCATCGGCGAGCAGCGCTACGAACAGCTGCTCCTCAGTCAGAACCCACCGATGACGAAGACGCAGTTCGAGGAAAGCCTGCGGCGCAGCATGGTTCTCGACAAGCTGCGCGCCGCGCTGACCGATTGGATGGCCGTCTCCGATGGCGACGTGCAGCGTGAGTACAACCAGCGCAACGAGAAAGTGAAGCTGCAGGTCGTGGCGTTGACCGAAGCGAAGTTCCGCAGCGGAGTGACGGTCACCGACGCAGAGATTGCCTCACATTTCGACGCGCATAAGGCGGAGTACCGGATCGGTGAGCAGCGGAAGATCAAGTACATCCTGCTCGATCGCGAACAGGCACGATTGAAGGTCTCGGTGCCGCCCTCCGACATTCAGCGCTATTACAACGACAACATCCAGCAGTACCAGACGCCGGAACAGGTGAAGGCGAGCCACATCCTGCTCAAGACCGAGGGCAAGGATGAAGCCGCCGTCCGCCAGAAGGCCGAGGAAGTGCTGAAGGAGGTCAAGAGCGGAGGGGATTTCGCGGCTCTCGCCAGGAAGTATTCCGAAGACGACGGCTCGAAGGCCAACGGCGGCGACCTCGATTACTTCGCCCGCGGCCGCATGGTGCCCGAGTTCGAGAAGGTGGCGTTCACGCTGGAGCCGGGTCAGGTGAGCGACCTCGTGAAGTCGCAGTTCGGATTCCACATCATCAAGGTGATCGACAAGCGGCCCGGAGCGACGAAACCGCTCGATGAGGTGCGCTCGCAAATCCAGGATCAGCTGGCACTCCAGCTGGCGGATCAGAAAATTACCGATCAGGCCGCGCAGCTCGCGAGCCGCATCAAAGACATCGCGGATCTCGAGCCGGTGGCGCGCGAGCTGCAGACCATGGTCCAGGAATCGGGATTGTTCCAGCGCGGCGATCCCGTGCCCGGTCTGGGAGCGGCTCCGCAGGTTGCGGCGGCGGCGTTCACGCTGCAAGGCACAGCAGCGAGCGCACCGTTGGGCACGGCGCGCGGTCCAGTCTTCATCGCAGTCTCGGAACGCAAGGATCCCTACGTGCCGATGCTCGACGAGGTCAAGGAAAAAGTGCGTGAGGATTTGATCAAGGCGAAGGCGACGGAAGCCAGCCGAGAGCGCGCGAGCGCCATCGCGGCGGCGCTCAAATCGTCGAAGGACTTCGCCGCGGCCGCGAAGGCGCAGGGCCTCGAAGCAAAAGACACCGAGCTCGTTCCTCGTGGCGCCGCGCTGCCCGATATCGGCGTGAGTCCTGAAGTCGATCGGGTTGCGTTCTCGTTGCCCGCGGGCTCGGTCAGCGATCCGATTCAGACCACGGACGGCACCGTCATCGTTCGCGTGGCCGAGAAGGATGATGTGACGCCTGACGAGTTACGCCAGGGGCAGGAAGCGTTTCGCGCCGAGTTGCTCAACGAACGCCGGGCCCGCTTCTTTTCGGCGTATATGAGCAAAGCCAGGGAAAAGATGAAAGTCGAGATCAAGAGCGACGTGCTGCGTCGCGTCCTGGCTGCTTATCAGCTCTAAGCGTTCAGTCTGCTGCAGCGGCGGGTCTGAAGACCCCGCCGCTGCGACGGCGGATACGTCACGGCTTCTTGTTCGGATCGTACGTCGACTTGATCGTTCCCTTCGCCTTCGCAATCGCGAACAGCTCCGGATAGAACTGCACGAAGGTGTTCTCGACTGCCGTGTTCGCGGAATGGCAGGCGTAGCAGGTCGCCGTCGACGGCAACGCCGCGGCGCTCTCGACGAGTCCATCACGACTGTCGAAGCTGAAATATCCCCAACCGCCAGTGCTCTTGAAGCGCTCGGTGTCCTTGACCGCCGCCTCGATCAGGGCGATGTCTCCCTGCGTGTGGCCGCCGTTATTGATCGAGACGTTCACTTCAGCCCTTCGTATTTCGAGGAGGAACATCGTCTTGTCCGGCCACGCACCGGAGCGCAGGAATGCCGCATAGGCGTCACGCGTGACGAAGACGTTGTCGAACATCGGGGCGCGGCCGTTGGCGGCCTGCGCCGGACCATAAGTCATGCCGAGGCCGCTCGTCACGAATACCCACGAGCGGTAGTCGAGCGGACGAATCAACTGGCCCGTGCTCGTGAAGCTTGGCGCAGCGGGCTGTTGGGCAGAGGTCAACGACTGAAGGCCGGTTAACATGCCCCAACCGCACAATGCGGTAACCAGCAGTTTGCTCATGGCTCGTCCTTTGTAATGACCGAAAGGGTGATTTCCTTCTGGTTCATGAGGAAATCACCCCCGTGGCCTTATCACCTCACGAATGTAAACGGCATCAGGGCCAGCGGCTCTCCACGCCGGAACAGGCGCGTCGGTGCTGAGAGCGCAGCCATCGCGCGGTGCTCGGTCGTCCCGGCCAGCATGCTCCACAGACCCGCCGTGCCTGCGCCGCCAAACTGTTCCGACAGCGCGTCGAGGAGACCGCGACGCTCAGGATAGACGACGAGCTGCACGTCTTCATTCGCTGGAATTTTGGCTTTTTCCTTGGCGAGGGCGACGGCGGCGTCGAGTCCACCGAGCGCGTCGACCAGGCCGTGCCCGAGCGCCTGCCGCCCCGTCCACACACGCCCCTGTGCCACCGCGTGAATCGCTTCGGGCGTCGACTTGCGGGACTCGGCAACCTTCTTGAGAAAGTTCTTGTAGAAGTCGTCCATGAAGGACGCCACCTTGTCGCGCTGGGCCGGTGTGAAGGGCGCGAATGGCGAGTAGATGTCGGCGTTTGCACCCGAGGTGACGGCCTCAGTCGTGACCCCGACCTTGCCGAGCGTCCCGGCGATCACCATCTTTCCGCCGAAGATGCCAATCGATCCGGTCAGCGTACCGGGCTGCGCGACGATGGCCTCTGTCGGCATCGCGATGTAGTACCCGCCCGACGCAGCAAGATCCGACATCGAGGTCACGAGCGGCCGATTCGGCTTCTCCTCGCGCGTAATCTTCAGCTCGCGCCAAATCACGTCCGAGGCCACCGACGAACCGCCCGGGCTGTCGATGCGAAGGACGATCGCCTTGATCGAGTCATCGTCTCGAATCTTCCGGATCTGATCGATGATCGTCTCCGAGCCGACGACGGATCCGTTCATGGCATCGAAACCGCTCTTGCCGGAGACGATCGTCCCGACGACGTAGAGGACCGCGATTCTCGATCGCGTGCGCAATCCTGCCGATGGCGGCCTGGTGCGCTGGTAGTCGACGCCCTCCATCCGGCGGGTGGACTTTCCGTCGCCCAGTTCGGGTACGCGATCGTCGAGCTCGTCCTCGTAGGCGAGATCGTCGACCAGTCCTGCTTCAAGTGCCTCTTTGGCCACGAACGGGCCCTTGTCGAGAAGGTCGCGGACCTCGTTCTCGCTTTTCTTCCGGCCGTCGGCAATTCCCGCAACGAGCTGGTCGTACATGTCGCGATTCAGCGACTGCGCCATCTCGCGATGGGCGGGCGTGAAGCCTTTCTGCGTCAGCTGATTGGGCGCTGTCTTGTAGTCGCCGATGTGTACGAAGTCGGGATAGGCGCCGATCTTATCGAGCGTGCCGCGCAGGAACATCTCGTACGACGCCACCCCTGTGAGGTCGAGCGAACTGGTGGGCATCAGGAAGACACGGTCCGCCGCACTCGCGAGGTAGTACTCGCGATCGCCGCCGAACTCGAGAAACGCGGTCACGTGCTTGCCCGATTTTCGGAACGCGGTGATGGCGTCGCGCATCTCCTGCACCTTGCCCCAGTACGGCACGTTCAGCGTCGACGGCATCAGCAGCACCGCGCGGACACGGTTGTCGCGGCTCGCGCGCCGCAGCGCGTCCACGAAGCCGCGCACGGTGTTCACGTCACGACCGAACACCTGCCCGATCACATCGTCGGGCTCGACTTCAGGCAGATTACCGCCCGGACGCAGGATCAGCGTGGCCGAGGACGGGACCGACGGTCCCCGGGAAACGGCCACAAACGTCAGCACGACAGCGGCCATCGAGACGACCACCGCCAGGCCGATCAGCGACAAGACCAGACGAACACCTCGGCGTGGAGCCACGACGACCCTCCTGGAAATTGAGGATTCATTGTACGGCGCTCTCTGTCCCGGGGCTCGGGACTCGCGACTCGGGACTCGGGGCTCGGACTCGGGGAGTCGGGACTCGGGGCTCGGGACCCGGGGCACGCGGCGGCAGCGAAGTCTCGCGGAGCGCGCCGAGTCGGCGAAGGCGGAGGAGTTGAGCGATAATCACCCGTCGTGTCGAAACCGTTGAGTGCACTGCTATTGGCCCTGCTCGTCTCGGCCTACGGCTGTGGATCGGAGTCAGCGAATATGGGCCAGTCGAATATTTCAGAGCTCGTGAAGAACGATGACGTGCCGGGCAGCGGCAACGAGGCCGTCTCCGGACGACAGGTCACGGTTCACTACACAGGCTGGCTCTACGATCAGGCCAAGGCCGACCACAAGGGCAAGAAATTCGACAGCTCGCGCGATCACGGCGAGCCGTTCCAGTTTCGTCTTGGCGCCGGCCAGGTGATTCGGGGCTGGGACGAGGGTGTCGCCGGCATGAAGGTCGGGGGCAAACGGACGCTCATCATTCCGCCGCAAATGGGCTACGGCAGTCGAGGCGCCGGCAGCGACATCCCACCAAATTCCACCCTGCTGTTCGAGGTCGAGCTGCTGGACGTGCGATAAGCCGCGCGAGACGTCGTGGCTGACTTCGCCGACGTCGACATCGAATCGATCAGTCTGAGCGGAGACGGCATCGCCCGGCTGGGGCGCACTGCGCTGACGGTTCCGTTCACTATTCCAGGCGAACGCGTACGCGTTCGCCTGGATCCCACACGCGCGGGCACGCTGACGGGCTCGCTCGTCGAGATCCTGCGCGCATCACCCGATCGGGTGCAGCCTCGCTGCCGCCACTTCGGTCCGCATGCAGAACACGGCCGAACGTGCGGCGGTTGTTCCTGGCAGCACATCGCCTACGCCGCGCAACTCGCGCTCAAAACGGAGCTGGTGACCCGTCTCGTGCGGGAGAAAGTTCGCGCAGCGCCGACCGCATCGCCGATGCTGCCCGCGACGCCAGTCGACGAGCCTTGGCACTATCGCAACAAAATCCATTTCGTCGTCGAGCGTAGCCCTCGTGAACTCGTGATGGGGCACTACGCTCGCTCTTCACGCCGCATCGTCGCGGTGCGGGAATGCCCGGTGCACGACGACCGCGGCAACATGGTGGCGTTCGCGTTGCGCGACGCGTGTCAGCTGGCGGATGCACGTGAGGTCAAGGGCGTCGCCGTCCGCGTCGGCCTCAGCAGGGCGGAGACGATGGCGACACTCGTCGTGACGAGCGAGCGAGACAAGCGCGTGCGCGTCGCGTCGCGGCGCGTGCTGGCGGGCGCCGCCGCGCCAACGTCGCTGCACGTCAACATTCACCCGCGCGGCGACGCGTTCGTTTTCGGGAGGGAGACACGCCACGTCGCTGGCCCCGAGCGCCTGCGAGAGGACGTGGGAACGGCATCGTTCCTGATTTCCCCGACCTCGTTCTTCCAGACCAACGTTCGCGCGGCCGCAATCCTGGTGGAACAGGTACTTGCCGCCATCCCACCTGACGCGGGCGTGCTCGACCTCTATGCGGGCGCTGGACTGTTTGCACTTCCGCTCGCGCTATCAGGTCACATGGTGGTCGCGATCGAAGAGAATCGCAGGGCCGTGAGCGACGGCCAGGCAAGCCTTCGCCTGAGCCGCGTTCCCGAGGCTCGATGCCGGTTCATCGCCAGGCCGGTGGAGCTTGCGCTTGGACGTGACGCTGCCCTGCAAGATTTCGACGCAGTCGTGCTCGATCCACCGCGCGAAGGATGTCAGCCGTCGGTGATCGATCGGGTGTTCGGCCAGCGAGGGCCGGCGCGGGCGGTGTATGTCTCGTGCGATCCGGAATCACTGGCGCGTGACCTCGGGCGCATCACGGCGTGCGGGTACGCCATCGATTCCATGCAGCCGGTGGACATGTTCCCGCACACGCCGCATATCGAGACGGTCGTCGTGATCAATCGCGCAGGCTGAAGCCCGCGCTTTATGACGATATCGAAACGAACGCGGCCTGACCCTTCACACCTTCACATGCATTCACTTGGCCGGCGTGGCGATCGGCTTGCCCTTTTCAACGACGTAGGTGGCGAGGACGCGGGTGCGCGCCGACCCTTTGTTGGTCGCGTTATGAACAGTACCGGCGGGTACGAAAAACGTTTCGCCTGCCTTGAGCGTGACGGTCGGCTTCCCCGTTTGCTCGAACACGAGCGTGCCCTCGAGGAGATAGCCCGCCTCTTCGCCCGGATGGGTATGCGCGCCAGAGCTTGCACCCGGTTGAAACTCGGCGATGGCACTGACGACTTCTCGCCCTGGGGTCGACAGGTCGCCTCGCTGGATCACGGTTCGAGAGAAGCCGGGCTGTTGGGCGTGGGCGCCGGCAACGACTACGAACAGCGCGACGGCAATAGCGAGAGATCTCATTCGGACTCCTTGCTGGTCGGTTCCAGTTCCATGTTTCCAGCTGCCAGGTTCAGGAATTGCCAAGGTTAGGGCAAAAGCGCCTCTAGCCAAAAATTTGCTGAAATTCGGGCGTGATGGATTGTCTAATGAAGTCGTATGGGTGGAAGGTCCACGGCGAGGAGAGGTGTGTCGAACCGCCGAGCGTACGTGGCGGCGGTAGTGTTGTTGGCCACGGCTACAGCAAGCACGGCGGCCGATAGCGATACGCGACTGGCGGACGCCGCTATGCGCCGTGACGTGGCGAAGGTGCGCACCTTGATCGCCCAGAAAGTCGACGCCAACGTTCCGGGGCAAGACGGCACTCCCGCCCTGCACTGGGCCGTGCGCGTCGATGATGTCGCGACGTCGAAGCTGCTGTTGGGTGCAGGCGCTCAGGCGACGTTGGCAAACCGGTATGGCCTCACCCCGCTGTCGATCGCTGCGGCTAACGGCAGCGCGGCGATGATTGGGGTGCTGCTCGACGCCGGCGCCGACGCAAACGCGCCCGATCCAGCTGGCGACACGCCGCTGATGAATGTGGCCCGCGTCGGTCGCGCGGATGCCGTAACCCTCTTGCTCGATCGCGGCGCGACGATCGACGCCGCGGACGCGACCTACCAGCAAACGGCGTTGATGGTGGCCGTTCGCGAGAACCACCCCGACATCGTCAAGCTGTTGATCGCGCGCGGCGCGTCGGTAAACGCGCGAACACGAGTCGGGCGCGCGCCGCAATGGATCCTGCCCAATTCGGTTCCCGGCTTCGGCCACGGCATCGGTATCGTCCGTGGCGGATTACCGCCGCGCGGGTCGCGCGCACCCATCCCGGGCGGGATGACGCCTCTGCTCTACGCCGCGCGCGACGGCAGGATGGAAATCGTCCGCATGCTCCTCGAGGCGGGCGCGGACATCAACCAGCGCGACGCGAACGAGATCACGCCGCTCATCATCGCGATCACCAACAATCATCCCGACGTCGCCCGCGCCCTGATCGATCGTGGTGCCGACATCAAGGCCGTCGATTGGTACGGGCGCACAGCGCTGTGGGCGGCGGTAGAAACGCGCAACATGGACGTGGACAACGCCACCTTCGTGAACAGCATCGATCGCGCGCCGTTTCTCGATCTCATCCAGGTGTTGCTCGAGCGCGGCGCCGACCCCAACGTTCGCACCAAAGAGGTGCCGCCAATTCGACGGGAGTTCCTGCGCATCACGGGATCGCTGTCGTGGGTTGACTTCACCGGTCAGACACCCTTCGTGACGGCATCGCTTGCTGGCGATCTCACCGTGATGAAACTGCTGCTCAAGCACAACGCCGATCCGAATATCCCGACGTTCACCGGCACGACCGCGCTGATGGCCGCCGCGGGCGTGAATTGGGTCGTGGATCAGACGTATGACGAGGGTCAGCCGGCGCTGCTCGATGCAGTCAAGCTGTGCGTCGAGCTCGGCATGGATGTCAACGCCGTGAACGCCATGGGGCTGACGGCGCTGCACGGCGCTGCAAACCGAGGGTCCGATGACATCATTCGGTACCTGGTCCAGCAAGGCGCGAAGATCGATGCGAAAGATGCGGAAGGGCGCACGCCGCTGACGTGGGCGGAGGGCGTCTTCCTGGCGACGCATCCCGCACGGCCAAAGCCGGCGTCGATCGAGTTGCTGAAGCAACTGGCGTCGAACGCACCCGTCGCGAACCCATGACACAGAGAAAGCGAACCTTTCGTGGCGCCATCCCGGTCGCGGCCTTCATGTGGACCGCCGCGATCGCCATGGTGTGGGGCGCCAGTGCGAGCGTCAACGCCGAGCCGCCGCAGGCGCAAGCGACGAGCCAGGCCGCCGCAGCTGCAACGCCTGAATCCGCGTTCCTGACGCAGTATTGCTTCGGCTGCCACAACGAACGCGCCAAGATTGCCGGCCTTGCGCTCGACACGCTGGACCTTTCGCGCGCGGGAGCCGACGCGGAGACGTGGGAAAAGGTCGTCAAGAAAGTCCGCACCGGCATGATGCCCCCGAGCGGCGCGCGGCGACCGGAGCGCGCTGCCCTCGACGGCTTCGCGGCGCAACTCGAGGAGCGACTCGACAAGGCGGTCGATCCCAACGCAGCGCTGGTCACTCCTGCGCTCCATCGGCTGAACCGTACCGAATACGCGAACGCCATTCGCGATCTCCTGGCGCTGAACGTCGACGTCAACGTACTGCTGCCGGCGGATGGATCGAGTCAGGG
>JBKPNV010000088.1:0-5388 GCA_046732795.1 Acidobacteriota bacterium
ATGAGTACACCGAGCAGCGCAACGACACAGCAGGCCAGCGCAGCCCAAACGCCGCCCCCCAGTAACGCGATGCAGGAGGCGGAGCGCCGTGTCTTCGCCAAGATCGGCTGGCGGCTGATGCCGGTCCTGATCCTCGCCTACGTCTTCAACTACCTCGATCGCAACAACGTCGGGTTTGCCGGGTTGACGATGAACCAGGCGATCGGGTTGACCGCGACGCAACTTGGCTTCGGCGCCGGGGTGTTCTTCGTCGCGTACTGCTTCCTGGAGGTTCCGAGCAACATCATCCTCTACCGCGTGGGCGCACGCGTGTGGCTGTCGCGCATCATGATCTCGTGGGGACTGGCGTCGGCGGCCACCGCTCTGGCCGTCGGCCCGAACAGTTTCTACGCGTTGCGATTGCTGCTCGGCGCGGCAGAGGCTGGTTTCTTTCCCGGTGTCGCCTTCTATCTCGGAACCTGGTTCCCGGCCCAATACCGGACGCGCATGATCGCGTGGTTCATGGTGGCGATTCCGGTGTCGTCCGTCATCGGCGGGCCGATATCAGGCTGGTTGCTCGGGATGAATGGCATCGCAGGCATCGCGGGCTGGCAGTGGCTCTTCATCCTCGAGGGACTGCCCGTCGTGTTTATCGGCATCAGCCTGCTCTGGCTGCTGGCCGATCGGCCGGAGGACGTGACGTGGCTCTCCGACGAGGAGCGCCGCATCGTTCGGGATCGACTGCTCGCCGAACGCCGTCCACGCGAGGTTCGTCACTTCGGTGTCGCCATTCGCGATGTGCGGGTCATCCTCCTCGCGCTCGTGCAGTTCGGTTTCCTGGTCGGGTCGTACGCGATCGGCATTTTCCTTCCATTGATGCTGCGTGAAGGCAAACTGACCGACATCGAGATTGGGTTTGTCAGCAGCGGCTGCTACGTCGTTGCGGTGATTGGGATGATCTTGTGGGCTCGCCACGTCGACCGGGGCGGCAGCAAGGTCGTCAACCTCGCGCTCTCGTGTGCGCTGTCGGCATGCGGCTTCCTCGGCGCGATCGTGTTCTCCGGAAGCTTCTGGCTGTCCGTGGCGGCGATGGCGGTCGCCATCACCGGCATCAACGGTGCACGTGCGATCTTCTGGACGATCCCGCCTCGCTTTCTGACGGGCATGGCCGCCGCCGGTGGTCTGGCCTTCATCAATTCCATCGGAACGACTGGTGGATTCGTCGGCCCGTACGTCATGGGATGGCTGTCCGACGAGACCGGATCGTTTTCCGCGGGGCTGGCGGCCATGAGTGGATTCCTGGTGCTCGCCGCGGTGCTCGCGTGGTCGCTGCGTCGTTTCGCGCCGGGAGAGTAGTGACGTGACACTTGCCAGTCAGGTTGCCGAATGGGTCGCACGCGTCCGCTTCGAGGATCTGCCATCCGACATCGTCGACGCCACGAAGCTTCGCATCCTCGATGTGCTCGGCCTGGCGCTCGCGGGCGCAGAGACGAGGTTCGGGCGAGCCATTCGATCTGGCGCAGTGGCCGTGTCGCCGCCAGGTCCTTCGCGCATCCTCGGCAGCGGCGACAAGGTCGGCGTCACCAGCGCGGCGTTCGCCAACGCCGCGTTCCCACAGGCGCTCGAGTTCGACGACACGCACAACGAGTCGATCGTTCACATGAGCAGTCCGTCGGTGGCGGCCACGCTGGCGCTCTCCGAGACGCGAACGATCAGCGGGAGAGACGCTATCCTTGCGATCGCGATCGCGAACGAGATCGCCTGCCGGGTCGGCGTGGTGGCGCCCGGTCAGTTTCACCGTCGTGGCTTTCACCCCACCGGGTTGTTCTCTCCCTTTGGCGTCGCGTACGGCGCCGGGAAACTGCTGGGGCTCGACTCTCAGAATCTCGCTCATGCTGCCGGCACATGCGGTAGCTTTGCGGCGGGCGTCCTCGAGTGCTGGGTCGATGGCACCGACACCAAGTTCCTGCATTCGGGATGGGCGGCGCAAAGCGGTGTGTCGGCGGCCATGTTCGCGGCGGCCGGTGTGACGGGCCCGCCAGAGATTTTCGAAGGCCGCTTCGGATTGTTTGCATCTCACTTGCAGGATTCGGGAATCGTCAAGAGGCTGGATCGCATCGTCGATCGGCTCGGGTCGCATTGGGAGAGCCGCTATTCCTCGTTCAAACCGTTTCCCGCGGCGCACGTGCTGCATCCGTACATTTCAGCAATCCTGCGGCTTCGCGAGCAGGGCGTCCAGCCGGCGGATGTTGCGCGAATCGAGTGCCCGGTGGCGGAATTCAACGTGTCGATCGTCTGCGAGCCGGTCGAGGAAAAGCGCGCGCCGGCATCGCAGGCGCATTGCCGCGTGTGCCTTCAGTACACGCTCGCCGAAGCACTCTATTGCGGACGGCTGGGACGAGATGCCTACGAGGATCGCAACCGGCTGAACCCGGCGATCCTGGCGTTGGCTCGAACAGTCGATTACTACGTCGATCCCGAGTTCCCCGGACCAGGCCGATTCAAGGGGGCAGTCCGCGTCACGCTGAAGGACGGACGGGTTCTCACGGAAGTCGAAGAGTACAACCGTGGCTCGGCAGAGAATCCGATGACGTTCGCGGAGCTTCGGGCCAAGTTCGACGATAACGCCAGTGCGATACTCGGCGCCGGCGAGCGCGACCGCCTTGCAACCGAAATAGGACGGACGGAAAATCTTTCAGACGTATCGACGCTGGTCGGGTTGGCCGTTGCGTCGATCAACGCATTGTAGGGAGGGTCTTGCGTTGTAGACCCGCCGTCAGTCGTAATGGTCCGCCTTTAGGCGGGCCAGAATGTCCGGCGAAGCCGGCGCTACTAGGTGCACGATGACTCGGAACCTTCTTCGATTGGCCTCGACGACATTCGTGATCTTTATTTTCACTTATGGGTGGGCGTCGGCTCAGGCGCCACGCACCCCGTGGGGCGACCCGGATCTCCAGGGCGCCTACACCAACAGCGATGAAAGCCTGATCCCGATGGAGCGGCCCGACTCACTCGCCGGGAAGTCGCTGAAGGATGTCAGTTCCGCCGAGCTCGAAAAGCTCAATGAAGAGCGCAATGAGGCGCGCGTCGAGGCGGATAAGCAGCGCTGGGAACTGCGCAGCCCGCTCCACTGGTTCGAAAATCACAACCCGAAGAACAGCCGCGCCTGGCTGGTAGTCGATCCGCCGGACGGCAAGATTCCTGCGCAAACCGACGCCGCGAAAGCCCGGGCCGCAGCACGCGCGCAGGCGCGCCGCGGGCGCGGCGACGCAGACTCATACGAAGACCGCAGTCTCTACGATCGGTGCATTACTCGTGGGCTGCCCGGATCGATGATGCCCGCCATCTACGGCAACTCGTACGAGATCGTGCAGGGACCGGGGTTCGTGGCGATTCAGTACGAGATGGTCAACGAGCTTCGCGTCATCCCGCTCGATGGCCGGCCGCATGTCGGTTCCGCCATTCGTAACTACATGGGCGACGCGCGCGGCCATTTCGAGGGCGATACGCTCGTCGTCGAGACGACGAACTTCACCGACAAGGTGCCGTACCGCGGCTCCAGTGAGAATCTTCGCCTCATCGAGCGCTTCACGCCGCGTGCCCCCGGCGTCGTCGAGTGGTCGGTCACCTTCGACGATCCATCCACCTGGACGCGTCAGTGGACGTTTGCAATGAACCTCACCAAAACGACCGAGCGCCCGTTCGAGTACGCCTGTCACGAGGGCAACTACGCGATGCGGAACATCCTTGGAATCGCGAGGCAGGAAGAGGCCGCGAAAACGTCTTCGGGACGATAGGTGCAGCTCGTAACTCCCCATTCCCACTCCCAACTTCCAAAACAGGTCGAGCGGTTTTTGGAGTTGGGAGGTACCTGTTTACCGGGTTCGATATCAGCCACGAAGATCACCAAGACGTATTGATAACGGGGAGGCATGCATTTGGTTGCCCGATCACGGTGCTACGCTGCCGCTGCCCGATCGGGACAGTATGGACAATCCGGGGTGAGTCGTCGGAGGTGATCGAGTAAACGGCTTACCGCGGAGCACGGGGCCACGGAGGCTACACGGAGGAAACGCTCGACCCAACGCGCGCGAAGCGCGGCATCGGCATGGCGCCTCCGTTCGCGCTCCGGTCTCGGTGCCGCCGTGGTCGATCCGGTGCCTCCGTCCAACTGCTGCCGGTCGTTCGTCCGTTCGCGTCGCACGATGATGTTGCGGTGCTGCACGACGAGACCCCTCGGTGCCTCGCTGTCTTTGTGTGTCGTCGTAAGCGTGCGGGGCGGGCCCATTTGTCGCTGACCCGCTAAAACAGATACGTTGGGAGTTGGAGGTTGGGAGTTGACGTGAGAGACCTCGTCGGCCCATTGCAAGAGCACTTCGGACATACAGCTTTCCGAGACGGCCAGCAGCAGCTCGTCGAGTGTGTTCTGGACGGGCACGATCTGCTCGCGGTCATGCCAACCGGCTCCGGAAAGTCACTCGGATTCCAGTTACCGGCACTTTTGCTTCCTGGCACGACGCTCGTCGTATCGCCGCTGATTTCGCTGATGAAGGATCAGGTGGACGAGTTGAATCGCCGCGGCATCCGCGCGGCCGCGCTGCACTCGGCGCTGTCGTCCGACGCTCGCCGGGACGCCCTCACGCAGGCGCGTGCCGGCGAGTGCCGCCTACTCTACGTCGCGCCCGAGCGATTCGCGTCCGACCATTTCGTGCGCACGCTGCAGGAGATCCCCGTCTCACGCTTCGTCGTCGACGAGGCGCACTGTGTGTCCGAGTGGGGGCATGACTTCCGGCCGGACTATCGCTGGCTGAAGCAGGCGGCCGCTGCCTGCCGCCGGAGCGATGGCCAGGCGGGGCGCCCGCCGGTGGCGGCGTTCACGGCAACGGCGACCCCGGAGGTGCGCGATGACATCGTGCAGCTGCTCGGTCTCGCGGCTCCGCGTGTCGTGGTGGCT
Organism: Acidobacteriota bacterium; assembly: GCA_046732795.1. GTDB lineage: Bacteria > Acidobacteriota > Vicinamibacteria > Vicinamibacterales > UBA2999 > Gp6-AA40. The sequence goes on from JBKPNV010000088.1 coordinate 4,934, forward strand.
GGATTCGATCGACCGAACATCACGCTTCTGGTGCAACCAGTGTCAGGTGATATCGAAAAGCACGAGTTGCTGGCGCAACTGGTGGGTCCCGGACGTGCACTCGTCTATGCTTCGACGCGCCGCAAGGCCGAAGCCGCTGCCGAAACGCTCACGTCGGCTGGTATCGACGCGGCTGCGTATCATGCCGGCCTTGCCGACTCGGCTCGCTCCAAGGTGCAGGAGCGGTTCAGTTCCGGGTCCCTGCGAATTGTCTGCGCAACCAACGCCTTCGGCATGGGCATCGATCGGCCGGATGTCGAGACGGTGGTTCATTTCGACATCCCGGGGTCGCTCGAGGCGTACTATCAGGAGATCGGCCGCGCGGGTCGAGACGGACGGGCGGCGACGGCGACGCTGCTGTGGAACTACGTGGACGTCAAGACGCGCGAGTTTCTCATCGATCGCGAGAACGAAGA
>JBKPNV010000089.1:0-4495 GCA_046732795.1 Acidobacteriota bacterium
GGCTAAGGTCGTGACTGAGTGGGTCCTGGAGTCGGAGACCGAAGGCCCGAAGGTTCAGCCACGAAGGGCACGAGGCCCTAAGGTCAGCCACGAAGGGCACGAAGGCTCGAAGGTTCAGCCACGAAGGGCACTTAGGCGCCGAAGACTCAGCCACGAAGGGCACGAAGGTCACGAAGCACAGGTGAGTAGGTCGTAATCTTCGTGATCCTCGTGGCTTCGATTGTGGTGATCGTCGTGGCTAAGGTCGTGACTGAGCCCTGGGTCCTGGAGTCGGAGACCGAAGGCCCCGGGTTCAGCCACGAAGGGCACGAGGCCCTAAGGTCAGCCACGAAGGGCACGAAGGCCCCGAAGGTTCAGCCACGAAGGCACGAAGGTCACGAAGCAAATGTGAGTAGTGTCGTGATCTTCGTGATCCTCGTGGCTTCGATCGTGGTGATCGTCGTGGCTAAGTCGTCACCGAGTCCTGGGTCCTGGAGTCGGAGACCGAAGGCCTCGAGGTTCAGCCACGAAGGCCCGAAGATTCAGCCACGAAGGGCACCAAGGCCCCGAAGCGTTCAGCCACGAAGGGCACGAAGGCGCCGAAGGTTCAGCCACGAAGGGCACCAAGGCGCCGAAGACTCAGCCACGGAGGGCACGAAGGCGCCGAAGGTTCAGCCACGAAGGGCACGAAGCAAATGTGAGTATTGTCGTGATCTTCGTGATCCTCGTGGCTTCGATTGTGGTGATCGTCGTGGCGAAGGTCGTGACCGAGTCTTGGGTCCTGGAGTCGGAGACCGAAGGGCCCGAGGTTCAGCCACGAAGGGCACGAACGCCACGAAGCACGTGTGAGTAGGTCGTAATCTTCGTGATCCTCGTGGCTTCGATTGTGGTGATCGTCGTGGCTAAGGTCGTGACTGAGCCCTGGGTCCTGGAGTCGGAGACCGAAGGCCCCGAGATTCCCACCAAGGGCACGAAGGCCACCAAGCAAATGTGAGTAGTGTCGTAATCTTCGTGATCCTCGTGGCTTCGATCGTGGTGATCTTCGTGGCCAAGGTCGTGACCGAGTCCTGGGTCCTGGAGTCGGAGACCGAAGGCCCCGAGGTTCAGCCACGAAGGGCACGAACGCTACGAAGCAAATGTGAGTAGTATCGTAATCTTCGTGATCCTCGTGGCTTCGATCTTCGTGATCGTGGCTTCGATCTTGGTGATCTTCGTGGCTTAAGACTTCGTGATCTTCGTGGCTAGCTTGACACTGACCCGCGTCAGAGTAATCGCGCCGACGCGCGTCAAGGAGATCGCACCGACGACGTGACACCCGATCCCTCTCGAGCGACGTAGAAACGGTCTGCGATGAGCCCTGAGGCCGTATCGACGACTCCGCTCGGCCAGCGGATTTCGATCCGGTTCACGCGGCTGGCGTCGGCAAGTCCGAAGTGCGCGCGCGTGTCGCTGTGCGACAGGTAGCTGCCGTCGCCGCGAACGAACGTGCTCTGCTTCCGGTTGCCGGCTTCGATGCTGACCCTTGCGCCGATGCCATCGCGATTGCTCTTCGCGCCGACGAGACGAACGGTAATCCAGTGGTTCCCGGGCGCCGTATCGTTGCGCAGCAGCGTCGGCAGATCGTTCATGTTGATGACGAGGGCATCGATGTCGCCGTCGTTGTCGTAGTCGCCGAACGCAGCTCCACGGCTGGATTTCTCGATGAGGAGTGCGCCGCCGACTTCGGCAGTGGCGTGACGGAAACGGGTGCCCTCGTTGAGAAAGAGCTGCTTGCGCTGTTGATAGTGCGTGCCGAGGCCATGCTTGTCGACCTCCGGGTACACGTGGCCATTGGCCATGAAGATGTCGAGACGCCCATCGTTGTCGGCGTCCACGAACTTTACCCCCCATCCCAGGTACGGGCCAGCCGTCGAGGCGAGGCCGGTTGCGTAGCTTCGGTCTGTGAACACACCCGCCGGGCCGTTCTCGTAGAGCGTGTTGTAGTCATGCGAGAAGTTGGTGACGATCAGGTCGGGAAGTCCGTCGCCGTTGTAGTCACCGGCATCTACGCCCATGCCTGCCTGGGGACGTCCGTCGCCGCTCAACGCGGCGCCCGAGATCACGCCCTCTTCCACGAATGTCCCGTTGCCGCGGTTACGGTACAGGAGATTCGGGACTGAATCGTTCGCCACGTAAATGTCGGGCCATCCGTCATCGGTGAGATCGGTGAAGATGACGCCGAAACCGTAGTAGCCGGGATCTTTCACGCCCGTGCGGGCGGTTGCGTCGGAAAACGTCCCGTCACGGTTGTTGTGATACAGGACGTCGAGGTCTCCGGTCAGCCGCTTCGGCCCGCAGAAGACATCGGTCGCCATGAAGCGGCAGTTGGCCGTGGTGCCACGCGCCGGGGTCGTGCGCTCATCGAACGCCACGTAATTGGCGACATACAGGTCGAGATATCCGTCGTGATCGTAGTCGGCGAACGAGCAACTCGTGCCCCATCGCGACTCCTCGAACCCCGCGCTGCGTGTGACGTCGACGAACGTGCCCTTACCGGTGTTCCGCCACAGCGCATCGGGGCCGAACGCGGTGATGTACACATCGCGCGCGCCGTCGTTGTCGTAATCGCCGACGCAAACGCCGGATCCCCAGCCCCGACGAGTGAAGCCGCTGGCGGCGGTCACGTCGTGAAAGTGGCCGCGACCGTCGTTCTGATACAGAGCAACCATCGGATCGCCACCGTGGGCAAAGTGCTCTCGCGTCGACCCGTTCACGATCAAGAGGTCGAGGTCGTCATCGTTGTCGTAGTCGAAGAACGCGGCGCCATTGCCGTTGGCGTCGACGATGTAGTCCTTGGCGGCACCGCCGGAGACGTTGACGAGGTCGATTCCAGCCTCGGCCGCGACGTCGACCAGCTTGATCGCGACGTGCTGCGCGTCCGGCGCCGACGCGAGCGGCGACATCAGCAGCGCTGTGAGGACGAGCCGGGCCCGAAATGGCATCGCGGCACATTCTTGCAGATTCGTGCCGGCCATTCCGTCCCTGATTGGGGTACTGAACGGCTTCCAGACGATCACGTATCCTAATCAGCTCAACGAGATGCGGGTGAGCAGACTCCGTGTGAGCGTGCTGATGGTCGTCGTGTGGTCGACGGCGGGCTATCCCGCGAGCCCAGCAGTCCGATCCGACGTCCCCTGCATCACGCCGCCCCGCCAGCCAGTTACCCGGCAACGCAGCCTCGGATCTTTCCCGCCCTGACCTGCAGAAGGTCGTCAACCAGTACTGCGTGGGTTGCCACAACTCTCGCGCGGCGACGTCGGCGACTGCATCCGGCGTCGTCTTGGATCACGCGGATCTGACGCGCGTCGCCGACGATGGCGCGGTGTGGGAGAAGGTGATCAAGAAGCCCCGCGCTGGCACGTTGCGCTGATGATCGACTTGGTCGCGCTCGCGTTCCAGGCTGATCTGACGCGTGTCTTCACGTTCATGATGGCGCGCGACGTCAGCCAGCGGACCTATCCCGAGATCGGGGTCACGGAGCCGCACCACTCGATTTCGCATCACGGCAATCGGCCGGCCGCAATCGAAGGACACGCCAAGCTGAACGCATACCACGTGAGCATGTTCGCGAAATTCGTGGAGCGGTTGCGCTCGATCCCTGATGGCGACGGCTCGCTGCTCGATCACTCGCTGCTCGTGTATGGCAGCGGCATGAGCGATGGCAACGGCCACACCGGGGCGCCACTCCCGCACGTCGTCGTCGGCGGCGGGGCGGGTCGGATCAAAGGAAATCGGCACATCATGACGGCTGAGGGCACGCCGATGGCCAATCTGCTGCTCGCTGTGGCGCAGAAGTGCGGGGTCGAGCGGGATCGATTGGGCGTGAGTAAGGGAGCCGCCGATCTGTAAGATCTGAACGGTACGATGTTCATCTCGAAAACCGCCATTTCTCGCCGCCGGGTACTACGGGGCATGGGTGCAGGCCTGGCGCTGCCGTTGCTCGACGCGATGGTGCCTGCCCTGACGCCGACGGTGAAAACGGCTGCCGCGGCGCGCAAGCGGCTTGGCTGCGTCTACATCCCCCACGGCTGCATCATGGACCGGTGGACGCCGGCCGCGAAGGGCGCTGGTTTCGAGTTCACGCCGATTCTCAAGCCACTCGAGCCATTCCGCGACTCGCTCGTGATAGTCACCAACATGACGAGGCCGGAGCAGGGAGTCGACACCAATCACGCCGGCGCGCCGGCATCCTGGCTCGCGGGAGTTCCGCCCAAGCGCACGGCAGGGCCCGACTATCGCTCGGCATCACGCTCGATCAGCTGGTTGCCAAGCACATCGGTCAGCAATCGACGTTTCCATCGATCGAGTTGGCGGCTGAAGACTTCAGCGGCCTGGTCGGCGACTGCGCGCCTGGATTCAGCTGCGCGTACATGAACACCCTCAGTTGGCAATCAGAGACCGCGCCGCTGCCCATGGAGATCAATCCGCGCTCGGTGTTCGAGCGACTGTTTGGTGGCGGCGCGAATCGCGATGAACG
>JBKPNV010000090.1:0-7513 GCA_046732795.1 Acidobacteriota bacterium
GCTCGGTGCTCCTCCACGAGAATGCGCGCCGAGAGTGTCTCCACAGTGTCAGTGTCGAGGACCGGCACGATCCGCTGCACGACAATCGGACCCGCGTCGAGCTCCGATGTGACGAGATGCACGGTGACACCGGAGAACTTGACGCCGTGTTCCAACGCTTGTTTCTGCGCGTCCACTCCGGGGAAGGACGGAAGGAGCGCAGGGTGAACGTTGAGGATGCGATTCGGGAACGCCTCGATCATCGGCGGACCCAGGATGCGCATGAAGCCAGCCAGGCACACGACGTCAATCCGGCGACCCTGAAGTTCACTGACCAGAGCACGGTCGTAGTCGTCTCGTGAGTGCCAGCCTCGATGACTGATTGTGAGAGCTTCGATTCCGGCACGTCGCGCGCGTTCGAGCCCTTCGACGGCGTCGCGGTTCGAGATCACCACAGGAATCGTCGCATCGAGTCGTCCGTCCGCGACGGCATCGATCAGCGCCTGCAGATTGCTCCCGCGTCCCGAGATCAGCACGCCGATGCGCCGGCCGGAAATGGGGTCGGGAGTCATTTGATCAGGACACTCTATCGATCTCTCTCAGCGGTACTCGCCTTGCGTTGAGATGGGCCACGATGCCCAGACGCCCACGCCTTTCCACCACCGGTTTGTTTTTTCATGTCGTTAATAGAGCCGCGAAACGCTCGACTCTATTTGAGAACGCAGATGACTACAACGCGTTCGAAAGCGTCTTGGCTTCCGCGATCGTGCGAAGCGACGTCTCACTTTTTGCCTACTGTGTGATGCCAAACCACTGGCATCTTTTGCTGTCACCGACGGCTGACGGAGCGCTATCACGCTTCATGCATTGGCTCACGACCACTCATGCCAGACGATGGCAGACGGTTCGCGAACTCGACGGACAGGGGGCAGTCTATCAGGGACGGTTCAAAGCCATTGCGGTTGGTGACGACGCCCACTTTCTCTGGGTGTGTCGATATGTCGAAAGAAACCCGCTCCGTGCCGGTCTTGTTGAGCACGCGGAAGATTGGCGTTGGTCCAGTCTCTCAAGACGTCAGGAGAGCAGCGCGACCTCGTTCCTCACTGCGTGGCCAATTAGCTGCCCTGTCGACTGGATTACTTACGTGAATCAACCACAGACGAAACCTGAAGAAGAAGCATTCAGAAAAGCGATGGAGCGAGGGGAACCGTTTGGCGACGAAGCTTGGCGTGCAATTATCAAGCGAAGGCTGGGGATTCCACCAAGGGGAGTCCGTGGCCGACGTCGTAGAATCCCTGCTGTCAGGTGTCCTCAACAAATGACTCCCGACCCCATTTAGGCATCACACGTAGGTAACGCCCGATTCCCCTCTCACGATCTCTCCAATGATGGTCCCGGCGACGGTGGTCTTCACCTCCTCCGCCCGATCCGGCGCGACGGCAACGATGAGCCCGATGCCCATGTTGAACGTGCGCAGCATATCGTCCAGCGGCACGCGACCCTTTTCCTGCAGCCAGTGAAACACCGGCGGTATCGTCCAAGCCGCGGTACGGATCCGCGCCGCCGTGCCGCCAGGCAGAATGCGCGGCAAATTCTCGGTGATACCTCCACCAGTGATGTGAGCCATTCCTTTGATGAAGCCGGTGGCAAGCAACGGACGGATCAGAGCGAGGTACGAACGATGCGGCTCGAGCAGTGCCTCGCCGACGGTTCGATTCAATTCCGGCACGTAGCTGTCGACCCCAAGCTGCAGATGCTCGAACGCGATGCGCCTTGCCAATGAATAGCCGTTGGTGTGCAGCCCGCTTGAGGGCACACCGATGAGCACGTCGCCCGGCCTGATAGTGTTGCCGGTAATGAGACGACTGCGTTCGACGACGCCTACGATGAAACCAGCGATGTCGTACTCACCATCCGCGTAGAACCCGGGCATCTCCGCTGTTTCACCGCCAAGCAGCGCACAGTGATTGTCGCGGCACGCGCGCGCCATGCCGGTCACCACTGATTCGGCAACGGCCGGCGACAACCGCCCCGTTCCGAAGTAGTCGAGAAAGAAGAGCGGCTCAGCGCCCTGCACCAGGATGTCGTTCGCGCAGTGATTGACGAGGTCCTCACCAACCGTATCGTGCTTGCCGGCCAGGAATGCCACGCGGAGCTTGGTCCCAACGCCGTCAGCGCTCGAGACCAGCACTGGATCCTGAAAGTTCCCGGCCGTAAACCGAAACAAGCCGCCAAACGATCCGATGTCCGACAAGACATTCGACGTGAACGTGGACCTCGCGAGACCGCGAATTCGGCGAACGGTTTCATTGCCCGCGTCGATGTCGACGCCGGATGCCTTGTAATCCATCACTGTGCCCAGACGTGACATCTACGCCCGCGCGGAGCGCGGGCAATCAAACGCTGTCTCTAATGAGTGACGCGCGCCCCAAACCTGCGATGCGAAGCGGCGACGGTGCGTGGTGCTAGAGTCCGATCCGACAGTGCGAGGGTCCGAACATCCTAGCCCGTCGCACTCTCGGCCCGTCGGACTGGACCATCGCACTCTCGCACCCTCGTTCCCTCGCACCGTACGCTCGCTAGAACTCGAGCTTCTGAATGAGCGTCGCCGCCAGCGATCGTCCGGCTGATGCGTCGGCCGCCCGCCAGTAGCCGGCGCGAACAGCCGCGAAGAACTGCTCTTCGTCGAAATCTTCCTCGAGACTGTCGAACCCATCCTTGAGCATGGTGATGAGTGACTCGCGCGTGGACGCGTCCTTTGCACCGATCCAATCCACGACCCAGTCGGGCTGTCGCAGAGCGACGCTCGAGAACGAGACAGCGATGCGCTCGCGACGTGGGCCTTCCTTGGGGGCGAGGGCCACGAGTGCTGACAACGCCGCCTCATTGCGGTTCTGCGCCACCGCTTCGAGCGCATCGATAGCGCCGCCCACCGTACCAGGCCTGCCGTTCTCGTCGGCTGCTGCTGCCGCGAGCGCCTTGATGTGTTCGGCGCACATCTCGCCCAGCAAACACCGCACGCCATGCAGCATCTGGGTCGCCTCCTGCGTCCCGCTCTTGAATTCATTGACAGCTGCTGTGGCGCGCGCGCCTCCGATTCGACCGAGCGCGAGCAACGCATCGTCCTGCAATGGCCCCTCGAGCCGGCTGACCGCAGCGATCCCGTCGATCGCGTAGACCGCTCGATGGCGGCCCAGTGCGTCGATTACGGCGCTTCGAAAGAAATCCAGGCCGCGGGGAATCTCGCCAATCATCGCTCGTTGAACGTTGGGATCGGTTCCGAGCGCGGCCACCGCGCCGACGAGCGCCGGTCGGACAAACTCCGATTGTTCGGTCTGCAACGACGCGATCAGTTGCGGGGTCAATTGAAGATCGGGGTTTCGCTCGAGCCACTTGTAGGCGACTTCGCGGACGCGATCATCGCGATCCTTTATCAGCTCGCGCATCAGATCTCGCGTGCCGCGATCGTTGAAGGCGGTCAACAGCACCAGCGCCCGGTAACGAACGAACTCGTCCGAGTGATGACGCGCCGCTTCCACGAGCGCCGGCACGGCCTGAGTCTCTGGCGTACGCCGGATCAGCCTTGCGGCCTGCATCCGCACCGGAAAATCAAGCGAGGAAAGATTGGCGATGTTCTGTTTGAGGTCAGGTTGTGGCGCAGCTCCAGTTGCTGCCGGGACCTGCGCTTGCGGTGACCCGCCTACGAGCGACCAGAGCAGCAGTATCAGAAGCACAGCGGATCACCAGGTCAACGTGCGACTGGGTCCTTTTCGAAATCGGGAATGGCGATCGTCGGCGAATCCAGCTCCTCTGCGACCGGATTCAGCTTGAGCGCCAGCTGCAGATACGCCTCTTCATTCCGTGGGAACGCAACCGGATACACGCCGGTGTAGCACGACGTGCAATAGTTGCTTCGGCCACCCTTGACCGCGCCAGTCAGGCCATCCAGGCTCAGATACGCCACGCTGTCGGCGTTCAGGTACTTGCGAATCTCCTCGATCGTGTGCGTGGCGGCGATGAGCTCCGAGCGACGAGGTGTGTCGACGCCGTAGAAACAGGGTGCAATCGTCGGCGGACAGCTGATCCGCATATGGACTTCGCGCGCACCTGCGCTCCGCACCATTCGAACGATCTTCCGACTCGTCGTGCCGCGGACGATCGAATCGTCCACCAGGATGACGCGCTGCCCCTCGAGGATGCTTCGCACCGGATTCAGCTTGACGCGCACTCCGAAATGACGAATCGACTGTTGCGGCTCGATAAATGTACGTCCGACGTAGTGGTTGCGAATCAAGCCCATCCGCATCGGAATGCCCGACGCTTCCGAGTAGCCAATCGCCCCGCACACGCCGGAGTCGGGAATCGGCACGATCACATCGGCATCAACCCCGGACTCCCGGGCCAGCTTGCGACCGAACTCGGTCCGGACCTCGTTGACACTTTCGCCGAATACGTAGCTATCCGGCCGCGAGAAGTAGACGTGTTCGAAGATGCACTGCGCTTTCGGCCCCTGTGGAAATGGTCGAATCGATTTCAGACCGTGCTCACTGATCACGACGACCTCGCCGGGCTCGACGTCGCGGAGGTAGGTCGCACCGATCAGATCCATGGCGCACGTCTCTGAACAGATGACCCACGCGTCGCCAAGTCTGCCGATTGCGAGCGGCCGGAATCCATGCGGATCGCGCGCGCCGATCAGCCGATCCTTCGTCATCATCACGAGGGAATACGCACCCCGGACTTGCGCCAGCGCTTCGATGATGGCCGCTTCCGCGCCCTCGTCTCGAGAGCGAGCGAACAGGTGGACGATCACCTCGGTGTCGGTCGTGGCCTGAAAGATCGCCCCATTCCGTACGAGACTGTCCCGCAGCTCCGTGGCGTTGACGATGTTGCCGTTATGCGTTACGGCGAGCTGCCCATGGACGCTATCGACAAGGATCGGTTGCGCATTGGCCAGGCGGCTCTCGCCCGCTGTCGAATACCGCACGTGACCAACCGCCATTCGACCGGGAAGCCGGGCGAGCGTCGTCGTGTCGAAAGCCTCGTTCACATAGCCCATCGCCTTCGAGACACGAACCAGGTGCCCGTCGCAGGCGGCAATACCGGCGCTCTCCTGACCTCGATGTTGGAGCGCATAGAGGCCGAGGTAGGCGAGATTACTCGCCTCAGGGTGCCCGAAGATTCCGAAAACGCCACATTCGTCGCGGAACTTGTCGAACATCAGAGGTGGCTCATCGCGTTACTAGTGTACGACGTCATGCAATAGCCCGGCGTTGCTCGAACCATGACTCGATTGCGGTCGCCCAAATACGCTGGGCATCGGCTACCAACTCGTTGATTACCGGTCGATCCTCGACGGCGATCGCGATCCGGTGTCCGCGAACATGACCGATCTGCCTTGCCGGCACGCCAGCCGCGGCAGCCATGCCGAGCAATGTTGCCGCGTGCCCGGGCGCGACCGAGACGACAACCCTCGACGCCGACTCGGAGAATAGCGCCGTAACGTCACGGTATTCCGCCGATGCGTCGGTGACGGCGACAAGGTTCACCTGAATCCCCAACGCAGTGTCGAAGCAACACTCGGCAAGCGTGACAGCGAGACCACCTTCTGCGCAGTCGTGCGCCGACCGGACGAGGCCCGAGCTCGCCCCCGCGACGAGCAGTCGCTGAAGGGCTGCTTCGCGCGCGAGATCGAGGTGCGGTGGCACACCGCGAATCTGGTCATGCACCACGTGGAGAAATTCACTGCCCCCGAGCTCGTTTTTAGTCTCACCAAGGAGCATGACGATGTCGCCTTCTGAACGAAACGCTCGCCCAACGACGCGATCGGCGTCCTCGATCAGACCGACGACCCCGATGACGGGCGTTGGCAGGACACCACGACCGTCGGTCTCGTTGTACAGGCTCACGTTCCCGCCGGTGATTGGAATATCGAGCGCGCGGCACGCCGCACCCATGCCCTCCACCGCGCGCCCGAATTGCCACATGATCTCGGGCTTCTCGGGGTTTCCAAAGTTCAGGCAATTCGTGGCGCCAATCGGCATCCCCCCGGCACACGCGACGTTGCGCGACGCCTCGGCCACGGCAAGCTGCGCTCCGAGGTACGGATCGAGATACACAAAGCGTCCGTTGCAATCGACCGACATCGCCAGCCCACGGGAGGTCCCCTTCACGCGCACCGCAGCGGCGCCCATCCCCGGGAGTAGCAGGGTATTGGTTCGCACCATGTGATCGTATTGGCGGTACACCCATCTCTTGCTGGCGATACCCGGTGAGGCAAGCAAGCGTCTGAAGACATCGCGCGGCGGCGGCGGCGGACCGAGTTGAGCAATGTCGAGCTGCTGCGATGACTCGAGGTAAGCCGGCTTGGACATCGGCCGCCGGTACATCGGCGCCTCGTCGGTCAGCGATCGGTTTGGGATATCGGCAACGACCTCGCCGTGATTCTTGACGCGAAGGCGACCATCGGCCGTCACCTCGCCGATGTGGACGGCATGCAGGTCCCACTTGTCGAAGATCTGCTCGACTTCCGCCTCACGCCCTTTCTTGACGACCAGCAGCATGCGCTCCTGCGATTCGGAGAGCATGATTTCGTACGGCGTCATACCGGTTTCGCGCTGAGGGACCTTTGATACATCGATCTCGACGCCGGCACCACCACGGGACCCCATCTCACATGTCGAGCAGGTCAAGCCCGCCGCGCCCATGTCCTGAATACCAACCAACGCGTCGGTCTGCATCACTTCGAGGCACGCCTCGAGGAGAAGTTTCTCCATGAACGGGTCGCCGACCTGAACTGCCGGGCGCTTCTCGTCGAGCGTCTCGTCGAACTCGGCGGACGCCATCGTCGCCCCATGGATGCCGTCTCTTCCCGTTTTTGCACCAACGTAATAGACCGCATTGCCCACGCCAGAGGCCGTGCCCTTGATGATCTCGTCGGCCTTGGCTATACCGAGGCAGAAGACGTTGACGAGCGGATTACCGGTATAGCTGCGGTCGAAAGCGATCTCGCCCCCAACAGTCGGAATGCCCATCGAGTTGCCGTAGCCCCCGATGCCGGAGACAACACCAGACATCGTGCGGCGGACCAGCGCCTCGTCGAGCGGCCCGAATCGAAGGGAATTCAGCAACGCGATCGGGCGCGCGCCCATGGTGAAGATGTCGCGGATGATGCCGCCGACTCCCGTGGCTGCACCCTGATAGGGCTCGATGAAAGACGGATGGTTGTGCGATTCGATCTTGAAGACTGCCGCAAGCCCATCGCCGATATCGACGGCGCCCGCGTTCTCACCCGGACCTTGAAGGACCCGCGGTCCGGTTGTGGGGAGCGTCTTGAGATGCACGCGCGAGCTCTTGTAGCTGCAGTGCTCCGACCACATCACAGAGAAGATCCCAAGCTCGGTCAGGTTTGGCTGCCGTCCAAGCATCGCAACGATGCGGTCGTACTCTTCGCGGGTGACGCCGTGGCGTTGGAGGACCGAATCGGTAATGGGGTCGGGAGTCATTTGTTGAGGACAGTCGCGGAGCCGGACGT
>JBKPNV010000091.1:0-6535 GCA_046732795.1 Acidobacteriota bacterium
CGCGCCGATTCCGGCGTGTGCTGGTTGAGCCGCAGCTGACCGGATGGAATGATGCGCGGTCCGTTGATCTGACCTGAGTCGATGTGATCGCGCAGCGTGATGTTGCCGTCCGCCGGGCCGCCGCCGGACAAGATGGTCGTATAGCCGGCCTCGAGTTGCGCCTGCATCTGCGCCTTCTCGTTCGGCCCGGTGTTGATGTGACGATGCGCGTCGATGAAGCCTGGCATCGCCGTCATGCCCTTCGCGTCGATCACCTTGCCGCTCGTGGCTGCCGGCGCGCCCGCCGCCACGGACACGATCTTTCCCGCGCGCACGACAATCGAGCCGCGCTCGATGACGGCGGCGTTGGGGCCGATGATGCGCGCGTTGGTAACGGTGACGTCCTGTGCCTGTGCCGGTGTCAGCGCCGCCAACGTGAAGCAGGCGAATGTCGTTGCAAGCAGTCCTATGGCTCGGCGTCTCGTCATCGTGATCTCTCTGAACTCGCCTCTGGCGCAGCGAAGGCGGATGCGGAGCAGAATAGCACGTGGTCATTTACCAGGGCGGCAGCGTCATGAAGAGAAATTCTTTCAAGTAGTTGTCGTGAGCGGCGCGGAGTTCCGCGCCGGTTCCCTCGAAGAAGATCCGTCCTTCGTGCAGCACCATGAAGCGGGCGTGCTCGGCGGCTGTCTCTTCGATCTGCACCCGGCCGTTCGTGCGGGTGGCCTCGTGCATCGCGATGTAGAACGCGTCCCGGATCTGGTGCGTCACCATGATCGACGTCACCCGCTCCAGATCGCGCAGCTTGACGATCTCATCGTCGACCGAGGTGGCGATGATTGGATCGAGGCCCGTCGTCGGATCGTCGAAGAGCAGGAGGCTGGGCTTGGTCGCCATCGCACGTGCAATGGCGACGCGGCGCCGCTGGCCGCCGGAGAGCTCAGACGGCATCCGGTCGCCGTATTCGCCAAGGCCGACGAAGCCGAGGACTTCGAGTACGCGCGTGCCGACTTCTTCCAGCGGAAGATCGGCTTCCTCATAGAGGCGATATCCGACGTTCTCGGCTACCGTCAGCGAGTCAAACAGCGCAATCTCCTGGAATGACATCCCGATATCGGTGCGCAAGCGCAGCAGGTCTCGTTCAGGCATCCGGTCGATGCGCTCACCGTTGACGACGATCGTTCCGGCATCCGGGCGCAGCAATCCGAGAATCAGCTTGAGTACGATCGACTTGCCCGCACCGCTGGCCCCGAGCAAAATCCTCATGCTGCCTTTGGGCACGCTGAAGCTGATGTCTTTGAGCACGACGTGATCGTCGAAGGCGAACGACACGTTGTCGAAAACGACGGCATCCGAATCCACGAAGCCATCTTTGCACACGAGTGCCGCTGGTTCCATGCGAGCGGGCGCTTGAATCAGCGAGCCGGCCGAACCGTGATGGCGGCGAACGCATAGGGGCGCCTGGCCTGATCGAGTCGTGCCGCAAGACGGCGGATCAGGTTGCCCCATTCCGATTCATTGATCGACGAGCGGGCGATGGGCTTTGCGCGCAGCGGCCGACTTCGGAGCGCCGCTGCCCAGTCCGGCCGTTCGCGTCCCGTCGAATCGAGCGCGACGATGTCGAATCCGGGCCCGTCCTTGTAGATGGCAACCAGGCCGCTGCCGCGATCGCTGCCGATCTCGACGCCAAGCCAGGCGACACGCCCGCGCGCGCTGTCCTCGAGGTGAGCGAATACGCCTTCAACGAGCGGATGGCCGGACGCGAAGAAGTCGATGGTCTCGTCCTCGACCGCCTCCTCACGATCGAACGAGCCGACAAAGGCGGATCCGCCGGCAACACCGGGAAGACTGTCGACCAGCGCCTCGTTGCCCAGCTCGATGGCATACGTCCGACGTCCCCGGGTGTGCTCGACCCTGAATCCAAGTCGAGTGCAGACGGCAACGACGACCTCTTCGTTGAGCGCATCGAGCCCGGGGGGAACGCGCGCGAGGAGACCGGTCGCCATCTCTGATTGATACGGATCGCGATGCAGTTGCTGATAGGCCGCTTCGCGGATGCGCGTGCGTGCGGCGTGCGCATCGCGCACGAGCGCTGCGAGGCGCGTGTCGGACAGCGATGCGTAGGGATCCGAGGCGATGTCTGCGATGGCCCCTTCCATTTGCGCGAGTTGCGGCTCGATGCCAGCGGAAGGCTCACGGAACAGGCCCAGCTCGTCGAAAAGACGTACCACGTCACGACCGATGCCGCCCGGTGGTTGAAAGTACACCACTTCTACCGGGATGCGACGGCCGATCCGATCGAGCCGGCCGATGCGCTGCTCCACCGCAGCAGGCTTCCAGGGAAGGTCGAACATGATGAGGCGATGGCAGAATTCGAAATTGCGTCCCTCGCCACCGCTCTCAGTGGAGACGAGCAGACTCGGGCCGTTGGGATCACGGAACAGCGCGACTTCCGTATCGCGACGCGCCGGTGAGAGGTCTTCGTGGAAGACACCGCTGGCCAGCTGCGCGCGATGGCTGAGCGCGGTACGCACCATCTCCAACGTCTCGCGATGCGCGACGAAGACGAGTGTCTTTTCCCTGGCCTCTTTCCATCGTGGCGCATGCGACAGCAGCCACTCGAGGCGCGGGTCGGACAGGTCCATCGCCGCGGCCCGCTCATGCAGATCCGATTCGTCGGGCCCAAGGACGGCGCTGAGTGCCGCACCCGATGCAAGGGCACGCCGGATGCGCTCGATCTTCTTCCGCTGCGCCACGGCATCACGCGCCGGCGCGCTGCGCACGACGGTTTCGACAGCTGCGCGCGCCTGCGACCGTGCCGGATCGAGCGCGATTGAAATCGCGACGCGCGGCGGCAAGCCGCCGATGTCGGTCCGGCGTGTCGAGCTGGTGCACGGTGGAAGCGGCGTGCCGAGCTCCAGGCGTGCTTCGAAGCTCATGTCCTCGGGAAACTCGCCGGGGCGTAGCAGCTGCAGCAGACGGAAGAACCCGTGCGTGTCGTCTTCGAGCGGCGTAGCGCTGAGGAGCAGGAGGTGACGGCCCAGAGCGGCAATGGGCGCGATCGCACGCCAGGCAGGTTCACCGGGATGACCCGATGGTCGGCGAAGCCGTTGCGCTTCGTCGACGACGAGCAGATCGATGCCCGCCTGAACGGCCTGCGCGGTCAGGTGGGGACGCTCGACCATCGTCTCGAGCGCAATGACGGCGCGGCGGTGCACGTCGAACGGGTTGAAGTCGGCACCGAAGTCACGCGCGACATCCGCGAGGCGCGGTCCATCGAGCAGCGTGAAAACCTGGTGATACTTGCGCCAGAGTTCACCCAACCATTGCACTGTCAGCGCCTCTGGCACCACCACGAGACAGCGCTCAACCCTTCCCGTGTGCACGAGTCGATTCAGGATCAGCGCGGCTTCGATCGTTTTCCCGAGGCCGACCTCGTCGGCAAGAAGCCACCGCACCGGCTCGCTCATGCTCGCGCGCTCCGCGACATACAGCTGGTGCGGAAAGAGCCTGACGCGTCCGCCGAGGAAGGAGCCGAGAACATCGGCCTCGCGCAATGACAACAGATGAAGTGCGTCCAGACGTGTCAGGAATTCCTTCGCATCGTCGACGTCGCCCACTGCCAGACGTTCGGCCAGCGGCCGCTCGACATCCAGTGTCGAGCGGTCGGAATCCGGGTTGACCGGGATCAGCGCGTCAGTGCTGGCGGCGAGGCGAAGCCTGGTGCCGGAGCGCGGGAACTCCACGACGAGCGCGCGTCCCTCGATGGCAGTGACACGTCCGATTCCCAGCTCCGGATTGAAGCGATGGGTGAGGTAATCTCCTCGGTTCCAATTACCCAACTGTTCCTTAGGAGGCGAGGCGACGACTCTCAATTCCCAACTTCCAATTCCCAAGGGACCGAGCTGTTTGGGAGTTGGGAGTCGGGAGTGGGAGGTTGGTTTCGTGCGCTATCGAGCTCGATCCGCGCCGTTCACGCGCTCAAAGACGCGCTCTGGCGGCGGAAGCCCTTTGGCCTTGGCCTCTTCAGTGGCCTTCTCGTAGGCGCGCTCGGCGCTGAGCGCGTTGCGCATGGCGTTGTTGCCTTCGTGACATCCGTACTCGTAGATCTCGTAGCCCGGCTGGCTCGTGATGGTCATTCGGAACGTCCACGGCTGCGTGAACGTTGCCGGGTCGTCAACATGGATTTCGTAGTCGATCATCTCCGGATCGATGCGCGTGAAGCGCTCGACCATACGTAGTTCCTCGCTGTGGTTCGTGCCGCCGACCGCGGTCCGGTCGGTGAAGTTTCGCGACTCGATGACGAGCGTGTCACCTTCGTAGTGCCCGCGCGAGTCGCCCATGAGGAGATGGAGATTGGAGCCAAGGGCAGGACGGCCGTCGAGCGGAATCACGCGCGTGTCATGCACCATCTCGTAGCTGATGACGACCGAATCGGGGGTCTGGATGATGCGCGCGCCGTTGCCGTAGACGGCCGGCATGAACGATCCGATCGCGCCGCGGGTGATGCAGCGGTCGTACAGCGAGAAATCCTGGACCTTATCCCAGGGACCGACGCCGAACGAACCCTGCGCGCGCGGTCGTGCACGGGCCGCGGCCGTCAGCGCGGGAACGCGGCCATCGGGTGGATCGATGACCATCGAGGTGTAGCTGAAGTCGCGCGACCCTTCCTCGTTGCGGAACGTGCCGGTCCTCGCGTTGTCGACGTCACGCGCGTTCGTCCGCTGCTGCGCGCGTTCGGCGAACTCTGCGTCCGTCATATAAGCGCGCGTGCCGAACGACGCGGGCCGCTGCATCGGTACGCCGCGCATGTCGTCGGTCGTCCAGATACCTTCGAGATCCGGCTGTCCCCATGCATTGCGCGGTGCCTTCCAGTGCGGGTTCGCGCGCTTGGCCGCGGCGGCATCGGCCGACCCCCTGGCCTGGGCAGCGGCGGGTGGTGCCGATGTGACAAGCAGAGTGCATGCGAGGACGCCGGCACCCGCGGTGAATCGCCGAATCATCAGTTCCTCCGTTGTAATGCGTCGTGTCCGGCTTCGGCCGGACGCATCCTATGAGCCGACAATCGACTGGTACAACAGTGTCGCGAAATTCGCGCGAATCGGGAAGTCGCCACCGATCAGTTGCGTACAGTAGATCGCGACCAGGTCTTCCTTGGGATCGATGAGGACGTGCGTGGACGCCGCGCCCGACCAGCCGAATTCACCGACCGACCCAATGTTGCCGCGTTCGGCCGGGCTCATGAGCACGGACACACCGAGTCCGTACCCGGTGCCCGGACCAACCCCGCCGGCGGCAAGAGCAGCAGGCGTCAGATGATTGGTTGACATCAGCTCGACCGTCTTGGGGCTGAGCAGGCGCACGCCGTTCAACTGGCCCTTGTTCAAGAGCATCTGGGAGAAGAGCGCATAGTCCCCGATTGTCGTTGCGATGCTGGTGCCGCCAAACACCTGGTCGCCATAGTTGCTGCCCATGGGGCTCGTGTCGACGACGAGCTTGCCCTTCTGCATCGTGTAGAGCGCCGGCACACGCGACTTCTTGTCCGCTGGAATCTTGAACATCGAATCATTCATCTCGAGCGGCCGGAAAATGCGCTGACGAACGAAGTCGTCGAACTTCTGGCCCGAGAGTTTTTCGACCAGCGCTGCCTGCACGTCGTGGGCAACGCTGTAGACCCAGCGATCCCCCGGCTGATAGAGCAGCGGCAGCTTCCCCAGTTTCTCCATCAATCCCGTGAGATCGGTCGCAAACAGGTCCGCGTCTGCATACGCCTTGTCGACCGGCGTGGAACCGAACCCGTAACTGAAGCCAGCCGAATGCCGGAAGACATCCTGGATCGTGATCTGCCGTCTCGGTGAATCGAGCAACATCCCGCCCTGTGGCGTGCTGCCGGCGTACACCTTCATGTCGGCGACGGCGGGGAAGTAGCGCGACAGCGGATCGGTGAGCTGGAACTTCCCTTCCTCGAACAGCATCAGCAGGGCGACCGATGTGATCGGCTTGGTCATCGAGTACATGCGGAAGATGTCGTCGCTGCGCGTGGGCCGGCCGGTGGCGACGTCGGCCTTGCCGTAGGCGTCCACGTGCACGACCTTGCCGTGACGCGCGACGAGCGTGACGACACCGGGCGTGCGGCCCGCGTCCACGTACTCATGTATCGCCTTGTTCATGCGTGCCAGCCGTTCGCTCGAGAGTCCAACCTCCTCGGGCGCAGAAGACGGCAATGCCTTCGAGCTGATAGCTGCCGAGCCAGCGGTGATCAGCAGGCCGGCGATCACGATTGTGACTGTCCGAGTCAGTCCGAACATACGCATCTCCTGGCTGGCGCGCACATGGGCGTCTATCTTGCCAGATTCAGCGGTGTGAAGGAGGGTATTGAGAAGGTAGGGGGTGTTGAAGGTACCGGCGGGGCTTGCGGACCCCGCCGGTATGAGCCGCGGACTTATCGAGGCGGGTCTGAAGACCCGCCTCTGCCCAGCTTACGGTTACCGGGATGCTGATGGCGCGCCGCCGCCCATCGCGAACTCTCGACGCGTAAGGAAACCGTCTCCGTCCG
>JBKPNV010000092.1:0-8339 GCA_046732795.1 Acidobacteriota bacterium
AACCGTTTTCAACGTCACGACTCGCACCGGCATCTCCTCGGGTTCGACTGGAGCAGGCGAATCCGCGATGGCCGCGGGAGGCGGAGGTGAAGGCGGAGCCGCATCCGCAAGTTTCAGCTGGATCTCCCGATCGTTCGGGTCGAGTTGCGCGGCTTCCTTCAATGCGTCGAGGGCCTCCGCCATGCGCCCCTCTTTCGTCAGCAGATCGGCAACGCCAAGGATCATCCGCGCCGCCTGTTTCGATTGCCCGCGCTCGACCAGCGCCTTCGCCGCGGTCCTCCTGCCGTCGATGGTGGCATCGTCGAGAAGCCCCAGTCGTATCACGCAATCTATCGCGCCCTGCTCGTTGCCCGCCGCGCGGCGATCCTTGATCAATCGGCCGTAGTACGACCGGGCATCGAGCGAGAGACGGTTGCGTCCGGCGATATCCGCCAGTTGCCAGAGCGCGTGGTCGTCGCCGCTTCTGACCTTGAGCACCTTCTTGTAGACCGCCGATGCGCGCGGGAAAAAGCCTTCGCCGTAGAGATGGTCGGCGGCGCGAGTAAATATGTCGGCCGCGCTTTCGGGTTGCCCCACCTTGACGTACAAATCGCCGAGCACGTTTGCGGAGTTCCAGTCGCTGGGCTTGTCCTCGACGAGGCGAACGTATTCTGCGATGGCGTCCGCCATCTTGCCCTGTTTGAGAAGCTTCTCAGCTTTCTTGAGTGTTTCGTCGCGCTCGGCCGGCACTCAATCGATCCTATCAAACAGGCCCGCCTGCGGCTTGAAGGAGCGGCGATGCAGTGGAGAGTACCCGAACCGTTCAACGGCAGCCCGATGCTCCGCGGTGGCGTACCCTTTGTGTTTGTCGTACCCGTAGCGAGGGTCGCTCGCATGCTCCGTCATCATCTGCCGGTCGCGGGACACCTTGGCCACGATGGATGCGGCCGCGATGGCCGCGCAGCGGCGGTCGCCGTGGAGCACGCCGCGCTGAGCGATGCTGATCTCCGGAATACGGAAGGCGTCGACGAGCACGGCGTCCGGCAATGGCGACAAGGCCAGCACGGCGCGCCGCATCGCTTCCAGCGACGCCCGGTGAATGTTCAACCTGTCGATCTCGGCGGGTGCCACGAAGGCTACCGACCATGCGAACGCCCGAGCCATGATCAGCTCGTTGAGCCGTTCGCGCTCGACGGCGGTCAGCATCTTCGAGTCGGCAAGTCCGGGAATATGCGCATCCGGATCGAGAACGACGGCCCCGGCCACAACAGGACCAGCCAGGCACCCGCGCCCGACCTCGTCACACCCGGCGATGCGGTAGAACCCCCAGCGTCGAAGCGCGTTCTCGATGGTTCTCGTCGCGCGGACCCGAACCATGGCTAGCGAGACTCCGCCTAGGCGCGCTTGGTTTCCTTCATTCGAGCTGCCTTCCCCTTCAGGTTGCGCAGGAAGTACAGCTTGGCCCGGCGGACACGCGCCGAGCGCACCACGTCGACCTTGGCGATCGTCGGCGAGTGCAGCGGGAAGATGCGCTCCACACCCTGCCCGAACGACACTTTGCGAACGGTAAAGGAGGATCTCAGTCCGCCACGATGCATCCCGATGACGATGCCTTCGAAGATCTGGATCCGTTCCTTGTCGCCCTCACGCACCTTGACGTGCACGCGGACGGTATCTCCAGACTTCATGTCCGGCCTGTCGGTCATCTGGGACTTTTCGGCCAACTCAATCGCGCTCATTGCTCTCTCCTCACCCAAACAGGTCCGGCTGAAGCCGGACACACACGACCATCCGGCTCGACCCGGACTTAATCCCCTCTGTGCGCGGACCGTTCGCGCTGAATCTCGTCGAGCAGCGCTTGATCTTCCTGATCGAGCGTCGCCGCGGCCAGCAGGTCCGGACGCCGATCCAACGTCCGACGGAGCGCCGCCTTTCGACGCCACCGGCGAACCTCGGCATGATGCCCCGATAACAGCACATCCGGGACCCGGTGTCCCGCAACCTCGGCCGGCCTCGTGTAGTGCGGATAATCGAGCAAGCCCTGCGCGAACGAATCCTGCGCGACCGACTGCTCGTCCCCCACGACACCAGGCACCAGGCGGCTCACTGCGTCCACGATGACGAGCGCCGCCAGCTCGCCTCCGCTCAGCACGTAGTCGCCAATCGAGATTTCCTCAGTGGCGACGACGTCCCGAACCCGTTCGTCCATTCCCTCGTAGCGACCGCACAACAAGACGACATGCCGGAGACCGCCAAGGCGTTCGGCTTCGCTCTGGTTGAACGTTCGGCCCTGCGGCGACAGCAGCACGATCGAATCGGGGACCCCGCGAGTGGCTCGAACCTCCTCCACTGCCCGGATCAGAGGTTCAGCCTTCATGACCATTCCCGGGCCGCCACCGTAGGGCACGTCATCAACCGTTCGATGGCGATCCATTGTCCAGCGGCGGAGGTCGTGCACGGCCACGTCCAGCAGGCCACGCTCGACGCCGCGGCTCACCACCCCCTCGCCAAGACCCGCTTCGATCATCGAAGGAAAGATCGTGACGATGTCGAACTTCATACTTGGTCCGGCGGGTTCAAGACCCGGCCTCTACGCAGCCTACTTCCGATTCAGCTCCAGCAATCCTGCGGGCGGGTTGATCCGAATCCGTCTTCCCGCGATGTCGACCTCTACACAGATATCGGCGGCAAGCGGCACGAGCACTTCCCCCCGACGTCCTTCCACACTCAGCACGCTCGCCCCGGCGCCACCTTCGACTCTCTTCACCTCGCCGATAGGTTCGCCGGAGATCGTCTCGACGGCACATCCCACCAGGTCGTGCACGTAATAGGTACCCGCATCGAGGGGCAAGAGCGAATCTTCCGGAACCCTCAGGTCGAGCCCTGCGAGCCGCTCGACATCTTCGATCTTCTCGAAGCCTTCGAACCCAATCACTGGCCGGCCGTTCTGCAATCGCGCTGAGCTGACCGTCAGGGCTTCGTCGCCGCGATCCGACCGTGTCCAGAACGTCGCGCCAGATCGAAATCGCTCTTCGACGAAGTCCGTTTCCGGCGTCACGATCACCTGGCCCCGGATTCCGTGCGGCCGGGCCACGCGTCCGACCAGGATCATCCGGTTCCAATCCCGAGTCGCGGATCCCGAGTCCCGAGTCGCGGGCATGCCTAGTCTCGTATATCGAGCTGTGCTCGTACTCCGTGACGCTCGGCTGTCAGCGCGACGAGTGTGCGAATCGCTGCCGCGGTTCGTCCCTGCCGGCCGATGATCTTCCCCATGTCCGCTGGCGCAGTCGACAGCTCGACGATCGTCATGCCACGTCGGCTCGACTCCGTCACCTTGACTGCGTCCGGATGATCGACCAGCGTCTTGACCACGACTTCGACCACCGCGCGAAGTGGGCTTGCCTGCCCGCCGTCCTCGCCCGCCATTACACCGCGGGAGCCTCGACCGGCTTCGACATGTCGCGCGACAGATGTTTGGCGAGCAGCGTGCGAACCGAGTCCGACGGCTGCGCACCCAGCTTCATCCAGTGCTGAATCCGTTCCTTGTTGATCTCTACAAGCGCCGGCTTCGAGCGAGGGTTGTATGTCCCCACATTCTCGACAAAGCTGCTCTCACGCGCCGATTTGGCTTCCGTCACCACCACGCGAAAGTAGGGCTTCTTCTTCGACCCTACCCGTCTCATTCGAATCGCTAGCATTCTCTCGCTCCGCTTGAAGGTCCGGCTAAAGCCGGACACCACGTCTATCGTGACTTGATCAGCCCCCAGGGCCCGCCTTTTTTGCGCTTCTTTCCGCTCGCCGGCGCGAATCCTGGCTGCGGTTGATGCGGCAGCTTTGGCATGCCCTTCACGTTCTTCATCGCCGCGGTTCCGCCGCGCCCGATCATCTGCAGCACGCGCTTCATCTCGGCGAACTGCTTCAGCAGGCGATTGACATCTTCGACGGACGTGCCGCTGCCGGCGGCAATGCGCTTCCTGCGGCTGCCGTTGATGATCTGGTCGTTCGTCCGTTCTGCAGGCGTCATCGACGAGATAATCGCCTCGACACGCGCCAGTTGCTTCTCGTCCGGCCTGTTCTGCGCCAGCTCTTTCAGATTTCCGAGTCCCGGAATCATCCCCAGGATGCTCTCGAGCGGTCCCATCCGCTTGAGCGTGCGAAGCTGCGTGCGGAAGTCGTCGAGCGAAAACTGGTTCTTGCGAAGCTTCTCCTCGAGCTGTTCCGCCTCATCTTCCCCGATCGCCGCTTCGGCCTTCTCGATAAGCGAGAGGACGTCGCCCATACCGAGAATGCGCGACACAATCCGGTCGGGATGAAAGAGCTCGAGATCTTCGAGGCGCTCGCCGCTGCCGATGAAGGCGACGGGCACGCCGACGACCGACACCACCGACAGCGCGGCGCCACCGCGCGCGTCGCCATCGAGCTTGGTCAGCACCACGCCGGTGACCCCGATGCGCCGATTGAATTCACCGGCGCTCTTGATGGCGTCCTGACCGGTCATCGAGTCTGCGACGTAGAGCAGATCCGTCGGCTTGACGACGTCCTTGATGGCTTGAAGCTCGTTCATCAGATCGTCATCGATGTGAAGACGGCCCGCCGTGTCGACAATGACCGTGTCGAACCCTTTGGCTCTCGCTTCCGACAAGGCTCCGGACGCTCGCGCCACCGGATCCATCGTTTCGGGCGCGTAGACTTTGACTTCCGCTTTCTCGCCGACGACGGAGAGCTGCTGAATGGCGGCAGGGCGGCGCACGTCGGTCGACACCATCAACGGATGGCGGCCCTGGCGTCTCAACCAGCGGCCAAGCTTGCCGCAGGTCGTTGTCTTACCCGACCCCTGCAGCCCCAGGAGGAGCACAACGCGGGGCGTGGGGGCGTCCTTGAGAAGACCACCTTCAGTTGTGCCAAAGAGGGCAAGCAGCTCGTCGCGGACGATCTTGACGACCTGCTGGACTGGGGTCAGGCTCTTGAGGACCGCCTGATCGGTCGCCTTGTCGCGGACCCGGTCAATGAACGCCTTGACGACCTGGAAATTGACGTCGGCCTCGAGCAACGCGAGCCGGATCTCGCGAAGCGCGCTTTCGACGTGCTCTTCGGTGAGCCGCACTTCGCCCCTCAGGGACGTAAAGGCGCTCTGGATACGGGTGCTTAGGGATTCGAACAAACCCTTATCTTATGGCAACTTGACCGTCCATCGCAAGCCGAAGTCGGCCTATAATTTCCGCATGCTTGCTCTTCTACGCTCGATTTTCGTCGTCGCAACGCTGGCCGTCGTCCTGATTCAGGGGACCGCCACGCCCGCCGCGCAGGCCACCACGAGCGGCACGGGTATCTCGGCAAAGCCGAACTGGGCGCCCCCGACGGGCGCGGCGCCGCGGTTGCCGAACGGCAAGCCCGATTTCAGCGGCGTCTGGGATCACCAGTACGTGCCGGACATGACGGCAACCAACAGAAACCCTGCGCTGCAGAAGGGTCCGAAGGAGCTGCCGTTCACGTCAGCCGGTCTCGACAACATGAAGAACTACGACCCGGTCAGGGATGGCGACTATACCGGGATGTGCATGCCCTATGGCCTGATGCGTTCAATGAACGCGCCCTACCCGATCCAGATATTTCAAAACGACAAGTACATCGCCTTCCTCTTCGAGGTCAGCACCTGGTTCCACGTCGTGCCGTTCAAGAGCGAGCACCCGAAAGAGGTCGATCCGACCTGGTTCGGCAACTCGATCGCCAAGTGGGATGGCGACACGCTCATCGTGGACACGATTGGATTCAACGGGTACACGCGCCTCGACACCGTCGGCCGCCCGCACAGCGACAAGCTGCACCTGACGCAGACGTTCAAGCATATCGACGCCGGTCACGTGGCATATTCAGTAACCGTCGACGACCCGGTCTATTACTCGCAGCCGTGGACCAACGAGCGGACGATGACGCTGTCGAACGGCGAGTTGCTCGAATACTCGTGCGAGGAGAACAACAAATCGCTCTGGGAGGGACGCATCAAGCTCTGGATCCCGCCGAACGCGAGTCAGCCACGCAGCACTCCATCGTTTCCAGAAGGCAAGGGCAGGTAGGCGGCTTTATTTTGTAGACCCGTCTCCTCCGAGCCGGGTCCACAAGCCCAGGAACCCGGCCCGCGAGTACCGCATGAACGAGACACTCAAAGAAAAAGCCGTCCTGTACGGCGTGCCGGTGGCGCGCCGCCACATCTTCCTGTGCGCCGAGCAGAGCAAGCCGAAGTGCTGCGACATGGAGCGCGGGGTTGCCGCGTGGGAGTATCTGAAGCGCCGATTGAAGGAGCTTGGCTTGTCCGAGCAGGGCGGCATCCTGCGCAGCAAGGCCAATTGCCTTCGCATCTGTGAAGGCGGTCCGATTGCCGTTGTCTATCCCGAAGGCGCCTGGTATGGCGAGTGTGATCCGCCGGCGCTCGAGCGGATCATCCAGGAGCATCTCATTGGCGGGCGCGTCGTCGACGATCTGCTCATTACGCAACACCCGCTCTCGTAAAGACACCTGGTGTGATTTCCGACTCGTCGCATACGAAAATCACACCCGGTGTCATTTCACCACCCTGAGCGTGACTGCAATCCTGATCACCTCTCCGCTCACGCGATCCGTGGCGGCGGTGAACTCGCGGCTTTGCCCGTCTTTCAGTACGAGTGTGTTCGTCGACTGATATGAACGGAAGACCGGTATGTTGCCGACCGTCGGCGTGGCCTTGTCCTGAATGTTCGTGTATACGGACGTATCCGAAACGCTCATCCGCAACTCGAATCCCTCATCCACGACCTTCGCGGTGCAGTCGATGTTGGTGCCGATGTCCTGATAGTTGAAACTTGCGGGCGGTGTGCTGCCTGCCACGCCCGAGGGATTGGCGGCGGGGAGGGCGACGCTCGGGACCGGCACCTTGGCGCCCATGCGCAACAACGCCGGCCCGGCTTGACCGAGTTTGTTGGCGTTGACGGCCAGCATGTAGGGCATGCTGCTGATCTTCTTCTCACCTTGATAGCGCGTGACGGTCACGTCTACGCTCAAGGGGACAAGGCGCTGGAGATCGTCCCGAGCGGCTTGAGCCTTGGCGAGGTCGCGTTCTTTCGCCGCTTCGGCGGCCTGCTGCTTCTTGTCGGCAGCGTCGTCCTGACCGCGCGCACGATCGGCAACTGCGAAGGTCAGCGCCGCAACCACTCCACACACTGAGACAAATCTCTTCACGATCGACCTCCTTATTCACCGTCGAGCCCGGCGATGGGGCTGAGTTCGATCGGCTCGAGCACGATCTCCCCAATCGGAGCGAGCGGCACCGACTCCCCTTCGAGCTTCGGGATGTCACCCGCTTCGACCTGACGCGCCGCAATCGCGACTACCAGTTGCCGCAGCGCTGCGGCCTCGCCGGGTGAAACCACGACTTCCGGTTTAGTCTCGACCGCTCGTCGCGTCGAATGCGCCGTCCGGATCGAGGAAGCACTTACCGGATTTGGTGTCCGGCCGGACGGTTCGCCGAGCCGAGGCGACTCGCCCATCGGTTCACGGGGCGACGCGTTCGTGATGCGTGGATCGCGCGGAGCCGGCACGGGCTCTCGCAGAGTCCACACTGCGATCACCCCGGCACCCGCGAGTACCGCGACCGCTTCGGCCCATCGCCATGACCACATCCAACCCTGGCGTGCGCGTTCAGTTGCGATGCACGCTCGGACTCGCGGTAGGAACTCCGGGGAGGGATCGACGGCGAACGCGGCTTCGATTTCCTTCGCGAGCGCCTCGTCGCTCAACTCTTCGTGCTGGTGACCATCCATGAGAGCCGTTCCTTGAGTTGTTTTCGCGCCAGAAACAATCTCGACTTCACCGTCCCTTCCGGCACGTCGAGCAACGTGCTCACCTCGCGCAGGTCGTGACCTTCGATGCCGGCGAGCACGACGACCAGTCGAAGTTTGTCCGGCAAGGCTGCAATCGCGTTCCACAAGTGCTCGGCGCGCTCGCGCGCGGACACGAGGTCTGCTGTGTCAAGACCGGTCCGAAGACCCGCTTCTACGAGGCTGGCGTCGGCGTCGCCGCCAGGCAGCTCGCGAACCGCTCGGCGTCGATTGGCCCGTTGCCGATCGAGCGCCATCCGCCATGTCATCCGGACCAGCCAGGCCCTGAAGCGCGTTCGATCGCGAAGCTGACTGAAGCTGCGGTACGCCTTGGCGAACGCCTCCTGCGCCACGTCCTCGGCATCTTCACGCTGCTTCAGCACGCTGAACGCGATCCGGAACGCCAGCCTCGAGGAATCCGCCAGGCGCGCCTCGAACTCCCGATCGAGTTCCCGGTCGGCCGTCACGAGGCTGCCCGTAAGGCGTTCCACGTGCTCATGCATCAGGCTT
>JBKPNV010000093.1:0-12046 GCA_046732795.1 Acidobacteriota bacterium
AGCAGTGTTTCGACCGACGGCTGGACCGATTCGCGCGCAACGTCGGCGAACACATTCGTCCCGCCGGCGATTTCCAGCATCTCGTGCAGGAACCCGACGCCGCCACTGGCGTAAATCTCGCGCAGCGTGCCCGCCTGACGCTCGAACACCAGCACCACTCGCGGCCGGGACCGCCCTTTCACGCGGTCACGTACGGCATCGAGTCGAGCCTTCAACGAGGACACCAGCTCATCGGACTCCGCGCGATGGCCGGCGGCGAGCCCGATCTCGCGAATCGTATCCAGCGTTGTCGTGATGCCGCCGTGCCGATAGCTGAACGTTCGAAGGTGGGCGCGTTCGAGCTGCTTCTCGAGCTCTGATTGCGAGCCGTAGACGACGATGAGGTCCGGTCGCAGCGCCAGGATGCGTTCGGTATCCGGATCGAGCAAGGCCCCGACCTTGGGCAGCGCCTTCACTTCAGGCGGGAACTCGTCGTAACTGCTGACGGCCACGACCTGAGGCCCGGCGCCGATCGCGAAGAGCATCTCCGTAATCGCCGGGACGAGCGACACGATACGTCTTGGCGCCGAGCCGGTGTCCCGACTTTGCGCCAACGGCGCATCGAGCAGAAAAACGGTGAGAACGACCGCAACGAGCGCGGTCAGCTTTTGCGCACGAGCAGCCACAGGAAGAACGGACCTCCAATCATCGCAGTGACCACACCCACCGGCATTTCGATGGGAGCGAGGATCGTTCGCGCGACCAGGTCGCATGCGACCAGGAAGGCTGCTCCGAAGAGCGCCGATGCGGGCAGCACGATGCGATGGTCGACGCCGACCAATAAGCGAACCAGGTGCGGCACGACGATGCCGACAAAGCCAATAGGTCCGGCGAGAGACACGGCCGCGCTTGTTGCCAGCGATGCGCTGAAAAATGCCAGGCGTTGTGCGCGCGGGACGTCGACACCCCGCGCCGCCGCCGCATCCTTGCCGACGCTGAGCAGATTGAGCGACGAGGGAAGCCACGCGAATAGCACGTACGCCGCGACGACTAGCGGCAACGAGGCGATGAGCGTGTCATAGCCGCCGATGTCCAGGTCGCCCATGATCCATCGCGCCGCGCGATAGACCTGCGCAAAGTCGGCGACGTACTGAACGAACATGATGATCGCGGAGAGAAACGAGTTGAGCGTGACGCCAGCGAGCAGCAGCACGGATGTCGACATCGCGTGACCCTGCCTGGTGGCGAGCCAGTACACGACCGCCGTGGCGGCCGCGGCGCCGGCAAGGCTCGCCATGGGCACGGTCGAGAGCGGGCCAAGCGTCAGCGCGCCACCGAAAACGATCACGAGCATGGCACCGAGCGACGCGCCCGCCGATACGCCGAGCGTGAAGGGCGTTGCCAGCGGGTTGCGCAGCATCGCCTGTAGGACCACGCCTGCCGAGGCAAGAGCCGATCCCACGAGCGCGCCAGCGAGCACGCGTGGAAGGCGCGCAACGAAAAAAATCTGCGCATCAACGTTCTGATCGAAAGGAATCGAGCGGTCGAGCGCTCGCGTCAGGCTGATCGGGGTGGTGCCCACGAGCGGCGCCAGCACACACGTCGCGAGTGCCACGGTTCCGAACCCGAGAATCGTCGTCGCTAAACGGCCGCGGATGGACGACGAAGGTGTGCGCCGTGGCAGCGGCGTTCCGTCCGTCTCAGCTGAATCGACGGTGATCATGACAACCGTCCCAACGGCACGACCGTCAGATGCCCGGCGAGTTCGTGCACGCGCACATCAGCCTCGACGTCATAGAGCTGCCGCACCATTGCCGATGTCAGGACTTCCGCGGTGTTGCCGGACGCAAGCAGGCGTCCGTTGCGCATCAGAACGAGCGTGTCGCACAGGGAGGCGGCGAGGTTCAGATCGTGAGTCGCCATCACCATGGTGGCCGATCGCTCTCGATTGAGGCGGCGCAGGAGCAGCCCTACTTCGAGCTGATATCCAAGATCGAGGGAGGCGGTGGGCTCGTCGAGCAGCAACACTTCAGGCGACTGCGTCAGGGCGCTGGCAATGACGACACGCTGCTTCTCGCCGCCGCTGAGCGACATGTACGAGCGTTCGGCCAGGTGTGATGTCCCGGTGGCGGTCAGCGACTCGTGCGCGATCGCGATGTCCGCCGGCCCTTCCAATTGGAATGCACCGAGATGAGGATGGCGGCCCATCAGCGCCATCTCGATCACCGAGTACTCGAACGCGGGGTGCGTCTCCTGCGGAACGACGGCAAGGCGGCGGGCGACATGCCGCCTTGACATGCTCGCCAGCGGGCGTCCGTCGAGCGAGACTGTGCCGCTGTCGGGCGAAAGCACTCCAGCCAGCAGCTTGAGCAGCGTTGTCTTGCCACAGCCGTTAGGGCCGATGAGTCCCGTGAAAGAACCGCGATCGACGGAGACACTGACGTCGCGCAGCGCCTTGACGGCTTCGACACCCGTGCGCCGGTTGTATGTATAGGAAACGCGATCGGCGATCAGGAACATCGTCTCCTCCCGGTGTCCTTCGCACCGGAGCACCTCGTGACGTCGGCGCGCGGACGCGCGTGCAGACGTCGAAGGGCAGGGACCGAAAATCAGGTGCGAGGTCTCCTGGCTCGCGGAGTTTTACTCTATCGCTCGCTTACGTGGAGGCTTTCGGCAAAGGCCCGACGAGAATCCGGCCGATCCCATCGGGAACGATGTTGCCAACAGCACCAACACAAGCGAGTCCTGCAGTAAGTGATTCGATCTGTCTTCCCGACTCCGGCGGGTCTAAAGACCCGCCGCTACCTTCGTAGAGGCTTGTAGAGGCGAGTCTTCAAACGCGCCTGACTCGCCCGAACTCAGTGACGTGTGCGATCGAATCTCTCCGCTTACAGTGGCGGGACCGCGTGGGCCTTGCACCCACTTCCCTCACTCACCTGACTAAGACATCGGGTGTGATTTCCACGTAATCTTCGGAAATCACACCCGGTGTCTTTAATCGCCGAGTATAGCACGCTAGAATTTAGTGAGTCTTACCCGTCGCCGCGAGCGCAGACGACAATGAAATCACGTGTGAGAGCGGCCGGGTTGGCCGATATCGACGACAAGCTGGAGCGAGGCGAACGGCTCACGCTCGAGGACGGAGTGCGTCTGTTCGAGTCGTCCGATCTGCTTGCGGTGGGCTGGCTTGCAAACCGGGAACGGGAGAAGCGGCACGGCACGCGTACCTACTTCAATTACAACCTGCGTCTCGAGCCGACCAATGTCTGTGAAGCCAGCTGCCTGTTCTGTTCGTTCGCGCGGCTGAAGCCCGGCATGCCCGAGGCGTATACCATGGCGCTCGAGGAGGCGTGGGA
Organism: Acidobacteriota bacterium; assembly: GCA_046732795.1. Taxonomy (GTDB): domain Bacteria; phylum Acidobacteriota; class Vicinamibacteria; order Vicinamibacterales; family UBA2999; genus Gp6-AA40. Next base: position 3,336 of record JBKPNV010000093.1, read on the forward strand.
CAAGCTACGTCAACGCGCCAATCAACCGCTCACCGAGCTGCACATCGTCAATGGACTGAATCCGGATCTTCCGTTCAGTTACTACACAGACCTGCTGAGCGGATTCAAGCGGATTCGTCCAGGTATTCACCTGAAGTGCTTTACCGCGGTGGAGATTGCGTTCTTCGCCGATCTCTACGGCATGAGTGACACGCAGGTGCTGCGCGAATTGATGGACGCCGGGCTCGATTCGCTGCCCGGCGGGGGCGCCGAGATCTTCGCCGAGCGCGTGCGGAAGAAGATATGCCACGACAAATGCGGCGCCGATCGGTATCTGGATATTCACCGCATCGCGCACTGTCTCGGGCTGCGATCGAATGTGACGATGCTGTACGGTCACATCGAGACCATGGCCGAGCGCGTTGATCATATGCTGCGTGCGCGTGCATTGCAGGATGAGACGGGCGGATTCCAGGCATTCATTCCGCTGGCCTTCCATCCAGACAACAACCAGATGCGCAAGCTGCCGGCGCCAAGCGGCACCGACACGTTGCGTGTGCACGCCGTTTCACGGCTGATGCTCGACAACATTCCCCACATCAAAGCCTTCTGGATCGCGACCGGTCTGGAATTGGCCCAGGCGGCGTTGTGGTTTGGTGTCGACGACCTCGATGGTACGGTGCAGGAAGAAAAGATTTATCACATGGCCGGGTCGGCCACGCCCGAAGGGATGACGACGGCCGCGCTGGGCCGGCTCGTCCGGGCGGCCGGACGGCAACCGCTTGAACGCGACACGCTCTACAACATCGTCGATAACGTGGTTGCCTAGCTTTCGTCGTCGTGTCCGGCTTCAGCCGGCCGTGATTCGCCGGATCTTGATCCGGAAACACCACGAAACGGTATAATTCAGACAGGTCCAAATCCTGCGGGGTAGCTCCGCGACGGGGTTCGGACCTTTTTCACGTTCGCACTTTGCGAAAAGTTTCACAAGGACCACACAGAAGCCGATGGCATCGATCATTCCGCTGCTGACCGAATACGAGAAGCAACACCTGTCAGAACGGCAGGCGCTTCCCGAGAGGTACCTCGGTCTGTCTGATCAGGAGATGATTTTACGCATCGCGGATGCGCGACGCGCGCTCGGCGACCGGCTTGTGATCCTCGGTCATCACTACCAGCGCGACGAGGTTATCCGCTTCGCCGACTATACCGGCGATTCGTTCCGGCTCGCGCGACAGATCGCCAATCGGCCGCAGGCCGACTACATCGTCTTCTGCGGCGTTCACTTCATGGCCGAGAGTGCAGACGTCCTGTGCGCGCCGCATCAGAAAGTGATTCTTCCCGACCTCGCGGCCGGCTGCTCGATGGCCGACATGGCGGCGCCCGAGCAGCTCGAGACGTGCTGGGAAGAGCTGACGCAAATGGGTGTCACGCCTCGACCGGGTTCGGGGCAGGCTGGTGTCGTGCCTGTGACTTACATCAACTCCGCCGCGTCGATCAAGGCATTCGTTGGCGAGCGAGGCGGAACTGTCTGCACCTCGTCGAACGCGATGGCGACATTGCAGTGGGCGTTCGCGCGTGGGGAGCGTGTTCTCTTCCTTCCCGACCAACACCTGGGACGTAACACGGCGTACAAGATGGGCATTGCCCTCGACGATATGGTGGTCTGGGACCCCGACGAGATCTGCGGGGGGTTGGATCCCGATCAGGTGAGCCGGGCGAAGATGATTCTATGGAAGGGGCACTGCTCGGTCCACACTCGCTTCAGCGCGAAACAGATCCAGACGATTCGACAGCAGCATCCCGGCGTACGCGTGATCGTGCATCCAGAGGTGCCGTGGGACGTCGTTCAGGCGGCTGATGACAGCGGGAGTACCGAGTACATCATCAAGACCGTCACGAACAGCCCCGAAGGCTCAGTCTGGGCAGTGGGGACGGAAGTTCATCTCGTCAATCGACTCGCCCAGCAGCTTGCACCGAAACGTACAGTGCTGTCACTGGATCAGTTCGGCTGCCTTTGCTCGACCATGTTCCGCGTCTCGCCGAACCACCTGCTGTGGATTCTGGAAGAGCTCCTGGACGGGCGCGTCCACAACCAGGTCACCGTGTCAGCCGACCAGAAGCATTGGAACCGCGTGGCGCTGGATCGGATGCTCTCGATCTCATAATAAAGGGTCGGAAGTCATCTGTTAGATTCGCGCGTTTCTTGTGTGCGCACGGTCCTCAACAAATGACTCCCGACCCCGTTTGATTGAGGAGGACGAATGGCGCACGAACTGCCCAAGCTCCCGTACGACCACGCCGCGCTCGAACCGCACATCGACGCGCAAACGATGCAGATTCATCACGGGAAGCATCATCAGGCTTACGTCACCAACCTGAACACGGCACTCGAAAAGCATCCCGACCTGCAGGGGAAGAGCGTCGATGAGTTGTGCCGCGGCATCAACAGTGTTCCCGAAGCCATTCGTACTGCGGTTCGCAACAACGGCGGCGGACACTGGAATCACACGAAGTTCTGGACCTGGATGGCCCCCAGCGCCGGCGGGGCACCGACCGGCAAGGTCGCCGACGCGATCAACGCCGCGTTCGGAAGCTTCGACGCGTTCAAGGAACAGTGGGGCAAGGCGGGCGCCGGCCGTTTCGGCAGCGGCTGGGTGTGGCTGCTCAATGACGGCGGAAAGCTGTCGATCACCAGCACGCCGAATCAGGACAACCCATTGATGGACGGCAAGACGCCGATCCTCGGTCTCGATGTCTGGGAGCACGCCTACTATCTGAAGTACCAGAACCGCCGGCCCGACTACATCACCGCATGGTGGAACGTGGTGAATTGGGCCGAGGTGAATAAGGCGCTTTAGAGGTTGCTGGGTAGCTGGGTTGCTAGTACCCAGCTACCCAGTTACCGCGCCCACCCAGCTATCCAGCCCACTCAGCCACCAACCTGCCAGCGCCTGATCGCCTCGATCGGGCGAATCAGCATGATGATGTTCAAGGTGAGGTTGTCGCGAATCGCGATCGCCAGCACGATCTCGGTGACGACCACCCACGCCACTGTCCATCGCCACGACAGCCGATTCGCGAGCACGAAACCTACCAGGCACGCCAGGATGTCGGCTATCGAGTTCGTGACGCTGTCGCCATAGTAGCCGAGCGCGATCGTGGCGGTTCGATAGCGATTGATAACGGTGTCCGTGTTCTCGTACACCTCCCATGCCGATTCCAGCGCGATCGCCACGACAACCCGCGTGACGAGAGCGGCCGGCCACATGACCGCGCGCGTCAATCCATAGAACAGCGCTCCGTGAACGACGTGCGTAAATGAATACGGATCGAGGATCTGCTGTGAATTCTGGTCGCTGTTGACATCCCCGACCCAGAGCCTGACCGGACCGGTTCTGTAGGCGAGCGGCCGCCCCATACTCAGTTCGAGTACGGCGACGAGGACGACGAGTCCGATGATGACCGTCACACCCGATCGAAACGCACGCCCGCGGCTGCGTGCGTACAAGTGGCGAAGCATGAGCGACACCGCCGCTGCCACGAGAATAATCAGCGGCGGGACAACGCCATCGAGCATTCCAGAACATTATCGCGGTCTGAACGCCTGATGAAATTTTTGTCAGGTTAATGGAATTGGCGCGTCAACGCGGTAGCATCAGCGCTGGAAGCGACAGACGTAAATCGAACAGGCCGCCCAGGAGCGGGAGTCCGGGCACTTCTGACAGCGAAGTGTCCGGCCTTCCGGATGCGCCTAGTGAGCGATCGTCGAAGCCGCCGATTCGGTCTTCGCGGCGGCGGGTGGCGCGGCGACCCTGGGTTCAGCCGGCTTATGTGAAGCGGCTGCAGCCAGGCGCTCCTTCAACATCAGATCCGCGTGCGCCAGGAAATCCTCCTTCGAGATCTTCCCTGCGTCGACGTCGGCCAGCAGCGATCGTTGCGCTTTGTATTCGCGGTTCTCGATTCCCGCCTTGCTCTGCAGCATGCGCCAGGCTTTCCGCCGTTCGACGCAGAACAGCACCAGTTGACGCGAGATCGAACGGAACTCGACGTCGCCATTCGCGCCCTGGATCGTGATGTACACCCCGAAATCGGGCACGTACGAGCGGTGGCTCGATACCAGATATCGGCGATAGACGACGTCCTGCTGCGTGATCCGCACGAGCATGTTTTCGAGCGGGATCAGCTTCGCGAGGTCGTCCTTCTTCGCCTTCTTCAGGTGATTGCGGAATCGAGCCTCGGTCGCGCACCAGTGAGCGACGGTGTAGCGATAGGGCGCGTTGGTTCCCTTGAACCTGGTTTCGAACCAGTCCATGTCGATAGACGGGTTGCCTTTGAGGTCGAGCGCTTCCTGGTAGGTTTCTCCAAGTCTCGGATTGAACACGAACTCGGGAGCGCCGCGTGAATCGCGCACCCGCTGGGCCTGCGTCAGGGCGAGGTCGTCGGCCACGCCGTGCTCGGGCTGACACGTCGTGAAGCACTGCAGGAACGCCGTGCCGCGATACTCGATGCCGTCGAGGATCGCACGGTACAGCTTCGGCGCGTTGGCAATCGAGACCTGCGCTACAAACGGTGAGCCATGGCCCGCAAGGAACGTTTCGGCAACGGTCTTCTTCTCCACGTTCTTGCCCTGCGTGGCCGCGCCGAACACGTTCATGTCGTTGCCGCCCAGCATCGGCGTTGAATCGGAGTTCTGCCCGCCGGTGTTGGAGTAGACCTGTGTGTCCAGCATGACGGCCTTCACGTTGGGCCGGTTCTGCAGGATCACCTTCGACATGTTCTGATACCCGATGTCGCCCATGCCGCCGTCACCGCCGACGACCCAGACCTTCGGCATCTCGACGATTTCCTGGTCCGTCATCGTCGCATCGGTGAAATGCACGTACTCGTAGTACTCGCGCGGAGTGATTACGTCCGTGTCGCGATTCATGAGGGCGTCGAGCAGCCGCTCCGGGATCACCGATCGCCGGCCGTGATCGACGATGAAGCTTTCGCCGAGGAGCCAGCCGACCGTGATTCCGTCCTGGAAGAGTGAGTTCATCCAGGGATAGGGATGCGGATTATTGGGCGGTGTCGACCCGTACACCGTGTTGCAGCCGGTGTGCGCGGCCATCGCCATCACCGACATGCCATTGGCCGCGCGGCCGTCAATCGCCTGCAGGTTCTTGTGGATGAACGCCTCGTGGCGGAGCACCGACGTGATCGCGCCGATGATGTCCCGGTCCGCGATCGGGCCGTGCTCGGCGATACGTTTCCTGGTGTCCTTGTCGTCTTCACCGCCAAGCCCGATCAGCAGGTGCGCCACCGCCTGACAGAACAGGTCGTATTCCTGCTGACTGCGCGCTTTCATCTCGGCCAGCTTCTGTTCCCCGGCCTTTTCAAGCCCGTCCGCCTTCTCCCGGAAACGATCGGCTTTCGCATGATAGAGCGGCCGCATGTAGGCCTCTGTCACCGCGGTCACTGAACGCAGGATGCTCTTCTCACCACAGCCCGCGCAGGCACCGTCGCCGGAGACCAGTGCGTCGTAGTTCCTTCGCACCATCAGCATGTTGCGAAGGGTCGCGGTCTTCGAATCCTGGGGACGTATGTCGTTGTAGAGACCGAGATATTTCTGCGAGGTGTCCGGTAGCAGATTGAGGAATGCGGTACCGCTCTCATGCTCGGCGTTGACGTCCTCGGTCTCCTGCACCATGCGGAGCGCCTGGTGCTCGCCGCACGCGGTGACACACGCCGCGCACCCCTTGCAGAGATCCGAGACGAAGATCGAGAAGATGCCGCCCGATCCCGGGCTCTTCTTCTCAGGCGTCGCGAAGATGGCGTTCGCTTTCTGATACGCCATCGGCACCTTGTCGATGACGCCGAAGAACTCCTCCTTCGCCTTTGGCGAGAAGCCGTTGACCTCGTGTGTCACCTGGCGGATGAAGTCCTGTGCCCGCGGCGCCTCGTTCTTGGCGCCGAGTGCTCCGCGCATCAGATCGCGTGCCCGCTTGCTGATCTCGGGCAGCAGGTTCAGCATCTTCTGCCGTTCGCCACTGTCGCTGACATAGTTGCTGACGGCGGTGCGCAGAATCGTGTCGAGATCCTGCGAGCAGTTCGGAAGCGCCGTGTCGGGGCAGACGGCGATGCATTCCATGCACTGCGTGCAGTTCTCTGGAATATAGAGCGGCGTCTCGCGGCGCGCGACGTACTTCGATGCCGTGTCGCCACTGCCGGCCGCCATGATGCCGAGCGACGCGTAGGCGTTGGCCGGCTGGTGATACCCGAGCTTCGCTCGGAACATGCGGTCGAAATCGGCCACACGTGTCAGCGGTGTGCGATCGTCCTGACCGTGCGGCAGCGGAATCGTGCGGCAACCCGTGCCGCAGCCCTCGCTGGCGGCCATGCTCTCGGGCATCACGACCGGAAGCAGCGCCTTGCCGCGCAGCGTCGAGCGGTCAGGTGCCTCGATTGCACCCACGTCGATCTCGCGGACCAGCTCGAAGCCCTTGGTCATGACCTCCATGTTGGAGGTCACGACCGCTTCCCCGAGCTTGCCGAACTTCTTCACGTACTGCTTGTGAACCGCGTCACGGAACTGCTCGGGTGTGATGCGGAAGTCCTGCAGCATCGGCGACACCGAGAAGAACGCACCGAGAAACGCGTTGCCCTGCATGCGGAGCTGCAGGTCGCCGCGATCGGTCGCCTCGCGCGCGATCTTGAAGCCAGGCAGCGTGAACACGCGGATGTGCTTGTCGATGATCTGTTTTCGCGCCCAGAGCGGGAGCCGTTGCCACGCCTCCTCGCCTTCCTCGTCCGACTCCCACACGAGGCATCCACCTTCGGACATGCCGTCGAGCGGATTCGTATGCGTGAACGCCTTGGGGTCGCAACAGAGGACGACGTTGACGTGGCGGAGATCGCAGTTGACGCGGATGCGCTCGGGAGCCGCGATCATGAAGTACGACGTCGGCGCTCCCTTCTTCTCGGATCCGTATTTCGGATTGGCGCTGACGTGAATGATTTCCTTCGGGTTGCCGAATTCATCGACGATCTTGTCGCGCTCGTAGAGCAGATCGTTGAGGTCGCCGATGATCGCACCGAGATTCTTGCCGGTCGTAATGGCGCCCCACCCGCCGACAGAATGGAAACGGACGGCGATCGCCTTTTCAGGGAGCAGCGATGGCGTATCGTCTGACTTCACCTCGTAGGGATGATCGACGCCGAGCACCATGAACGAGGCGCCGTCTGCGGCGCGCTTGCCATCCCGCCGCGCGCGCGTTCCCATCGCGAATTCATAGGCGCCGATCGTGTGCTCCGGCCTGAAATCGCGCGACCCCAGACCGTAGACGCCACCGAACAGTCGCGGCATCTGGTCGGCCGTGATCTTCGGAAGACCTGCTTCACCCTGAAGTGCCTTGTTGAGCGCGGTTCGGATATCGCGGCCCATCGGGTTGTCGCCCGCCATCGGTTCGTCTGTACGCTCGAGCACGATGACGTTCTTCTTGCCAGCGAGCGCTTTCACGACCGCAGCCTCAGGGAACGGTCTGAACACGTTGATGTGGATGGATCCGACGCTGACCCCGCGCTGCTCACGCAGGTGGTCCACCGCCGCCTCGATGTTCTCCGCGGCTGAGCCGAGCGACACGAACACGGTGTCGGTATCGCCAGTCTTGTACTCGGTAACCAGCCCGTAGTAGCGGCCGGTCAGATCGGCGAAGTCCTTATAGGCTGCCTCGAAGAAGTCCAGGATCGGCTCGGTGAAATTGTCGCGACGCGCGACCACGCCCTGCATGTAGTGCTCCTGGTTCTGCACAGGGCCGAGGAGCACCGGATTGGTGAGGTCGATCATCTTCGGCACGCGCCGACGACGGGGACCGAAGAGGGTTCGCTGACTCTCCGTCGGGCAGTCGATGATGTCTTCGGGGGCGCCGAGGTATTCGCGAATGAGCGCCGATTCATGCTTGTAGAACGTGCGCTCGAGGTGAGACGTGAGGAATCCGTCCATCACGTTCATTCCTGGCGTCAGGCTGAGCTCCGTCACCCGGCGCAGAATCAGCGCCTGGTCCGCCGCCTGCTGAGCGTCTTTGCCAAAAACGATGATCCAACCGGTGTCGAGCGCGCCATAGACGTCGTCGTGTCCGCAGTGCACGTTGAGCGCGTGTTTGGTCAGCGCCCGCGCCGCCACTTCCAGCACCATCGTCGAACACTTGCCGGGAGCGTGGTAATACTGCTCGACGCCATACACGACGCCCTGCCCGGACGTGTAGTTGACGACGCGTTTCCCGCAAACCGAGTGCGCGATGGCCCCGCCTTGCGCAGCATGCTCCCCTTCGGCCTCGATGGCGATCGTGTTGCGCCCGAAGGCGTTGAGTTTGCCCTCGGCGAAGGCCTGCTGGTAGAGCTCTCCTCCTTCGGTCGAAGGGGTGATGGGGTAGAAAACGCCGGCGTCCGCGATACGGGTTTCCGTGTGGTAGGAGACGAGCTGGTTGCCGTTGGCGGTAATACGAACGCCGGGATACCGAGGCCTAGAGTTCATCACACGACCTCCCGGGATCGAACCGACGAATTTGTGGGCGGACCTGAGCTAAGGATCAAAATTCTAGATCAAAAGAAGTCTGGACGCTCGGGGTGCTGCCGTGCTATGAAACCGCCTCGCGAGTCCGCGTCCATTCCAAGTTGAAAGGGGGCGGTCGTGGCTTTACTTCCCTGTCTCGCCGAGGTCCTGAAACGCGAACGAGTGCCGTATCTCACGC
>JBKPNV010000094.1:0-2539 GCA_046732795.1 Acidobacteriota bacterium
GTAACCTCGATGTACGTTCCCCACGGATCAGTGAGAAACGCGACCCTGGTCTGTGTGTTGGGAACCTGTCGGGGTGGCGCTTCAAACTTCAGGCCCTGCGCGACGAGGTGCTTTTCGAACTGCTCGATGCTCTTCACGTCGAACCCGAGGTGATCGAGCTCCCGGCCTTTCGTTGCAGCGAGCTTTCCCTCGCCGGCTGAAAAAGACATGTTGAAGCGATGGAAGTAATCGCAGTCGGTGAGACCCGGTAGAGCGACGCGTTGCCGCTTTCCTGGAATGCCGCCAAAGACTTTGGCGTACCACGCCTGGATCACCGGAATCTCGGCCTGCGGCGGATAGACGTGAATGTGATCCATGCTGACCGGTCCCGGCAGCGAGGGATCGCCAAACACCTCGATGCGAATCGCGCTATCGGGAGCGTAGACGTAGCCCTGATTCGGATTCGTCTCGCCGACGTCGAACTTCACGCCTGCGGCCTTCCAGCGCGCACGTGCAGCAGCCAGGTCCTTGTACACGAATCCGAAATGATTGACGATCGAGCCGGCGGACGGGCCTGTCGCCTCTCCCTGGCGAAGCATGATGAAGACGCCGGGATACTGAATCAGCGTGAGCGGTCCGTTGGTGACCAACGTGCCACCGAGCATCGTCGTCCAGAACTCCTTTTGTGCGTCGACGTTCTTGACGACGAGATGAATATGTCCGAGCGCCACGCCGATGTCGTTGGGAGGCGCCAGTTGGGCCAGAGCCGGAGTGGACGACAGAGCCAGGCACCCGACGAGGACGAGCAATCGCATATTCATAGTGACCTCGCGTCTGCCTCCGCCGAGGCTACGGCGAGACCTCGCCGGAGCGCTGCGCGCGAAGGGTCCGGTGTGTCAGCGGCGGCGTCAAGCCTACACGAAATTGAGTTTGACCCTGACCCTCCACGCGCGTATGGTCTGCGTATGCGCGCACTCTTCAAGTCCGCCTCGATTTGGGCCTTGGTGGCAGCAGTCACCGTGGCCGTGAGCACGACGACGGGGCAAAGTCAGGAGCCGCCGGCCCCCGCAGGCGGTCAGGGACGAGGACGCGCCGCGGGTCCGCCACCGCCACCGCCTGAGCCTCAGGCCGGTCACCCGTCAGGAAAGCTGGTCATCTGGGGCGACGTCGCCAGCTTCGATGTGCCGGCTTCGCTGCCGACGCACTGCATACTGACCAGCCGCTTCAAGCGCGGTCAGCGCATGGGCATCCGCATGACGGCGATCGATGGTGGCACCGGGGAAACGGAAAACACGGCGGTCCTCGTCGCACACATCAAGTACGGCGGGCAAACGATCGACGTGCCGATGCGCTGGCGCGGCCAGGGAGGATTTCCGGCGTCCGAATACCCGCGACAGCCATCGGAGATGTGGACAGGCGTGTGGGTCGTGCCAATGGACGCGCAGCCCGCGACCTTGAGCTATACCGTCACCGCCACCGATCGGTTTGGCCGCACTGCGTCGTTCTCACCGTTCATCAACCTGGCCGCGCAGATCACCATCGTCGAGTAGACGCGTCTCACCAGCCGGCCTTACTCCCCTTGTTCTGTTCGTCGAGCCAGGCCTGGAGCGGCGCGAAGTAATCCGTGATCGCGTGTGCATCGAGCTGGCGATCGCCCGTCAGCGCTTCCAGCGCGTCCGGCCACGGTTTCGATACTCCCATGGCCAGCACTGTCTTGAGGCGCTTGCCGGCTTCGCTGCTGCCGTAGATCGAGCAGCGATGTAGCGGCGTGGTGCAGCCAGCCACCTTCGCCAGCGCGCGATGAAACTGGAACTGCAGCACGTACGACAGGAAGTAGCGCGCGTACGGCACATTGGCGGGCACGTGGTACTTGGCGCCAGGATCGAAGAACTCCTCGCCGCGGGCTGATGGCGGCGCCACGCCTTGATACTGCTCGCGCAGTTCCCACCAGGCGGCGTTGTAACGCTCGGGCGGCACTCGCCCGCTGAAGACCTCCCATCGCCATCGATCGATCACGAGACTGAACGGCAGGAACGCGATCTTGTCCAGCGCCTGACGCAGCAGCAGCGGGATATCCCCGGAGGCATCGGGCGCCCTGTCGAGCAAGCCGATCTTGACGAGATACTCCGGCGTGACCGAGAGGCCTATGGTGTCACCGACGGCTTCATGGAAGCCGTCGTTCGCGCTGTCGCGGAAGATCATCGGCTGCACGCGGTTGTATTCGCGCGCGTAGAAGTCATGACCGAGCTCGTGATGGATGACGGTGAAGTCCTCCGCCGTCTGGTCGATGCACATCTTGATGCGCAGGTCTTCCATGTTGTCGATGTACCACGCGCTCGCGTGACAGACGACTTCGCGATCCCTCGGCTTCACGAACAGCGATCGCTCCCAGAATGTCATCGGCAGCGGATCGAACCCGAGTGACGTGAAGAAGCGCTCGCCGGTGCGGACCATCTCCACCGGTGTCACTTTTCGGGCCTTCAGGATGTTGTCCAGCGAGTAGCTGCGCCCCTGGCCGGGAGGCGACACCACGTCGAACACGTTGGTCCAGTCCTGCGCC
>JBKPNV010000095.1:0-26554 GCA_046732795.1 Acidobacteriota bacterium
GCGAAGGCACTCGACGCTGCGCTCCTGCATTCCAAGTGGGACGAGCTCAAAAAGGAGCGTGACGCGGCTCAGGCACAGGGGCGGCTGGTTGGTCTTGGCCTCTCGATGTACGTGGAAGTCTGCGGCATCGGTCCCTCCGCCACGCTTCCGACGGGCGGTTGGGAGCACGCCAACATCACGGTTGAGCGCGATGGCCGAATCACCGCGACGACGGGCGCGTCGCCGCACGGGCAGGGTAACGAGACGACGTTCGCACAGATGGTGGCAGACCAGTTCGGCGTCGCCTTCGAGGACGTCACCGTGCTGCACGGCGATACCGCCGTCGTCAAGCAGGGAATCGGAACCTTCGGCAGCCGATCGCAAGCGGTTGGCGGAACGGCCGTGCACATGGCGACGACCAAGGTGAAGAAAAAGATGGCAGCGTTCGCCGCCTCGCTCCTCGAGGCAAGCGAAGACGATCTGGTGTTCGAGAACGGCACGATTGCGGTAAAGGGATCACCGGCCGCGTCATTGAAGTTCCAGGCGGTTGCCGCGTTCGCCTACATTCCAGTCCCGCTACCGAGCGGGATCGACGAGCCTGGGCTGAGCGCGGATGCCTATTTCGAACCGCCGAACAACACCTATCCGTTCGGTTGCCACATCTCGATGCTGGAGATCGATCGCGAGACTGGTGAGCCCAGACTCTTGAAGCTCGTCGCCGTCGACGACGCCGGTCATTTGATCAATCCCCTGATCGTGGAAGGCCAGATTCACGGCGGCCTTGCGCAAGGTATTGGCCAGGCGATGATCGAGGAGGCCGTCTATAACGACGACGGTCAACTGGTGACCGGCTCGTTCATGGACTACGCGCTCCCGCGTGCGACCGATTTCCCACGTTTCGAACTTCACAGCACCGTCACACCTACTCCGGTCAATCCACTCGGTGCCAAGGGTGTTGGTGAAGCGGGCACGCTGGGCTCGACGCCCAGCATCGTCTCCGCCGCGGTTGACGCGTTGAGCGGATTCGGCGTGAAGCACATCGACATGATGCTGCGGCCCGAGAAGCTGTGGCGCATCATTCACGGCCCGGGACAGAGCTCGGACCAGGGAGGCCAGGCGTGATCCCGACCGCATTCGATTATCAACGTGCCACGTCCCTCGACGACGCGCTGACGAAGCTGCAGGCAGCGAGCGGCGGAAAACTGATTGCCGGCGGCCACAGCCTCGTGCCCTTGATGAAGCTCCGGCTCAGCGAACCGGCGGTCTTGATCGATGTCGCCAGGATTCCGGGCTTGTCCGGGATCAAGGAGAAGGACGGCAGGATCGAAATCGGAGCCGCCACGACGCATCGCGAAGTTGCCGCATCCGCGCTTCTCAGGCAGGTGTGTCCAGTCGTCGCTGATACCGCGATCGAGATCGGCGATCCGCAGGTGCGCAACCGCGGCACGCTCGGCGGCAGTCTGGCGCACGCCGATCCGGCGGCCGACTACCCTGCCGTGATGCTGGCCGTAGACGCCGAGATTCACATCAAAGGCCTTCAGGGTTGGCGCACGGTCAGAGCGAACGAATTCTTTCAAGGACTGTTCACGGTTGACCTGGCGCCCAATGAGATCATCGCCAGCGTGCAGTTCACCCCGATCAAGTCGGCGGCGTACGCCAAGCTTCATCAACGCGCGTCGCACTTCGCCATTGTCGGTGTTGCGGCGGCCGTCGACGTCAAGGGTGGCGTGATCCAGTCGGCACGCATCGGATTGACCGGTGCGAGCACTCACGCGGTTCGACTGACCACGGTCGAGCAGGCGCTGGCCGGAAAGGCGGCAACCAAAGAGACGATCGCCAGCGCGTCGGCCGCAGCTACGGCGGACGAGGTGAACTCGGACATCCACGCGAGCGATGACTACCGACGCGCGATGATCAAGGTGTTCACACGCCGCGCGCTCGAAGGCGCGCTGGCGCGCGCGTAGTCACCCGATCCTGGCGATCGCGCAGATTGCCCGAGTCGTCGACGGCTCTTGGGCGTGCGGCGGAGTGAAAGGAACTTCGCAACTTTCTGAGGCTGTTCTATGCGTTATCGATGGCTCGTTTCGATTTGTGCGCCCGCCGTCCTGCTCCTGCTCATCTGGCAATTGCCACCACGTCTCATCGCGCAGGCGGCGCCGCAGACGGCAGCGCCGCCGTCTGCGACGAGCGCCAGCCGCTGGTCGGCGCGTACGCCGGATGGCCAGTTCGACCTGGAGGGCGTGTGGGACTTCAGCACGATCACCCCGCTCGAACGGCCCAATGGCCTCGACAAGCAGACGTTCAGCGACGAGGAGGCGGTGGCCTTCGAGCGCGAGGAAAACCAGCGCCAGAATCGCGATCTCATCGATTCCAAAAAGGGCGGTGGTCAATACCTGCCCGGCAGCGTCATCCCTTACAACGAGTTCTGGTACGAGCGCGGCAACAAGATCATTGGCGACAAGCGGACGTCGCTCATCATCGATCCGCCAGATGGCCGCATTCCCCCGCTGACGCCCGCGGCTCAGAAGACCCTCGATGCACAGGCCGCCATCGCGCGCGAGGAGCAGCTTGGCCAGGTTCGCGCGGATTCACCGCAATCGCGCTCGCTTGCCGACCGCTGCATCCTTGGCTTCAATGCGGGTCCGCCGATGACGCCTGGCGCCTACAACAACTACGTGCAGATCACCCAGGGCCCCGGCCTCGTCACCCTGCTCGTGGAGATGGTGCACGACGTCCGTGTCGTCCCCGTCGATGGGCGCCCGCGTCTGCCGTCTGCCATCCGCCAGTACAAAGGCGAGTCGCGCGGGCGATGGGAGGGACGCACGCTGGTCATCGAGACGACGAATTTTCTTCGTGAGACCAGCTTCCGCGGGTCGAGCGCCAATCTCCACCTGGTCGAGCACCTGACGCGCCTTGACGCGAACACCCTTCTCTACGAATTCACGGTTGACGACCCGAAGACGTGGACGAAGCCGTGGACCGCGGCCATTCCGATGAAAAAAGTGGACGCGCCGATCTACGAATACGCCTGCCACGAAGGCAACTACGCGTTGCGTAATATCCTCGCGGGCGCACGCGCGCAGGAAAAGTAGCGATGCGCCGATTGGCTCGTGCAACGGCGATACTGCTCGCGACGGCACTGCTGTCGGCGCAGACGCGATCCACCAAGGCGCTCACTATCTATGTCGTCGACGTCGAAGGCGGCAATGCCACCCTCATCGTCGCGCCCACGGGTGAGTCGTTGCTCATCGACACGGGAAACACCGGCGCCGGTGCGGTGCGCGATGCCACGCGCATTCTGGCGGCCGCGCGCGACGCTGGTGTCTCGAAGATCGATCACCTGATCATCACGCACTGGCATGGCGACCATTACGGCGGACTGGCCGAGGTTGCCGCGCGCATTCCGATCGCGCACTTCATCGATCACGGTGCGAATGCGCAACCGAATCGTGTCGTCGACGACTTCCTGAAGGACACGTATCCCAAGCTGCTTGGCAATGCCAAACACACCGTGGCGAAACCTGGGGACAGAATCAGCCTGGGCGCCGTGGATGTGCGAATCGTGACGTCGGCAGGACAAGTCCTGTCGTCGCCACTGACCGGGGCGGGTTCGCAGAATCCGTACTGCGCCAGCTTCAGGTCCGGAGACAACAACGCGGAAGATCCGCAGTCGGTCGGGAGTCTCATCACGTTCGGCCGCTTCCGGACAATCCACCTCGGCGATCTCACGAAGAACAAGGAATTCGAGTTGATGTGCCCAACCAACCGGCTCGGCACAGTCGATGTCCTTCTCGGCTTGCATCATGGCCAGGACACGTCGAACTCTGAAGTGCTGGTCCACGCCTTGCGGCCGAGAGTGGCGGTCATGAACAACGGGACTCGTAAGGGTGGTCTGCCCGAGGTCATGAAGACGGTTTACACCTCGCCCGGTCTCGAAGACCTGTGGCAGATCCATTTTTCAGTGTTGAGCGGGCAGGAGTTCACGATGCCTGGCGTGTTCATCGCCAACCGGGTTGACGAACAGCCACAGACGATGCCGATTGACCCGTTGCCGCTGCCCGCCCCCGGCCCCAACGTACCACCGCCACCCGCGCACGATGGTCCCGCCTACTGGATCAAAGTGTCCGCCCAGGAAGACGGGACGTTCACGGTCACGAATGCCCGCAATGGCTTCTCGAAGGTCTACGCGAGCTCGCAGTGATCCAAATGAGCGAGCAACTCACACGAGGGCGTTGAAGAGAGACGCACAACCTGAGGTGCGAGGTGCGACGGTGCGCGCGTGCGAAGGTCCGGTCCGAGGTGCGAGGGTTAGGCCGATATCTACGGACCGCCGGATGTCCCACTGGACCGTCGCACTCTCGCACTCTCGTTTCCTCGCACCGCACAGATGTTTTGAAGACCCGCCTCTGCCTACGCGCCAAAGTGGTACGCCGACAATCGCAACCCAGCGAACGTGTCGTTGAATGCGACGACTGCTCTGTCGTCGCCGGCAGCACCTGCGGCAACCATCAGCGGCAGCAGATGTTCTTCCCGCGGATGCGCCGCCCGTGCGGCGGGGGCGGTCGCCCAGCGCTGCAAGCGGCGGTTCCGCTCGGCTGGTTCCTGCACCATTGCCTCGCGAAGCCACTCGTCGAAAGCCTCCGCAACCGGCGCTGCGCGTGGATCGCGAAACGCGCGCAGGTTGTGGAACGTCATGCCACTGCCGATGATGAAGATCCCCTCGTCGCGCAGCGGAACCAGCGCGCGGCCGATGGCCAGATGCTCGGCGGGATCCAGGCCGCGTTTGAGCGATAGCTGTACGGCCGGCACATCGGCGTCGGGGTACGTGAGCTTCAACGGAATGAAAGTGCCGTGGTCGAAGCCGCGCTCGGCATCGGAGCCGCTTCGAATCCCTGCATCGTTCAGCAGCTGGTGCACACGTGACGCCAGACCGGGCGCGCCAGGCGACGGCCACGTGATCTCGTAGGACTCCGGTGGAAAGCCGTAGTAGTCGTAGAGGATTGGTGGATGCGGCGACGTCATCACCGTCGGCACCGACTCTTCCCAATGAGCCGAGATCACCAGCAGGGCTTTGGGCCGCGTCGGCGGAATCTTGCTCACCGATCGGAGATAGGCTGCAAGGCGATCGACATCCGACTTGGGGAAACCGATCTCGACGAACGGCCAGGGACCGCCGCCGTGGGGCACGAACACGACCGGCATGCGGTCCATCGGCGTTCTCTCTTGGTCGGGCTGAAGCCGGACCCTACGGCACGGTCCGGCGAAAGCCGGACCCTACGATCTCAGGAGTCCAGCCCCAACGCGCGGAACATCACCAGACGCTGCTCGCGGATGGGATCGTTCACCAACGTGCTCTCGTTATTGAACACCATCGTCGGGCGATCGGTTGCGTTGTAGGGAGTCCAGCGCGGCAGCTTTGGCGTATTCGGGTTGCCGGTTCGCGCGAACGCGATCCAGGTATCGCTGACCTTGTCGGCCAGCGCCATTGCCTCTGGTCCTCCACCCGTGAGCCGCGTTGCCGCCTTGACGTTGTCGAAGGCGAACGGTATCTCGATCGTATGCGGAGACTTCAGCCGGCCGCCGTCGACGGGCGTCTCCCAGCGGAAGTAATAGAGGTACACCGGCCCTTTTCCGAGCGCCGCGCGGCGTTCCGCGATCTTCATCACCGGGCCGCTGTAGCGATGATCGCTGGCGATCAGGAAGTAGAGATCGGAGGCACTCGCGCCGGGATTCGCCTTTTGGTAAACCTGGATCGCGTTGTCGGCATGCGCACCGAGCAACGTGCGGATGCGGTTGCGCATCGCTGCGTCCGTCAGCTCGAAATCTTCAGGTCGGGCGCTCGATGTCAACTCCGTGCGCGTCGAACCGAGCATCAACGGCACGTCCGCCGACACATTGGATGCCACAGGATGGAATGGGTGTTGTGGAATGAACATCCCGTCAACCAATGGGGAGAACCCCTGCGTCATCTGATCGACGTTCATCTTCCGCACGACCTCGAAATACGCGCCCATGAGCTTGTCGAGCGGGATCTTCTGAAGCTCGCGCGCCTGTCCCCTGGCGAGCCCGAGCGTCGCCATCAACTCCCGGGCGACGCGCGTTCCCTGCGCGCTCTCCACCAGCCTCAGTGTTGCGCCGCTTTCAATCACCGCGCGGTGAAACAGTCCCTTGGCCTTCGGCATGGCGAGCAGGGTCGCGACCTTTCGGCCGCCGCCCGACTGGCCAAAGATCATCACGTTCGCGGGATCGCCGCCGAAACGCGCGATGTTGTCGCGGACCCATTCGAGGGCGAACACGATGTCGAGCATCCCGGCATCACCGGAGCCGGCAAACTCGGGGCCACCGGCTTCCTCGAGGGAGGTGAAACCGAGGACATTCAGCCGGTGGTTGATCGTCACGACAACCACGTCACCTCGTTTCGCCAGATTCGTGCCTTCGGTGACCGGTGACGATCCAGAACCCGTGGCAAAACCTCCGCCGTGGCACCAGAACATCACCGGGCGCTTGCGCCCATCGCCGAGCGCGGGCGTCCAGACGTTGAGAACGAGACAGTCTTCACTCTCGGCAGGAAGACCAGCGGCGGCGACCGCCAGTGGTGAGGCGTTTCGGGCCGTGCCCGGCTCGCGCTGGGGCGCGCTCGAGCCATAGGCGAGCGCGTCGCGCACATCCGTCCACTTGGCCGGCGCGACAGGCGGCATGAACCTGTTCCTGCCGGCCGTGCTCGCGCCGTACGGAATGCCTTTGAAGATATTGACTCCCGCCACCTCGGTGCCTCGCACACGGCCGTACGCCGTTTCGACGGTTACGGGCGAACCATCCTGGGCGAACACGCGCGCGAATCCAGCGCTCGATGCCGCGATCAACAACCCGGATTCTCGAAGGAAGTCTCGACGGGATCGCATCGTGACCATATGAGGATCCTTTCAACGCGCGGGCTGAAGCCCACGCTCTACGGACGACAAATCGACGTAGAGCGGGGGCTCGGGCCCCCGCGAACATCCGCGGTCAACTCAATTTTCCCTGCAGGCAGGCAAAGAACCGGTCCTGCATCATTTTCGATACACCCGAGATCAGCCGCTGCCCCACGCGCGCGATTGGACCGCCAGTCTGGATGGTGCCGTTGACGTCGACAACCGTGCCGTCGCCATCCGGGCGAAGCGCGATCGCCGCGTTCCCCTTGACAAACCCGGGCCGTCCCTGCCCTTCCACAGTCAGACGATAGGACTGGTGTTCCACTTTCTCCGAGATGATCACCGTGCCGTCGTAGGTTCCGGTGATGGCGGCCAGCGCCACAGTCAGTCGCGCGTGATAGCGATCGGGCCCCTGCGGTTCGAGCGTCTCACAACCGGGAATGCAGGATGCAATCGCTGCAGGATCCATCAGCAGATCCCAGACACGCGCCGGCGGCGCTGCAAATGTGTACGAACCAGTGATATCCATCACAGCAATGCGCGCCTGCGCCGTGATGGCGCGTGCGAGGCGACGGCGCCCAAGTGTACCGCCAAGTCCGCGAGATCAGCGAGCGTTCGCGCGGCCAGGAAATCGTCGACGAACGGCAGCGCAGCCTGGAGGCCCCGGGTCAGCGGCGCGTAATCGCGGGTACCGATGAGTGGGTTCAGCCAGATCAGCCGGTGACAGCTGCGCTGCAGCCGGGCCACTTGTTCGCGCAGCACGTCGGGATCTCCGCGGTCCCATCCATCCGAGATCAGCAGCACGACCGGTGCCTGATGGAGGACACGCCGGGCCCATCGTTGATGAAACTGGCGGAGCGCGGGACCGATTCGCGTGCCCCCGGACCAATCAGGCACCACGTCAGACACGGCGTCGACTGCCTGCTGCAGTCCTCGGAGGCGAATCTGCCGCGTCACGCGCGTGAGTCCAGTCGCGAACAGAAACACTTCGAGCCGCCCATGACGATGGGCGAGGCCGTGCGCGAAGTGAAGCAGCATGCGCGAGTAGCGCTCCATCGAGCCGCTTACATCGCACAGCAGCACGAGCGTCCGGAGCTTCGTACGGCGGCGGCGAGTGGGCAAGATGACGACCTCGCCGCCGCTGCGAACGCTTCGCGACAGCGCGCGACGGATGTCGATGCGGGGACCGCGGCCACGAACCCACCGGCGCGTGCGACGCTCGCCCGGAATCCACTCGAGGCGATCGAGCGCAACTCGCGCGCGTCTCATCTCTTCGGCAGAGAAATCAGCGAAGTCCTTGTGAGCCATCCTTTCGATTTCACTCCAGGTTTGCAGGATGCCTGGAGCCTCATCGCCCGTGCCTTCGTCGGTTGCACTCTCCTCCGGCGTCAAGAGGCCGGCGGACGCAGTCGCGCTCGCCGTCGACGTGCTCGCGTCGCGGCTGTTGGACCGTTGCATCGCGAACGGGTTCAAGTGGTCGCGCCAGAACGCGTCGAACACCTCCGCGAACGTCGCCAGTTGATCGTGTCTCTGTACGAGCAATGCGCGGCAAGTGTGGAACACCTCGTCTCGCACATTGACGTCGACATGGGTCAGCGCTTCGGTGAGCTCGAGGAGGCGCCCAACCGGTACCTCGAAGCCAAGGCGCCGAAGAACGCGCCCGAAGATGACGAGGTTTTCGACGAAGTGGCCAGACGGGTCTGAAGACTCGCCTCTACCAGTTGTTGGGAGATCCGTCATCGCCCCAGCGCACGTTGCAGCATGCCGGCGAGTCGCTCGCCGCGAACAGTGTCGATGTCGTCCTTGGCTTTCAGGACGACGCCGAGTGTGCTCTCGATGGCGTCGACGTCGAGCGCTCGATGATTGAGCGCCGCCAGCGCTGCCACCCAATCGAGCGTTTCGGATACACCCGGAACCTTGTATAGCTCCACGCCGCGCAGCTCGTGGACGAGCGCAGTGACTTGTCGCGCCAGCTCCTCGGCCGCGTGCGGCACTCGCGCGTGCACGATCGCCATCTCCTTCTCGAACGTTGGATACTCGATCCATTGATAGAGGCAGCGGCGCTTGAGAGCATCGTGCACTTCGCGCGTGCGGTTGGACGTCAGGATCACGAGAGGCGGTTTCGTTGCGTGTATGGTTCCGAGCTCGGGGATGGTGATCTGAAATTCCGCCAGCAGCTCAAGCAGGTAGCCTTCGAATTCTTCGTCCGCACGGTCGATCTCATCGATCAGCAGGACGACGGCACGGGAACGCGCCGGATCGATAGCCTGCAGAAGGGGGCGCTTGATCAGGAAGCTCTCGGTGTACAGCTGGCGCCGCGCCGCCGACTTCAGCACCTCCCCGGTCGCTTCGAGAATCCGCAGCTCGAGCAGTTGCCGCGCGTAGTCCCATTCGTACACGGCGTGGGCCACGTCCAATCCTTCGTAACACTGAAGCCGGATGAGATCGGCATCGAGAGCGGATGCGGCCGCCGCCGCGAGCGAGGTCTTGCCGACACCCGCCTCGCCTTCCAGGAACAATGGCTTGTTCAATCGCAATGCGAGAAACAGCGATACGGCGAGCCCGCGGTCAGCCACGTAGTGCTCGCCGGCAAGCCGCTGCTCGAGTTCGGAAATGGATGCGGGAGAGATAGGCGTGACCCCTGCGCGTGGTGAAACGCGCCGGAGTATAGCATTCGTGCGTCGTCCCTGGTTCCCAGGCTTTGTGCCGAGTCCGTCCCTGGTCCGTGGTCCTCGCGTAAGCAGAGTCGCTCGGGACGGACTAGGACCCAGGACCGCGTACGGACCGAGCACCAAGCACCAGGTACAGGACCAAGCGTCTCGCGCTCGGCGGGTGTAAAACGCAACACCCGCTTTACGCTGTCAATCTGCAGTGTCGGGCGGTCCTTTTCTTGCGAGCCGCCGAGCGTATGCGGTTATCGGCTAGAGTGTGCGCAAGTACGCAATCACATCCGCCGCATCCTGGGGAGTCATCCGGAATCTCGGCATCGGGTAGCGGAGCTGGGTTCCGTCACGCTTGATCGCCCCCTGCGTCAGAAGACGCATCGCTTCCGCATCGGTATAGCCCGGCAGTCCAGCGATGCGAGGGATTTGCAGAGGCCAGTCAGAACGCCATGGTGGACGCATGGGCATCGACCCGCCTTTGAACCGCGTGCCCGCCACGATGTTTCCCTGAGGATCGCGCGTCGAGTGACACTCGTAGCACATGATGACGCGCTCGACGATGTAGCGTCCGTGCTCGACGTTGCCTGTGGGCGTCGCAGTGGCCGGCGCGGGTTGCTGAGCCGAAAGTCGAACCGCAACGAGTAGCAATGCGCTGGCACCCAGGGAAAAGAACAGACGTGAAACCGACATTCACTCCTCCTCTCAGCATTATGTGCCGAGTGGGCGCTTCGCATACCGTTCCAGGTTCCTGGTTCGTGTTCGACCTTCGAGTTCATGGTGCAGGGTTCGAAGTTCGCGGTTCTGAACTTCGAACAGGAACGCGGAACGTGGGAACTTGGAACTCGGAACTGTTCGCGCTCAGTGCTGTGTTGCGAGCGCCGACATCAGCGCGACCGGGTCGACGCTGATATCACCGAAGCGCACGGCCCAGTGCAGATGCGGCCCGGTCACCCGGCCAGTCGCGCCTGACTCTCCAACGACGTCACCACGTGCGACCGTTGCGCCGGGCGCGACGTCGATCCGTGACAGGTGAGCCAGCAGCGAGAACACGCCGAGGCCGTGGTCGATGATGACGGTGTTCCCGGCGAAATACAGATTGCGCGCGATGACGACACGGCCGCCGTTGGGAGCCTTGACCGGTGTTCCCGTCGCGGCGCGAAAATCCGCGCCCTGATGGCGGCCCGCGGGCTTGCCGTTGGTGATCGTCAATCGCCCGAAGCTGCTGGTCGCCGTACCGGGAACAGGCGCATCGAAGGGCCCATGCCAGTAGCGTTGAGGTGTGACGACCGCAAACGCATCAGCCATGGCCTTGGATTCTTCTTTGATCCGTGCGAGCTCCTCTAGTGGTGGATTCGCCAGCTTGGGGTCGACTTGAATCCGGCGCGTTTCGAACTTGTATCGTGCGACAACCAGCGACACGCTGGTCATCGTCTTGAGTCCTGTCGTGGTCGTTCCGTGAATTGTCAGTGGGACGACTCCCGGAGCCGCGTCCAGGTTGATTCCGAGCAGGCCGTTCCATTCTTTAGGCGATGCCGCGCTCCAGAAACGCACTGGATGGCCGGCCGCCTGCCCAATGAGTGCCGTCAGATCCTGGGTTGAGGTAACCGACAGCAGCGCAACTCCGCCCGGATTGAGCGGTTCCGGCGCGTCGACCACGGTGAGCGTCGGCGGTCGCTGGTCTGCCGTCTGTGTCCACCCGCTGCCGTTGGCGGCAACCCACAACGCGGCTGCCAGGAACGACATCGACCGGGACCGGGTGAATCGGCGAACGTGCATGAGGTCTTCCGAATTCAGAGTAACGCGTTCTGTGTGTCGGCGGAAGGGCCGGCGGACTGCATGGGACGCGGAACTGCGAGCCCAAAAGAAGACGACCCGCCTACGCTGAGCCCTGCCCGTTCGGGTGATGATTGCGGGAGCGGCGTCTGCCACGATTGCATCCATGTTGAACGAACTCTCAAATCAAATGGCTGATGCCGTGGACGCGGTCGCGGGGTCGGTCGTGCAGGTGCAGGGTCACAGGCGGCCCGCCAGCGGCCTCGTCTACGGTGACGGTCTGGTCCTGACAACGATGCGCGCCGTTGGCGGCGACGAGGGGCTCCACGTGCGCCGGCACGATGGAACCGCCATCGATGCCGAGCTTGCCGGCTGGGACCCGGCGACCACGCTTGCCGTGCTTCGCGTCAAGGAGCTGAACGTGCCGGCCCTGAGTCCCTCCTCCACTGCACCGCGTGTAGGCAACCTCGCGCTCGCGGTCGCTCGCTCGTGGAGCAATTCGCTGACGGCCAGTGCCGGCATCATTTCCGTCATCGGTGGACCGCTGCGAACCGGCAGGCGACGGGTGATCGATCAGGTGATTCGTACGACGGCACCGATGCATGACGGCTTCTCGGGTGGCGCCTTCATCGACGCGACCGGTGGGCTCATCGGCGTGACTACGGCAACCACGATCCGCGGCACCGCGGTCGTGATCCCCGCCGGCATCGCGTGGACGGCTGCTCAACGCGTCGTCGAGCACGGGCAGACGCGCCGGGGTTATCTTGGCCTCATGGGACAGCCGGTCGTGTTGTCGGCCGCGCAAGCCGCGTCGACGGGGCGCGAATCCGCGTTGCTCGTCGTTGGAGTGGTGCCGTCAAGTGCCGCGGCATCCGCGGGCGTCTTCGTCGGCGACATCGTCCTCGCGCTCGATGCGACGCCGACGGCCTCGTCCGACGATCTGCTCGATGTGCTTGCGACGCAGAGTGTCGGCCGGCAGGCAACGTTGAAGCTGCTCCGCGGCAACACCGCGGTCGATGTGCCGGTCACGATCGGCGAACGCCCTGCCCGGTGAATGCGTGCGATCCTCGTCGGACGCGCGAGTGTGCGCAACGATCTGCGCTGGGAGCTGGAGGCGTTGTCCATACAGGTCATTGGCGAGTTCGACACGATGGCCGAGGCCCGGCGCTCCGGACTCGATGCCGACATCATCGTGACGCCGCCTGTTGATTCGGCAGCGACAGACGAGGCGCGCGCGCACGCGCCGGACGGTGTTTTCGAAGAGGCGCTCACCCATCGCGAGCTCGAGGTGCTCGACCTGCTGGCCGAGGGCCTGGCGAATAAAGGCATCGCAGAACGATTGGGCATCAGCGATCAGACCGTGAAGTTCCACGTCGCTTCGATCATGGGCAAGCTCGGTACATCCAATCGGGTTGAAACGGTGAGGCGAGCGGTCAGGAGGGGACTTCTGTCGTTGTAGCGGCGGGTCTTCCGACCCGCCGTGCTATTTGCTCGCTTCCTCCGGCACGACAGTCAGTTGCTGACGCACACCATTCCGGAGAATAGCGACACTGCTGGGCACGCCGATACGCTCGGCGGTCAGTGCGCGATGAAGATCGTCGACGCCTGTAACAGCGACTTCTCCCAAGGCGATGATGATGTCGCCAGCGGCCAGCCCGGCGCGACGGGCCGGGCTTCCCGATTCCACTGACAAGATCAGCACACCGGACGATGAAGTGGTGTGCGGCGCAACGCCAGCCTTGCGCCGAACGGGCACGTTCTGGCCACCGACGCCGATATAACTTCGACGGATGCGGCCGTCGCTGATGAGACGCGCTGCCACGAAGCGCGCGGTATTGCTGGCGACGGCAAAGCAAAGCCCCTGAGCGGGCAGAATCGTGGCCGTGTTCACACCGATCACCTCCGCACGGGACGTAACGAGCGGACCACCGGAGTTTCCCGGATTCAACGCCGCATCGGTCTGAATGACGTCGTCCATCAGTCGGCCGGAGCCGGCGCGAAGCGATCGGCCGACGCCACTCACGATGCCGGCAGTGGCGGAGTGGTGGAAGCCGAATGGGTTCCCGATGGCGATCGCCATCTGCCCGATTCGAACGCGACGCGAGTCGCCGAGTCCGGCCCACGGCAATGAGCGGGCGTCGATGCGAAGCACCGCGAGATCGGTATGCGGATCGTCGCCGACGAGGTCCCCACGCGTGGCGTGGCCGTCCGACAGCGTCACCGTGAGGTGATCGGCCTTGTGAACGACGTGACTGTTGGTCAGCACGAACCCGTCGGGGGTGAAGATGACGCCGGAGCCGCCTCCACGTTCGCGCTCGACCCGTACGACCGCCGGACCGATTGTCTCGACGACATGAACCACTGCCGCTGAATACGCATCGAGCAATTCGTCATCGTCAAGTTGGCGAAGTGGACTGGCAGCCATCGCCCCATCGTAGGGACTCGCCACGCGCCGGACATCACCCATACGGGCAGGGGGTCAGACCCCTTCACACGATTTCGCATGCGAAAAGCTGTGAAGGGGTCTGACCCCACTTCAGACCGTCGGGCCGGACGAGGACTGCTCTTCGTTGGGAGGCGTCGAGTGGCGATGCCGCGTGTTCATCTCGAAGGCAGCCACGAATCTATCCAACTCAGCCACGTGATCGGTCACCTCGTCGGCATCTTCGTGCAGCGCGGATGCGGGTTCGAGGAGCGATGGCGCGACCGGCGGCGGGGCCTCGGGCTCCGGCGCCACTAGTGGCTGGTGGCCGACCGCGGGCTCCGGCGTGAGCATCCGGGTCTCCCTGCGCTGAGGCATCGACGGCTTCGATACGAACGGCTTGCGCACGGGTGCCGACGGGCGCTTCGACGCGGTCTCGGAATCGCGATCGTGCCGATACCAGAAGACCAGGCCGATTCCCCATGCGAGCCAGACCACCCACCCAACCTTCAGCGGCATCGCAAACGCGTCCAGGATGTCCAACAGTTCAGCCATGTGCTACTCCACCCACGTGAACGTCTTGAACGCCGAAAGCGAATAGCGAGTCAGGAGCGCTTCGAAGACTGGCGCGTTGATGCTTTCGAGCGCCATCGCCGCTCGCAGCGCCTCGTCGACGTTGGTGCCATCCTCGCGTTCAAGCACCAGGATGATGACGACGCGCCGCTGATCGGAGGTGTCGTTCGCCTCCTTCGTCGCCGTGTGGTGGCCGACGTTCAGCTTCCGGATCGGAATCGGCTTCGAGATTGCCCTCCGCACCCACGTGGCAATCCGCTCGGCGCGTCTGGCGGCTCGTGCCTCCTCGCGCTTGCGGCCGGCTTCCACTGACAACCCGGGAACGATCTCCTCGGAGCTCGCACCCACCACGATGATTTCCCGCGCGCGCTCGAGGACGGCTTTCATCTCGGAGGTGAACGCCGGCTCCTCGATGTTGCTTTCGAGCGACTCGTACGACGACATCCTCCAACGGAATTCGTCGGTGAAAAGCAGGACCCGGAACGATGCCCGTCGTCCCTGCTGATCCTTGGCGTTGCGGACGATGACGTCGTGCGCCACTTCCGGTGGCTTCGGGGTGTTGACGCGCGTCAGCCGATCCACTTCGAGGACCGTCGCGTAAGCGATGCCGACCCCCGCAATCACGAACGCTGCCGCCGAGAGACCCCACGCGGCCCGGCCCATGACCGAGCTCCAGCGACGTTTCAACGAACCTGCCGTCGAAGCCACGTTGCCTGCCTCCGTCGGCGATGAATAGCAGGATTGTCGCCACGGTCGAGAGCAGTGGCATCACACGCACACGCGTGCAAACGTGGGTCGGATGACCGGGGCGAGATCGGTCGACAACCTGACACAAAGTGTCGGAAGGCGAAAAAGTGGCGCGCGTGCGAGGGGCTAACGGATGAAGGTAAAGCGCGATTGCGCAGATGGACCGCTTCCAAAAGGCCAGAACACCGACCCATTGCTGGGACGCGCGGTCGCGCTGACGCGGATGTAATAATCGCGATTGGGCTCGAGCAACGACGTGCTGAAAAGCGGAAATCGAGTGACGCTCGTCATCCAGGTCCGGACTACACGTTCGTCCTGCGTTGACAGCGCATCTTCCACCCGGCCGTCGAGCATACGAACAACTTCATGCGTGCGCGTGAGGTTGTCGTAATTCACGCTGGTCGCCACACTCGCGGTGGCGATGGTCCTGTCCACCCAGGCGGGCACGTCGAGCCGCAGTTCGACAGCGTAGGTGAACGTCGTTTTCAGGCCGCTCTTGATCGCGTCGCGTACTTCATCCGTCAACCCGCCGGTCAACTCGAACGAGACCAGCACATGGTCATCCTTCACCAGCGGGACCACACGAAGTGTCTGAGTGCCCTGAGCGAAGATAGTGGTCATCGCGCAGACAAGCGCGATGACGCCGACGGCCAATCGCAGTGAGGAAACCCGGAGCTGCCGCGGTGTAGTGGTGGGTTCCGGGTGTGCAAAAGAACGACGCATTGAGCAGTACCCCGGGGACTGTAGCACACGTGGCGACGTTTTAAGGCCATATTTCGCGCTTCGATGTATCATTCCGTCGGGATTAAACTCTACTGCCCCCTTGCCCAAACTCAGCATCGCAACCGTCGCGCTGCTCGGTATCGTTGTCTCCGCACAACGTACGGAAGCTCAGGGACTCACGTTCTCACTCTTCGAGCGCTACCTCGAGTCGTTCCGCGTTGAGGCTGGTATCCCGGCGCTCTCGGCCACCGTCCTTCAGAACGGCTTCGTCGTGTGGGAGCGCGGCTTCGGCAAGCGCGATGTCGAATCAGGAGCGCCCGCGACACCAGAAACACCATATCTGATTGGCGGCTTGTCGCAGATGTTTGGAGCGACACTGTTACTCAGAAAGTGCGTCGATCAGTGGGGCGCGCAGTTGGACGATGCGGTGGCCTTACGCAACGCAAGCTTTCCAGAGCCGCAAACGACGTTGCGGCAGTTGCTCTCGCACACGTCGCCTGCCGGTGACGAATATCAGTACGCCCCGGCACGCTATGCCGCCCTTACCCCTGTGATCGAGCGTTGCGCTCAGGGATCCTACCGTGCGGTGCTCGTGTCGGAGATTCTCGATCGATTCGCGATGCAGGACTCCGTGCCCGATCAGCTCGCGGCCGCCGCCACGAGTAACTTCGATAGTGCTCACCGCACGCGGTATGCCGATGTGCTCGGACGAATGGCCACACCATACCGCGTTGCGAGCGGTAAGCCCCAACGCAACGCCGATCTCACGCCGCGCAGCCTGGACGCCTCAGACGGCATCATCAGCTCTGTTCGCGACCTCGCGCGCTTCGACAACGCGCTCCTGGCGAACGCACTGCTGGCATCGTCGACGAGGAACACCGCGTGGACGCAGGCCCTGGCAGGTGACACACCGTTGCCAACCGGTTTAGGGTGGTTCGTGCAGAACTACCATGGCGAGCCGATCGTCTGGCAATTCGGTCTGACACGAGGCGGACACTCCGCGATTATCATCAAAGCTCCAAACAGCGGTCTGACGTTCATCGCACTTGCCAACAGCGATGGTCTGAACGCGCCGTTCGCGCTCGAATCGGGCGATGTGACGACGTCGTTGTTTGCGTCGTTGTTCCTCAGACTATTTCTACCTTGAGGGTGAATCGCGGCGTAGCCAGGGTGGCGATCGCGGGGCTGCTGCTGGTGCTGTCTTCGCACGACGCCGACGCAGACTGGCTGTTCGCGCCCTTCGTTGGCACCGCGTTCGGGGGTTCGACCGCGCTTCCCGATCTGGAGCAGGGTGCCAGTTCCGCTCAACTCATCTTCGGTGGCTCGGTTGGGTGGTGGAGTGCGGGAATACTTGGGTTGGAGGGTGACTTCGGCTACGCCCCCAGATTTTTCGAGCGGGATAACCTCGCCGGCGTTTTCACCAACAGCAACGTGGTCACGCTTGGCGGTAACGTGGTGATCACCGCGCCGCTCAGCGTCACGCGCGAGTCGTTGAGGCCATATCTGGTTGGCGGCCTTGGCTGGATGCACGCCTCGATCGATGAGGCCAACAACTTCTTTCCCGAGATCTTCGGTCGCGCCCAGAACGCCGTGAATTTGAATCTGGGTGGCGGCGCAATCGGGTTCATCAGCCCGCACACCGGCTTGCGGTTCGAGCTGCGACATTTTCGAAGCCTCGAGCGCGACACGAATCCGCTGACTGGCGAACGGCAATCACTGTTGAGTTTCTGGAGGGCAACCGTAGGCGTCGTCATACAGCGCTAGTGAATTTTGGGTTGGCCAGCGACTTGCAACCACTGGAGGCATGACACATACGATGCCTTCTCCACGCCTGAAACGAGCGCTCGTTGGGCTGGGCGTCGCCTGTGCGCTGACGCTGTCCAGCGCCGCACAAACCAGGATAGTCGCGCCCAAGAACAACTACAGCCTTGCCGACGATGTGAAACTTGGCCGGGAGGCAGCCGCCGAGGTCACCAAGGAATTGCCGCTTCTGAACGATCAGCGGACCGAGGATTACGTCGAGACAATCGGGCGGACGCTCGCCGCTGCCATTCCACCGGAATTTCAGCACCAGGAATTCCGATACACCTTCGACATGGTGAATCAGAAAGAGATCAACGCGTTCGCGTTGCCTGGCGGGCCGATGTTCCTCAATCGCGGAATGATCGAGGCCGCCAAAACCGAGGGCGAGGTCGCCGGCGTCATGGCGCATGAGATGTCGCACGTGGCGCTGCGCCACGGGACGGCGCAGGCGACAAAGGGACAGAAGTTCCAGATCGGTTCCGTGCTCGGGCAAATCGCGGGAGCGGTGATTGGCGGAACCGCGGGTTCGATTATTTCGCAGGGGACGCAGTTTGGCCTTGGAGCGGCGTTCTTGAGGTACAGCCGTGAATACGAGTCCCAGGCTGACATCCTCGGCGCGCAGATTCTCGCTCGCGCCGGGTACAACCCGCGCGAGATGGCAAACATGTTCAAGACGATCGAAGCCGAAGGCGGCAGCAATGGACCGGAATGGTTGAGCAGCCATCCCAACCCCGGCAACCGCTATGAGGCGATCAATCGCGAAGCGGCCTCACTACGCGTCCAAGGCAACGCGGGTACCGGGCAGTTCCACGACATACAAGCGCGGCTGCGTTCGATGCCACCGGCGTACACCGCCGAGCAGATTGCGAAGGGGCAGGCGAAGAGCAACCCGAACGGCCACGGATCGGTCCGCAACACCTCGGTGTCCGTGCCGCCACCCTCGTCGCAGTATCGCAGCTCGTCCCCGTTTTCGTTCATGCGCGTGAGTCTGCCCGCCAACTGGTCGGAGGTGAGCGGCGACAACACGGGTATCACGTACGCGCCTGAGGGCGGCTACCGCGCGACGTCGGGACGGCTTGAAGGTGTTACGCATGGGTTCCAGATCGGGATCACCAAGACGGGCAACGGCAGCTTGCAGCAGGACACCGATCAGCTGGTCGCCGCATTTGCGGAGAGCAACCCACAGCTTCGGCGGGAGGAAGGTTACTCGCGCGAAAACGTTGGCGGCCGCGCGGGCGTTCGCACGACGCTGACGAATCGGTCCGATATCACTGGTCAGCCTGAGGAAATCTCGCTGGCCACCACGCGACTGAATGATGGACGGCTCCTCTACCTTGTCGGTGTGGCGCCGCAGCGTGACGCCGGGACTTACAACGAAGTGTTCCGGCGCGTGCGTCAGTCGATTCAACTCAGCGATCAATGAGCGTTTCGAATCCCAACTTCCAACTCCCAAGCCCAGGACGCGTCCTGGAATTGGGAGCTGGTGAGGAGGAGTTGGCAGCTGACAGCGGATCTACCGGAAAGAACAATCGTCAACGTGATCGTTGACCAGGCCCATTGCCTGCATGAAGGCATACACCGTGGTGGGTCCCACGAACGTCCATCCTCGCTTTCGCAAGTCCTTGCTCAGCGCCGCTGACTCCGGCGTCGTCGCCATCGTCATCAGCACCTTGCGCGTAATGCGGCGTGGACGCGAGACGCGCGCCGGCTGCCAGCGCCAGAAGTAGTCTGCGACCGACCCCTCCTGGTCGCGGAGCTCGATGGCACGCTGAGCGTTGTTGATGGTGGACTCGATCTTCCCGCGGTGCCTGACGATCCCTTCGTCGCGCAAGAGGCGCGCGACGTCCTTCGACCCGAAGCGGGCAACAGCATCGATGTCGAAGTCGGCGAACGCCCGACGGAAGTTCTCGCGCTTCCGCAGGATCGTCAGCCAGCTGAGACCAGCCTGGAATCCTTCGAGGCAGATTTTCTCGAAGAGTCGGTTATCGTCCCTGACCGGTTTGCCCCACTCCTCGTCGTGATATCTGACGTAGAGAGGATCCTCTCCACACCACCAGCAGCGTTGTACCTTTGACCTGTGACCATTGATCTTTGACATTGGGTGTTATCGAAAGATCCCACGAATGCCTTCGCCGATCGCGCCGAGCAGCCCGCGCAGCGCGCGTTCGGCCCGTTGTTTCATGCTTCCGGTGTGCAGCTCACACAACTCGGTCGGGATATCGTCGCCCGGTTTGAAGTATTCAACGTAGCTCGGGCACCCATCGAGCGCCCGATGATAGGAGATCGAGCACATCAGTTCGGTGCGAAGCTTGGGAGGGCGCGGGAACGCGTCGGCCGGAAGCCGTCGCGCGGTGCGGCGCATGAAGTCCGCCCAGATCGGCAACGCGATCCGTGAGCCGGAGGCATCACTCCGGATCGTTTGCGGATCGTCGAATCCAATCCAGACACCGACCACGACTGACGAGGAAAAGCCGACGAACCAGGCGTCGCGCGAATCGTTGGTGGTTCCCGTCTTCCCGGCGACCTCCATTGGAAGCCCCTGACGCTGCAGGCTTGCAGCGGTCCCTCGCCGCGTGACGTCCTGGAGCATCGAGACCATTTGATACGCGACCTGCTCGGACAGGACCTGCTGGCGCTTGAGATGCACGTACTCGACTTCATCCCCGTCGGCGTCTTCGATCGAAATCAGTCCGCGCGGCTGCGAGCGATAACCCATTCCCGGAAACACGGCGTATGCCGCTGTCAGGTCGAGCGGAGTCACCAGACCGCTGCCGAGTGCGAGCGACGGAACATCGGGCTGATCGGGGACACCGAGGTCCCCCGCGAGCTTGATCACCGGGCGGGCTCCAACGCGCTGCTGGAGCAGGACGGCCGCCGCGTTGCTCGATTCGAGCAAGGCTTCGCGCAACGTCATCGTGTCGTGCGTCTTGGCTCGATCGTCACGAGGAATCCAGACGCCTTCGGGGGCCTGCACGGCCACCTGCTGAAGCCCGCTGATCGTCGAGACCGGTGACAGGCCCTGTTCGAGCGCCGTGGCATACACGAACGGCTTGAATGCTGATCCAGGCTGCCGGTGACTGCGCGTCGCGCGGTTGAATGGTGTGGTCTGGTAGTCGGACCCTCCGACCAGGGCGAGCAGGCTGCCGTTGTGAGGATCGATCGCGACGAGGGCCGCCTGCAGACCCGGAAGCGCAAGACGGCGCAGTCCGTCGCGGACCGCGATTTCCGCCGCATCCTGAACCTCCTGCACGAACGTCGTGTGAACTTTCCAGTCGGGAGGGTTGTCGTTTCCGACAAGGTCTCGGAACTGCTGGCGAAGAAACTCCTTTGCATAGCCATGACGACTGTTGGCCGTCGATGACGCCTGGCGTACGCGCAACTTCTCGCTGCGTGCAGATTGCTCCTGGGCCGCCGTGATCTTCCCTTCCTCCCGCATGCGTCGCAACACGATGAAGCTGCGCGCGCGCGCATGCTCGAGGTGATTCCACGGTGAATACGACGCCGGCGCACGAATCACGCCCGCCAGGAGTGCGGCCTCGGCCAATGTGAGATCCGAGGCTCGCTTGCCGAAGGTCCGCCGGGACATGGTCTCGACACCGTAAATTCCGCTGCCGAGATAGACGCGATTCATGTAGAGCTGGAGAATCTCGCGCTTCGAGAGGAAGATCTCCAGCATCACCGAGAGCGCGGCCTCCTTGACCTTTCGTCCGTAAGTGCGGCTATTGGACAGGAACAGCGTTCGTGCCAGTTGCTGGGTGATGGTGCTGCCCCCTTGCCGCTCCTCGCCGCGCACGTTATGAACCACGGCGCGGCTCAGGCCAATCGGATCGATGCCGGGGTGTAAGTAGAATCGATGATCCTCGACGGCAATGACCGCGTCCTTGAAGGAGGTGGCAATGTGGTCGAACGGCACGTCCTGGCGCTGCTCGTCCAAGCGAAACCAGGGGTGATCGTCGGCGTCGTAGAAGACCGTGTCGCCGACTCCCCGATTGAGTTTGTAAATGGCCCAGGCGTGCCGGACGGTCCATACTCCCGACACGACCACCGCGGCTATGGTGACGGCCGCAGCGGCGAGAAAACCCCACCGCAGGATCGGCCTGTTCGAGACCGCCTCCCGAGCGGACACTAAGAGCTTGTGCAGTGGCACTCGTTTGAATGGTAATAAAGATCGGGGCAACAGATGACTCAATCTCTTAGACGCTCTGTGTTACCGCTTGTTCTGGTGATGTCTTCGCTCGGGGTGGTTGGCCAGCAGGGCAACGCGTCGCAGGAGGCCGATTTTCTCACCCGAATCCGGCGCTTGACAGTCGAAGGCCGGCGCGCCGGCGAAGGTTATTGGTCACCCGATGGCCAGCGGCTGGTATTCCAAAGCGAGAGAGAGCCGGGCAACCCCTTCTATCAAATCTATCTGATGGATATGGCGACGGGCGATGTGAGCCGCGTCTCGCCCGGGATGGGCAAGACGACCTGCTCGTTCATCGACCCGCAGACCGGCGACGTCCTGTTTGCTTCGACTCATCACGATCCGACGTCGAAGCAACAGCAGGAAGAGGAGCTCAAGTTCCGTACGTCCGGTCAGGAACGCCGATACTCCTGGGATTACGACCCGGAGATGGAGCTGTATGTCCGTTCCGCCAAGACGGGCACGCTGCGACGGTTGACCAACAAGCGAGGCTACGACGCGGAGGGGAGCTACTCCCCTGACGGCCGCTGGATCGTGTTCTCCTCGACGCGTCAGGCCTATGAACGGCCGCTCTCCGCTGCTGAGCAGAAGCAGCTCGACACCGACCCGAGCTACTTCGGCGAGATCTACATCATGCCTGCCGATGCGGACGGGTCCGGCGTCAAGCGTCTCACCAGTGTTCCCGGGTACGACGGTGGCCCGTTCTTCTCGCCCGACGGCAAGCGAATCATCTGGCGGCGCTTCGACGAGCGCGGCCTCATCGCCGATGTGTGGACGATGAATCTGGACGGAACCGACCAGCGTCAGATCACCGACTTCGGCGCGATGAGCTGGGCGCCCTACATCCATCCATCCGGCCGCTATATCGTCTTCTCGTCGAACAAGCTCGGATTCGAAAACTTCGAGGTGTTTCTCGTGGACATCGACGGGAGCAAGGAGCCGATCCGGGTGACCTACTCCGATGGTTTCGACGGCCTCCCCGTGCCGTCGCCAGATGGGACGCGACTGGCATGGACGTCCAGTCGCGGCGGCGGCCGTGAGGGTCAGATTTATCTCGCTCAATGGAATCATCAACACGCACTCGACGCACTCGCGGCAGCACCGCCGCGCCAGAAAGCCACCCGAGGATCAGGACAATGACGATGCGTCACATCTCGCGCAATCTCGTTGTCCGCCGCAGCCTTGGCGCAGCCGGAAAGCCCGCGTTGCTCTACGTGGCAATGGCGCTGTCGGTTGCCACACTCACCGCGCAGACACCAGCACCAGCGACAGCATCGCAGACCCGGGCATATGTCGAGACGCTGGCCTCTGAAAAGTTCGCGGGACGCGAAGCCGGATCCAGTGGGGAACGTGGCGCTGGTGATTACATCGCCGCACAGCTTGCGCGGATCGGCGCAAGACCGCTTCCCGGACGGCAGGACATGTTCATGTCTTTCGAGTTCACGGCGGGAAGCCGCGACGGCGGCTCACAGCTGGTGACGGGCAATCAGCGCTTCACCGCGCCGGACGACGTTGTCGCGCTCTCCTTCTCGGACGATGCAACGGTGTCGGCGCCGGTGGTCTTCGCTGGCTACGGTATCGTCGTGCCGGAGTCACAGAACTTCGGATACGACAGCTACGCGACGCTCGACGTGAAAGGCAAGGCGGTCGTCGTGTTCAGATACTTCCCCGAGGACGCCGACAAGGAAACGAAGTCGATCCTGGCTCGTTATTCTGAGCTGCGCTACAAGGCGCTTGCCGCTCGACAACGGGGTGCCAAGGCGCTTCTGGTCGTCACCGGTCCCCGATCGCCGAATGCCGGCCAGACCGTACCGATTACGTTCGACACAGCGCTGGCCGGGTCGGGCATCCCGGCGGCAAGCATCAGCGGCAAAGCGGCCGCCGCTCTGTTTGGTTCACGATCGCTCGAGTCAGTGCAGAAGGAGTTCGATACCGGCAACCCGCACACAGCGGGATTTGCGCTCGAGGGCGTGACGGTCGAGCTCGCGACGAAACTCGTTCGCGAGAAGCGTACTGCACGCAATGTCGTGGCGTATCTGCCGGCGACTTCGCCTGTCACCGATGTCGAGAAGCCATGGATTGTGGTCGGCGCACACTACGACCATCTCGGGCTTGGCCGAAACGGCAACTCGCTGGCCACGGGCAGCGACGCGGGCAAGCCGCATGTCGGCGCGGATGACAACGCGTCCGGCAGCGCGGCCGTGATCGCGGTCGCCGAAGGGCTGGCGCGTCAGAAAGTTCGTCGACGGCATCTCGCCGTGGCGCTCTGGTCTGCCGAGGAACTCGGGCTGATCGGCTCGAGCGCATTCGTCAACGCGCCACCAATTCCTGTGAACGAGATTGCCGCCTATCTCAACTTCGACATGGTCGGCCGCATGCAGGACAACAAGCTCGCCGTTCAGGCGACCGGCAGCAGCGATACCTGGGCGTCGCTCATCGAGCGCGCGAACGTAGCGGCGGGCTTCAACCTCGCCTTGCAGCCCGATCCATATCAGCCGACGGACGTCGCGACTTTCAACCAGGCGTCGGTGCCAAGCCTGAATTTCACGACCGGTGCTCATCTCGACTACCACAAGCCGTCGGACACGGCGGACAAGATCAACTACGAGGATCTCGATCGCGTGGCGCAATTCGCCACCGTCATCGCGACGCGGCTGCTCGAGTCCGATCGGGCGCCGCAGTTCGTCAAAGTCGACCAGTCATCGCAGACGGTGAATCGCACGGGCGTCCGCGTCTTCACCGGCACGGTACCGGACTATGCAGCGGATGCGAAGGGCCTGCTTCTTGGCGGCGTGATCGGCGGCGGCCCTGCCGAGCAGGCCGGATTACAGAAAGGCGACGTCATCGTCGAAATCGCTGGCCAGACGATCGCCAATATCTACGACTACACCTATGCGCTGGAACTGCTGAAGATCGGGGAGCCGGTGAAGGTTGTGTACATGCGCGGCACAGAGCGGCGCGAGACGACGCTGACACCGGCGGCACGGCGGTAGTTCACGCAGTTCCCGGTTCCGAATTCCCCCTTCCGGTTTCGTGTTTCTGGCTTCTTGTTCACCCTTCGACGTTCAGGTTGTCGGTTCCGGAACTGAGCACCGTGAACCACGAACTTCGAACCTGAACTCTGAACACGAACTTGGAACACGAACCGGAAATCTGGAACTGCAGCTCATTTCCTCATGTCACTGTCGATTTTCGGGACCAGGTTGTCTTCGCCCGCCAGCATGCTTTCGCATTCGTCGGCGAGCGGATCATCAGCCTCGACTGCTCCCTGCATCTTTGCGTAGATCAGCGCGATGAGGAAGATCACCACGACGAGCCCAAGTGACAACCACCTCGGGATTTCCAACCCGATGATGTGCGCATCATGGAGGTACTCGAGGCACAGCTTGACACCGACCCACGCGATGATGATGAAAGCTCCGTCGACGAGCGGCGGGTATCGCTGAACGAGCGCGATCAGCTGCCCCGCAACCAGACGCATCGCCACGATGCCGAGAATTCCGCCGATGATGACGACCCACAACTTCGGCGACATCGCCACGGCGACCAGAATCGAATCGATGGAGAACGCGAGATTGATGACCTCCACACGCACGACGGTCGCCCAGAATGGAGACAGCCCGAGCATGCCCTTGGCCTTGGGCGCCTGGTGTCGATCCTCGCCTTCTTCGCGACCCCAGAAGTGTGAATAGGTGAGATACAGCAGGTACACGCCGCCCAGGACTTTTACCCACCCGACCTGAATGAGATATGCCGCCAGTGCAGTGGCGGCGGCGCGAAAAGCAAATCCGCCAAGCAAGCCGTATCGAAGAGCTTTCTGGTGGTCGCGCCGGGGTAATCCCAGCACCATGATGGCCATGACCAGCGCGTTGTCCGCGCTGAGGAGGCCTTCGAGAACGACGAGCAATCCAATGGTAACGAGGTCGGCGGCTGCAATATCCAAGGCGTTCGTTCGATCCTACTCTGTGCCGGGTGCGGGTGAACCGCTAACTTGACACGAGCCGTATCAAGCCCTACACTCGATCCATATCAATGTTGGGGTGGGGCGGCCCTGGCCGGCCGCTGGATCGCGATGGCACTGGACGATCTTTTTTTCATCAGCACGGCGGCCGAGCAGCTGGGGATGCATCCTCAGACTCTCCGGAAGTACGAGCGCCTCGGGTTGATTCGCCCCAGCCGGACGATCGGGAGCATGCGTCTCTATGCGCACGAAGAGCTCGAACGGCTGCGCCTGATCAAGCAACTGGTGGATGGCCACGGGATTAATCTGGCCGGGGTGCAACGGTTGCTGGCGATGGCAGAGGTAATGCAGCGGATTCGACCGCTTCTGGATGAATCCGCGTTGAGCACCGGCCACGGCCGCCGTCAATTGCTCAACGAGATCAAGCGTCTGAACGATTTGCTTGGACTGTAGTCGACTCGACATCAACCTGACACTCGAGAGCAGCTGTGGACTTCAAGGACTACTACTCAACACTTGGCGTTTCGAAGACGGCCAGCGAGAAAGAGATCAAGCAGGCTTTCCGGAAACTTGCGCGCAAGCACCACCCCGACGTCAATCCGGGTGACAAGGTCGCTGAGGGCAAGTTCAAGGAGATCAACGAAGCGTACGAAGTGCTGGGCGATCCAGAGAAGAGAAAGAAGTACGACGAGCTCGGTGCCAACTGGCGGATGTACGAACAGCAGGCGCGAAGCGGAGGACAGCCGTTCGGCGGAGCCTGGGGTCCACCGCCGGGAGGTGGCGCGCGCGCGAACTACCGCACGATGACGCCGGAAG